>NZ_CP100416.1:316387-324871 GCF_026017845.1 Amycolatopsis mediterranei
GTGGGGTGCTCCTGGTTGTGGCGGGCGGGGGGGTCCCCCCCGCCTCCCGCGGGGCCGGGGGGGGGTGCTATATTCCCGTGTTTTTGGGGGGGGGGGGGGGGGGGGGTTGGGGCCCCGCCCCCCGCCACCGGTGGTTCAGCTAAGCGCTTTCAGAGCGCGGACTGGAAGAAGACGTCCTGGGTGAGCTGGGTGATCCGGCTGGCGGAGTCCTGCCAGGACAGCGTGGTCGGCTCCAGCGTCAGCACCACCACGATCTTGCAGTTGTTCGCGCCCACCGTGCCGCTCGTGTGCATGGCCCGGCTGGTCAGGTCAATGTCCTGGGCGCTGAACGCGCTCTTGGCGCCGAGCGTGCCTTCGCCGCTGGACGCGACCGCGGTGGCCGCCTTGACCTCCGGCGAATTCAGCACGCGCAGCGTGCGGGCGTTGGTCCCCGTGCATTCCTGACCAGGCGCCGGCGCGGCGCCGAAACCGGACCACCCCTGCTTGACCGCCTTCGGCCCGGGCACCGCGCTCGGAAGGCCGAACGACTGGTCGAAGCCGTCCGAACCGCACTTGGTCGACTGCGCCAGGTTGCCCATGATGAAGTCGCGGTACTTCGGGTTCGCGTCGTGCAGGATGTACTGGTAGGTCTTGGCGATGTCCGCGGCGCTGATCGCGGTGTAGCCCCACTTGCCACGAGCGGTAGGCGGCGCGGTGTCGGTGAGACCGATCGTGGTGACCATCCGCTTGACGATCTCGTCCCAGCCGTCGCGCACCCACAGCGTGCTGGCGGCGTCGTCGTTGCTGGAGCGCAGCATCGGCTCGAGCAGCGCCAGGTCGTCGGCCGGGATCTCGTAGTCGGGCCCGTGCGATTCGAGGTAGTCGAGCGCGATGAACAGCTTGACCAGCGAGGCCGAGCGGTACTGCTTGTGCTCGTCGGAGGCGGAGACGGTGCCGGTCTCCTGATCGACGACGATGTAGCTCGCGGTCATCCCCTCGGGAAGGTCCGCCGAAGACGTCGCCGCCGAAGCCGGCGCGGCCGCCATCGCCACACTTGCCACGACACCGGTCGCGATCGTTGCCAGACGTCGGATTTTCCCCACGTTAACCACCCAGGTTCCTAGATCAACTCGGTCTGGGGGCTCACCCTATCGGGTTAGTCGTCCTGGGTGTCGGAAAATCCCCGTTACTGTGCGGCGAACGGCCGTGATCACCGGTCCAACGCCACCACCTTCGTGTTCGCCCGCTCGGTGTTGCGACGCGTCTTGGCCCACCCGTTGCGCCCCCGGACCAGGCGGAACACCGCTCGCCACACCGTGATGTAGAACGTGTAGATGTAGCACGCGTAGCCCAGCCCGTACGCGATTCCGCGCAGCGGCCCGGACTTCGGCTCGCAGTGCTTGCGGTAAACCGGGCCCCAGATCAGGAACGGCAGCATGCCCGCGACGCCGTAGGCCAGCAGGAATTTCCACGCGCCGCTCGTGAACCACGCCCACGCCACCGCCGGTTCGGTGATCGCGTGGATCGTCAACAGCACCAACGGGATCGGGTACACCACGCTGCCCAGCAGCTGCATCCACGGCTGGGCCAGGTAGTACAGCATCTCCGCCGCGCCGAACGTGCTCAGGTGCGGGGACTTCCAGATCCGGCGGGCGTACCGCGCGCACTGCATCGTGCCCTGGCTCCAGCGGGTTCGCTGCGCCAGGAACCGCCGCATGCTGTACAGGCCTTCCTGGTCGACGTGCGTGTCGACGCTGAAGCCCGTCTTCCAGCCTTCCGTCAGCAGGTGGACGCCGAGCTCGAAGTCCTCGAGCAGCGAGCCGCGCCACGGGCGGCGTTGCGGGCCGGCGATCGAATCGAGGGCGGACAGCCTGGTGAACTGACCGTTGCCGCCCATGGCGATCGTGCCCGTGTGGCCGCGGGACATCTGGATCGCCGCGATCGCCGTGCGGAACTCCAGGTCCTGCATGCGCACCAGGGCGCGGCCGAACCGGCGGCGGACCCGGTTGCCCGACCCGGGCGCCGTGCCCCGGTTGCCCATCCGGACGTCGATCTGCACCGCACCCATCGCCGGATCGCCGAAGAGGTGGGGCGCCGTGCAGACGTACATGCAGTTGCCCGCCGGCCTGCCGTCCGCGTCGACCACGACGACGATCGTGTTCGCGCCGTCGTCGTGACGGCCGACCCACGCGCGCAGCGCCCGGTAGGCGGCATTGAGCGCGTCGCTCTTGCCCGTGCGGGCGTGCGGACGGCGGCGGGCGACGACGTGCAGCTGGGAGTCCCCCCGGCCCTGCATCCGGCGGACGATGTCGAGCGTGCGGTCGTCGGAATGGTCGTCGATCACCCAGACGTGCGCCGCCCGGAACCGCGTCCGCAGGTACCGGACCGTGTCCCCGATGACGAGCTCCTCGTCGCGGCACGGCACGAAAAAATGCCACCGAAAGAGCGTTGGGTCGCCGGGCCAGGTGGGCCGGTGCCGCAGGTACGGCACGATGATTCCGCAGACGTAGAGGACGAACGCCGCGCTCATGACAATCGCGAACGCCTGTGCACAGCTCAGCAATAACGACAGGCTCATTGCGTCGCTCCGGGGGAAGAATCGAGTGTTGGCCGCACGATAACGGCGTTGCTCTTTGAAGTTCCGGGCGGGGTCGACCACTCGTTCGGGTGTCGGTAGTTCAGGGTGTCGACCCGGATAACCGGTGATCAGCCGGTTGTCGTATCCACCAACGATCTACTCAAACCCCACTATCAGGTGCTGTCTGGTCACTCGGTTTGCACCCTTTGTGAGCTGGCCGTTACTGTCTCGATCAATTCATTCGCGATTCTTGCGGTCCGGCGTGCGTTGGTGAGCCGATGCACCCGACGCGGTCATGTGGAAAATCGGAGAAAATCGTGTATCGACCTGGAATCGGTGGTGTCGTCGGGGGTGGCGGGCTGCTCGCGACGACCGGAGCGAATCTGACTTGGTGGATTGTCTTCGGCGTCGTCAGTCTCGTTCTGGGTGTCGTCCTCGTCCGGTCCGCGCGGCGTCGCACGCAGGAATCCGCCCGCTGATCGTCCCTCTTCTTCCTCAGCCAAGCCTCAAAGAACACGAACAGGAGAACGAGTAATGCACCCATGGGCCAAGCGCGGGCTGCAGTCCGCGATGTTGGCCGGCGGCCTGATGATGCTGGGCACCGGCATCGCTTCCGCCGAGGAGCAGGTCAACCCCGACCTCGCTCCGTCGCCGCTGGACGGTGGCGCCTCCGTGCCGATCCAGATCCGCAAGATCAACCTCGGCACCCCGGCCGGCGAAGCGCCGCTGCCGCTCGACACCGACACCGACGTCACCACCGGCACGGTGCTCCACGACACGAGCAAGCCGCTCGCGGGCGCGCTGCTGGGCAACGTCGTCAAGCCCGACGTCTCGGCTCCGGTGCAGATCACGGGCTGGGCGGTCGGTGCGGGCGGCGACTCCCACGTCGTCAACGACTCGCAGCAGGTCCACCGGCAGGGTGGCCCGATCACCACGACGGGTGAGGGCAAGCCGATCGCGGGCAACGTCGTCACCACGCCGGTGACGGCTCCGATCGGGGTCAACAACCTGGCCTTCGGCACGCTGTCCAACGCGACGGTCGACGGCTTCGCGAACCAGGACAGCACGGTCGGCGGCCCGGTGACCACCAACGGCGACAACGGCGTCGTCTCGGGCACCATCGCCGCGGTCCAGGGCGCGCTGCCGATCGGCGTCAACAACACCGCCGCCGGCTGGGGCGGCACCGGCACGGTCAACACCACCACGACCCAGGGTGCCCACTCGCCCGGTCAGCTGACCACCAGCGGCAGGGACGGCGTCGTCTCCGGCACCGTCGCCGGCGTTCCGGTCGCGCTGCCGGCCCAGGTCGACGGGACCGCGGCCGCCTGGGGTGGCAAGGCCACCGCGAACACGGTCAACACGGTGCTCGCGGAGGCCGGAACGTCCGAGTCCGTCTTGCGGGGCGCTCCCGAGAGCGGGCCGTACGTGACCACGGCCGGCGCCGGCTCGCTGGTCGGTGGCACCGCGCTCACCCCGGGCGTGGCCGCTCCGGTCGCGGTGAACGGCACCTCGGGTCCCTGGGGTGGGCTCACCCACGCCGACTCGGTGAACAACCTCAACGCGAACGCCGGCGGTGGCACGATCACCGACGGCGTCAAGTCCGTGGGCGGTGGCACCGCCGCCGGAGCCCCGGTGGCCTTGCCGGTCAACGTGCTCGGCACCGCCGGCGCGTGGGGCGGCGAGTCCTTCGCGACGTCGGAGAACAACGTCGGCTCGGTCGCGGGCGGCGAGCTCGTCACCGACGGCGCCGGCGCGCTGGCCGCCGGCAGTGTCGTCCACCCGCAGGTGGCCGGCCCCGCCGAGGTCAACTGCACGACCGGCCCGTGGGGCGGCATCACCGGCACCACCTGCACCAACGACTACTCCGTGCAGGCGGGTGGCGGCGACGCGACCGACGGCACCAAGTCGGTCGCGAGCGGCACGGTCGCCGACGCGCCGGTGGCGCTGCCGGTGACCGGCAACCACAACTCCGCCGCGTGGGGCGGCTTGGCCGACGCGATGGGCGCCAGCGTCGTCGACTCGACAGCGGGCGGCGACGTCTACACCGGTGGCGGCGGCTCGCTCGTCGGTGGGACGGTCGCGCACCCGCAGGTGGCGGAGCCCGTCGTGGCCTCCTGCAACACCGGCGCGTGGGGCGGCATCACCTCCACGCACTGCACGCACGAGAACACCGCGCACGCCGGTGGCGGCCAGGTGACCAACGGCGACAACTCCATCGTCGGCGGCACCGTCGCCGACGTGCCGGCGACGCTCCCGGCCCAGGTCTGCGGCACCGCGGGCGACTGGGGCGGCATCTCCACCGCCGAGTGCTACACCACCGTCGACTCCGTCGTCGGCGGCAACACCTACGACCACGGCGACAACTCCGTGGGCGGTGGCAACATCGTCGGCCCGTCGCTGGCCGGCGACGCCGACGTCATCTGCAACGCCGGCGCGTGGGGCGGCATCCCGACTTCGTCGTGCTCCAACGCCGAGAACGTCGTCGCGGGTGGCTTCCAGGGCACTTCGGGCAACAACGCCGTCGCCGCGGGCAACATCGTCGACGCGCCGCTGGCGACGCCGGTCGAGGTGCTCAACGGCGCCTACGCGTGGGGCGGCATCCCGACCTCGACGATGACCGAGCACAAGTGCCTCACCTCGGGCGGGGACAACAACACCGACGACGACGGCGGTGTGGTCTCCAGCAACATCGTCACCGCGCCGGAAGCCATCGGCGCCCAGGTGATGAACATCGCCGGGGCGTGGGGCGGCAACCCGACCAGCCACGGCGACTTCATCACCCACGTCCACACCGGTGGCGCGGACGCCGCGACGGGCAAGGGCGGCGCGGTCGCCGGCAACGTCGTCGACCAGGCGAGCTCGCTGCCGGTGCAGGTCAACACGATCGGTGCCACCTGGGGCGGCAACGCCGAGGCGATCGGCACCAACGTCACCGAGTTCACCTCCGGCGGCCCGAACTACGCCGACGGTGACCGGGGTGCGGTGGCCGGCAACGTCGTCGAAGCCCCGATCGGTGGCGCCGGCCAGGTCAGCAGCTGGGCGGTGTCCTGGATCGGCGGCGCGGTCACCGACGCGGACAACGACGTCAGCTCGCACGCCGGTGGCACGACGTACACGTCCGGTGTGGACGGTGCGATCGCCGGTGACGCGGTCGCCGCGCCGATCCAGCCGCTGGTCCAGGCGACCGGTCAGTCGATCTCGCTGATGGCCAACACGGCCAACCACACCGAGAACACCTACGACCTCGTCTCCGGTGGCCCGATCGTCACCGACGGCACGGGCGGTGCGCTCTCGGGCGACATCCTCTCGGCCGACCCGCAGGCGATGCCGCAGGTCTACGGCCTGGGCATCTCGGCGATCGGGTCCGCGACGAACGACGTCCAGAACGACCTGACCGCGACCGACGGCGGCGACGAGACCACGGCCGGCAGCGGTGCGCTCAGCGGCGCCCTGCTCGACGTGCCGGTCGCGGCCGACCCGGAGGTGTTCCGCTGGGGCATCGGCGCGCTGTCGACCGTGAACAACCACGTCGACAGCACGGTGGACAGCCACGTCAGCGGCACGCCGACGGCGAAGCCGGCGGTGCAGATCCCGGTGGGCCTGGTGCCGCAGGTGAAGAACGTGACGATCCCGATCCTGGCCGAGGTGCTCAACACGGGCACCGACACGACCGAGGTCATGGTCGGCCGGACCGAGGCCGCGCACATCCCGGTGGAGCTCGACCTGACCGGCGTGCTCGGCGGGGTGTCGCCGCTGGCCCGTGACGACGTCTCGTCGCGGACCGACACGCCGGGTCTCGGCGCCGACGGCGTCGGCGGAGCGATGAGCCTGCTCGGCAGCGGGTCGGCCGACGCCATCGGCAAGGCCACCGGTGCCCTGGGCTCGGTTTCGGGCCGGACGCTCGGCGGTCTGCCCGCAAGTGTCGCCGGGGCCACCGGTCACCAGGCGCGCAGCGATGTCCCGTCGCTGCCGGACCTGCTCGGTGGCGGTCTGCTGCCGCAGCTCAAGCCGCCCCACGTCGCGCTGCCGGGTGTGCCCAGCGCGCCGCGGGCGGACAGCCCGGTGCCGTCTGTCCCGTCCCTTCCGTCGGTTCCGGTGGTGCCGGTCTTGACCGGTCTGGCCGGCAGCAGCCTGCTGTCGCCGGTGAAGCAGCCGCAGGTCGCGCTGCCGGGTGTGCCGACCCAGCAGTGATCGGCTGAGCGGGAACCGGGGCCCTGGAGCGAACCGCTCCAGGGCCCCTTCGCCGTTAGGGTGGCGGGCATGGACGCGACCAGGTGGCTCATCGTTGTCCGGCATGCGAAGTCGGACTGGTCGGAGGGCTTGCCCGACCACGAGCGGCCCCTCGCGGCCCGCGGCCTTCGTGACGCGCCTCGGCTCGGCCGGTGGCTTGTCGACGAGGGGCACGTTCCCGAGCTGGTCGTCTGCTCCACCGCGCGTCGCACCCGGGAAACCTGGCTGCGCGTGAGCGACGAACTCCCTGCGCCGACGCCCATCGAGTACGACGACGACCTCTACGGCGGCGATGTCCCCGAGCTGCTGAACGCCGTCCGCCGGACGCCGCCCGAGGTCACCACGCTCGCGCTGGTCGCGCACGAGCCCGGGGTCAGCGACGTGACGCTGCACCTCGCCGGGCACGGGGAAGAGACGCTGCCGGTCCAGGCCAAGTTCCCCACCGGTGCCGCGGCCGTGCTCGCGACCACGGATCCCTGGGACGCTCTCCGCACCGCCCGGCTCGTCGCCTTCTTCCGGCCGCGCGACTTCACCGGCTGACGACCCGGCGGTCCGGTGGTTTGGACCAGGCATTGCTTCCAGCAAGTTCACATGCGTACTCTCCATTCACTCACAGGTTTGATGTTCATATTTGTGAATGGAGCGGACATGGTTTTCCGCCACACCGTCGTGGCCGCGGTCGCCGCACTCGGCCTCGTCGCCTCCTTCGCCACGCCGGCCGAGGCCGCGTCGCGACCCACCGGCTGCACCGTCCCGGTCATCGGGCCGGTGTGTGCACCCGCCACCGCCGTTCTCGACGGCAATCAGCTGCTTCGCACGAAGTTCGCCGCGCTCGTCGGCGAAAGGACGTCTCGCACCGCGCTGAACAACCTGCTCACGGCCGCGAGAAGCGACCTGACGGCGGGTCCGTGGAGCGTCACGTCGAAGAAACAGGTCCCGCCCAGCGGGGACAAGCACGACTACCTGAGCCTGGCGCCCTACTGGTGGCCGACGACGCAGCCGACCGCCGAAAACCCGTGGGGCTGCCCGTTCGTGCAGCGCGACGGCCAGCGCAACCCGATCGTCGACGAGATCACCGACCACGCCTACCGCGGCGAGGCGTTCGCCGCGATCTACCGGCTCGCGCTCGCCTGGTACTACACCGGGGACGCGCGCTACGCCCGGCGCGCGGCGCTCGACCTGCGCACGTGGTTCCTCGACGCGGCCACGAAGATGAACCCGAACATGAACTTCGCCCAGGGCATCCCGTGCAAGGTGGACGGCCGCGGGATCGGCATCATCGAGTTCTCCTACACGCTGAGCCAGGTCGTCGACGCCACCGCGATCCTGGCCACCGGCGCGCCCGGCTGGACGAAGGCCGACCAGGCCGGCATGACCGGCTGGTACACGCAGTTCCTGGACTGGCTGCGCACCAGCAAGAACGGGACCGACGAAGCCAAGGCTCAGAACAACCACGGCAGCTTCTACGACATGCTCGTCGCCGCGCTCGCCCTCGGCACGGGGCAGCGGGATGTGGCCGCGGCCATCGCTCGGGACGCCGGGCCGCAGCGGATCGCGCCGCAGATCCAGGCGAAGGGCTTGCAAACCCAGGAGACGAGCCGGACGCGCAGCTGGCACTACTGTCCTGCGCCTGAAATCCGCTATCTAATTGTAGGATGCGGTGATGGCGGGTCGTGGACGGTCCAAGGTCGAGCTGG
>NZ_CP100416.1:670994-778302 GCF_026017845.1 Amycolatopsis mediterranei
AGCTCGCGAGCGAATCATCCAACACAGCGCGTGCCGCTCAGGCCACGCCGAGCGTCAGCGAGGGGTGCGCATGAGCGAGCTCGCGAGCGAATCATCCAACACAGCGTGTGCCGCTCAGGCCACGCCGAGCGTCAGCGAGGGGTGCGCATGAGCGAGCTCGCGAGCGAATCATCCAACACAGCGCGTGCCGCTCAGGCCACGCCGAGCGTCAGCGAGGGGTGCGCATGAGCGTCCGGGCCGCGGTGGTCGGGCTCGGCTGGGCCGGCCGGGAACTGTGGCTGCCCCTGCTGCGCGAGCACGCTGACTTCGAGGTGGTCGCCGCGGTGGACGCCGATCCGGCGTCGCGGCAGGCGTTCACGAAGGCGACCGGCATCCCCACGCACGCCGCGGTGTCCGCGCTGACCGCGCGCGAGGTCGACCTCGCCGTCGTCGCGGTGCCCAACTACCTGCATACCGAGGTGGCGGGCGCGCTGCTCGCCACCGGGATCTCCGTCTTCCTCGAGAAGCCGGTGTGCCTGAACTCCGCCGAGATCGACGTCCTCGCGGCGGCCGAACGCAGCGGCGGGATGCTGCTGGCCGGCAGTGCCGCCCGCTACCGCGGTGACGTCGGTGCGCTGCGGCGGCTCCTGCCGGAGCTGGGCGAGATCCGGCACGTCGCCTTGGGCTGGATCCGGGCGCGGGGTGTCCCGCGCGCGGGCGGCTGGTTCACCCAGCGCGAGAAGGCCGGCGGGGGAGCGCTGTACGACCTCGGCTGGCACTTGCTCGACACGCTCGCGTTCCTGCTCGGCCCGGCCGCCTTCACCCAGGTCATCGGCGTGACGTCGGACGACTTCGTCAACGCCGGCGCCTGGCGTGCGGCGTGGCGGCAGGACCAGCTCGGCGCGGACGCCGCCGACGTCGAGGACACCGCGCGCGGCTTCCTGGTCCGCGACGACGGCGTCTCGGTCTCCCTGCGGGCGAGCTGGGCCTCGCACCAGGCGCGGGACGTCTCGGTGATCCACGTCGAGGGCAGCGCCGGCACCGCGGACCTGCGGTGCACCTTCGGCTTCAGCCCCAACCGCGAGCCCGAGCCCGTGCTGTCGGTGACCCGCGAGGGCACCACCACCCGGCTGCCCGTGCCGCTCGAGCGCATCGGCGTCGAATACACGCGCCAGGTGAGCGACCTCGCCGCGATGCTGGCCGATCCCGGCCACCGCGGCCGGGCCGTCGCCGAAGCGCGGCCGATCGTCTCGATGATCGAGAACTTCTACGCCTCCGCGGGCTCGGCGCGCGGCCGGGGTGCGGTTCCGGCGTACCAGTGATGAAGGAGCGCTCCATGACATTCCCGATCGTCGACCGGCCGGACACCGGGGCCGATCCCTCGGCACCGGTCCGGCACGCGGTCATCTTCGACCTCGACGGGGTCGTCGTCGACAGCTTCGCGGTGATGAGCGAGGCCTTCGCCATCGCCTACGCCGAGGTGGTCGGCGACGGGCCCGCGCCCTTCGAGGAGTATCGGCGCCACCTCGGTCGATACTTTCCGGATATCATGCGGATCATGGACCTTCCACTGGAGATGGAGGAACCCTTCGTCCGCGAGAGCTACCGCCTCGCCGGCGAAGTCCAGGTCTTCGACGGGGTCACCGAGCTGCTCCTGACGCTGCGGACGCGTGGCCTGCGGCTGGCCATCGCCACCGGCAAGAGCGGGCCGCGGGCCCGGTCCCTGCTCGACAACCTCGGCCTGCTCCCGTTCTTCGAGCACGTCATCGGCTCCGACGAGGTCGCCCGGCCCAAGCCGGCGCCCGACATCGTGCGCCACGCGCTGGACCTGCTGGACGTCCCGCCGGAGGCGGCCATCATGATCGGCGACGCCCCCACCGACCTGGCCAGCGCCCGAGGCGCCGGCGTCGCGTCGGCCGCCGCGCTGTGGGCGCCCCCGGACGACATCGGCGAGCTGCTCGCCGCCGGTCCCGACGTGGTGCTGCGACAGCCGGCCGACCTGCTCGCGCTCTGTCCGTCGGTGCCCGGCCGCTGACGGCGTGGGCACCCCGTACCACCTCGGCATCGACGTGGGAGGCACGAAAGTCGCCTTCCGCGTCGAGTCCGGCTCCGCCTGTATCGAGGAAACCTCGTTCAGCTGGGGAGCCCGGCACAGTGCCGAGGACGACCTCGCCCAGCTGGCCGGCCACGTGGCCCGGCTGCGGGAGCGCATCGGCACGCCGCTGGAGGCGGTCGGGGTCGCCATGCCCGGCACCGTCGGCGCGGACGGCCGGGTCGCGACCTGGCCCAGCCGCCCGGAGTGGACCGGGGTGGACCTGAAAACGGCGTTGCACTCGCTGTTCCCCGAAGCGGCGGTCGCCTGGGCGGACGACGGCGATCTCGGCGCGCTCGCCGAGTCCCGGGCGTCGGGCTGCGAGAACCTGCTGTACATCGGGATCGGCACCGGCATCGGCGGCGGCCTGGTCCTGGGTGGCGTGCCGTGCCCCGGCCTCGGCCGCGGTTCGTTCGAGATCGGCCACGTGATCGTGGAGATGGGCGGCGTCCGCTGTGTGTGCGGCCGCCGCGGCTGCCTGCAGGCACTCGCCTCCGGCCCGGCGACCCTCCGCCGCGCGAGCCTGTTGCGCGGAGCGGACGTCACCTACTACCGGCTGCAGCGGGCGCTGCGCAACGGAGAGCCGTGGGCGGCCGACGCGCTGGAAGGAAGCACCCGGGCGCTGGCGGCCGCGGTGACCGGCGTCCAGGAGCTGGTCCACCCGGACCGCGTGCTGATCGGCGGCGGGTTCGCGGCGGGGATCCCGGAGATCGTGCCGTCGGTGTCGGGGTTCCTGGCGGATCTGGTGCGACAGGGTCAGGCGCCGCTGCCGGTGGAACCGGCCGCGTTGGGCGGGCTGTCGTCGTTGCGGGGAGCGGTGGCCCTCGCCGGGCTGGTGGCGGCGGGGGAAGTGCCGTGAGCCGGCCTCGCAGCACTGCTCACCTGCGGGATCCCGCGCGCGTCTCGCGTGCGTAGGTTCGGCGCCATGGGCACTCTCGTTTCCTTCCACGCACACCCCAACGACGACACCACCACCTGCGGAGGCGTCCTGCGCAAGGCCCACGAGGACGGCCACCGCGTCGTCCTCGTGCTCGCCACCCGCGGCGAACTCGGCTACAACCCGGACGGTCTCCTCGCCGAGGGCGAGACCTTGGGCGACCGACGGGCCGTCGAAGCCCGGGCGGCCGCCGACGTGCTCGGGGTGGACCGGCTCGAGTTCCTCGGCTACACCGATTCCGGGATGACGGCCGCGGCCGACGGCGCCGGCACGTTCCAGACCGCCGACGTCGAGGAAGCGGCGCGGAAGCTCGCCGCGATCCTGCGCGAGGAGCGGGCGGACGTGCTGACGGTGTACGACGAGAAGGGCACCTACGGCGACCCCGACCACATCCAGGTGCACCGCGTCGGCACGCGGGCCGCGGAACTGGCGGGCACGGCGAAGGTCTTCCAGTCCACGATCAACCGCGAGCACATCAAGGCGAACCAGCGCGTGCTCGCCGAGCAGGCCGGCGTCGACCTGCCCGCGGGCCCGGACTTCGGCACCCCGGAGGCCGAGCTCACCTGCCGCGTCGACGTCTCCGCGTACACCGAGTACAAGCGCAAGGCGCTGCTCGCCCACGCCAGCCAGATCACCCCGCAGTCCACGCTGTTCACGGACCTGCCGGAGGACACGTTCCGCACCATGTTCGGCACCGAGTGGTTCATCCGCGCCGGTCAGGGGCCGGGCATCACCGAAACCGACCTGATGGCGTAACCGCTTTCTTCTCTCCGGGCCGCACCGCACGGGCACCCGCCCGCGCCGTGCGGCCCCGTCTTGTCACGGAGGCACCATGGTCTATGCGTTCGACCCCGAGCTCGCCACCGCAGTGCCGGCCCTGCCGGTCACCGACCTCGGCGACCTCGCCCTGGCCCGGGCGGGCGTCCGCGAGCTCAGAGAGCGCTTGCCGAGGCCGGACACGGCGGGCCTGCGGATCGACGACGTCCGGGTCCCCGGCGACGGGCACGAGGTGGCGCTGCGCGTCTACCGCCCGGTCCGGCCACGGACGCCGGCGGCCCTGTACTTCGTCCACGGCGGCGGGTTCGTGGTCGGCGACCTCGACGTCGCCCTGGTGCCCTGCGTCGAGCTGGTCCGGGCGCTGGGGATCGCGGTGGTGTCGGTGGACTACCGGCTGGCACCGGAGACGCGCTACCCCGGCCCGCTCGAGGACGTCTACACCGGCTTGTGCTGGCTCGTCGGGCACGCGGAGGAGCTGGGCGTGGACCCGAGGCGGATCGTCACGTACGGCATCAGCTCGGGAGGCTGCCTCAGCGGCGGCTTGGCCTTGCTGGCCCGCGACCGCGGCGGGCCGCCCATCGCCTACCAGTTCCTGAACGCCCCGGTCCTGGACGACCGGCTCGAGACGCCGAGCATGCGCGAGTTCGTCGACACGCCGTTGTGGAACCGGCCGCAGGCCGAGATCAGCTGGGACGCCTACCTCGGACCGGGTGTCCGGGCTACGGACGCGGTGCCGTACTACGCAGCCCCGGCCCGCGCGACCGACTTGAGCGGGCTGCCGCCGGCATACGTCGCGGTGAAGCAGTTCGACCCGCTGCGGGACGAAGGGATCGCGTACGCGGTGGCGATGCAGGCGGCGGGGGTGAACGTCGAGCTGCATCTGTTCCCGGGCACGTTTCATGGCTCGGCCCGGTGCACGGACGCGGCGATCAGCCGGCGTGAGCAGGAGGAGCAGTTCGCGGTCCTGCGGCACGTGACCGGCCGCTGAAGCCTGGCGCCGGGGTGGCTCGCCGGATCGGCGGCGGCCGCGCGCCCGGCGGCGGCTGCCAGGTGCGGTCCCGTTCGCCGTTCCGCCCGGTGACCGGCCGCTGAGCCACGCCTGGATGGCCGCGCGCCTGGCGACCGCCCCCAGCAGCGTGGTCACCTCCGGCGTCGTCATCGCTGGTCACCGCAGGCGCCGAAACCCTCCCGACCCCCGCCCTTGCGCTCCGCCCACCGACCCTTATATGGTGTATAAGAACTTGTCGGACGCAATTCGCTACCGGGGGAGTCCTCTTGCGCGAAATGCACGCCACGGCGGCGGTGACCGAAACCCGGAATCCACGGCGCTGGCTGATTCTGGCCGTCATCTCGCTGGCCCAGCTGGTCGTCCTGGTCGACAACACGGTTTTGAACCTGGCCATCCCCAAGCTCACCGAAGATCTCGGCGCCACCACCGCCGATATCCAATGGATGATCAACGCCTACGCCCTCGTCCAATCCGGGCTGCTTTTGACGGCCGGCAGTTTCAGTGACCGGTACGGCCGGAAACGGTCGTTGCTCGCCGGGCTCCTGCTGTTCGGCGTGGGTTCGCTGGCCGCGGCGTTCAGCCTGTCGTCCGGGCAGCTGATCGCCGCGCGGGCCGGGATGGGCATCGGCGGTGCGCTGCTGACCACCACCACGCTGGCCGTCGTCATGCAGGTCTTCGACGAAAAAGAACTGCCGAAGGCGATCGGGCTGTGGAGCGCGGTCAGCTCCTTCGGCTACGCCAGCGGCCCGCTGATCGGCGGCGCGCTGCTCGCGCACTTCTGGTGGGGCTCGATCTTCCTCATCAACATCCCGGTGGCGCTGCTCGGCTGCGTCGCCGTGGCGAAACTCGTGCCGGAATCCAAGGACCCGCAAGGCGCCCGGCCCGATCTGGTCGGTGCCGCGCTCTCCACGATCGGCATGGCCGGGATCGTCTACGCGATCATCTCCGGCCCGGAGCACGGCTGGGCCTCGGCCACCGTCCTGGTGGCGGCCGGCATCGGCGTGGCCGCGCTGGCCGCGTTCGTCCGGTGGGAGCTGCACGTGCCGCACCCCATGCTCGACATGGGTTTATTCCGCAACCGCCGGTTCAACGGCGCGATCTCCGGCGGCCTGCTGGTCGCCTTCGGGATGGGCGGCTCGGTCTTCCTGCTGACGCAGCAACTGCAGCTCGTGCTCGGCTACGACCCCCTGGAGGCCGGGCTCCGGACGGCTCCGCTCGCGCTGGTGGTCGTCGCGCTGAACGTCGCCGGGCTCGGCGCGAAGCTGCTCGAGAAGCTGGGCATCGCCATGACGATCGCCGTCGGGATGACGCTGAACGCCGTCGGGCTCGCCATGGTGGCCGTGCTGGGCACGCCCGATCGCGGGTACGGCGGAATGCTGGCCGGCCTGCTCGTCATGGGTGGCGGTATCGCGCTGGCCATGCCCGCCATGGCCAACGCCATCATGACCTCGATCCCGGCCGAGAAGGCGGGGGCGGGAGCCGCGGTGCAGGGCACCGTGAACCAGTTCGGCAGCGGGCTCGGCGTCGCCATCCTCGGCGCCGTGCTCAACTCGCGGTTCGCCGCGCTGCTGCCGATCGGCCTCGGTGCCGGCGCCGCCGGTTCGCTGCACGAAGCGCTGCTCCAGGCGCGGACCCCCGCACTGCAGGCGCAGGTGCGCGACGCCTTCGCCGGCGGCGTGCGCGCCAGCGAGCTGATCGGGGCGCTGGCCGTGGTCCTCGGCGGCCTGCTCGCCGGCCTGCTGCTGCGCCGGGCGGCCCGGTCGGAGGCGCACCAGGCGGCCTGAGGCGGCCCCACGATCAGGCAGGGTGCGTGGCGCCACGCACCCTGCCCCCTTTACCGTTGACCTCCGGTGAGAAGGGAGGGCCACGATGGGCAAACGGGCCTCGCAGCCCCGCGAGAGCGTGTGGCTTTCCCCGCGGCCGGCCCGCAAGCACCGGGCCGGCGAATCCGAGCTCGACCGCGAAAAGATCGTCGCCACCGCGGTCCGCGTCCTCGACGCCGAGGGCGACGCGAAGTTCTCGATGCGGCTGCTGGCCGAGGAACTCAACGTGACCCCGATGTCGGTGTACTGGTACGTCGCGAACAAGGACGACCTGCTCGAGCTGGCCCTCGATGCGGTGGCCGGCGAGATCGAGCTCCCGTCGCTCGACGACGGCAACGACTGGCGCGAGGACCTGCGCGCGCTCGCCCGCGCGTGGCGCCGCACGATGGTGGCCCACCCGTGGGCGATCCGCTGCTACGGCGAGTACCTGAACATCGGCCCGAGCAGCCTCCGCTTCACCGAGTGCGCCCAGGCGGTGATGGCCTGCTCACCGTTGCCGCTGAAGGACCGCTCGGCGGCGCTGAACGTGGTCTTCCAGTACGTCTACGGCTTCACGGCGACGGAGAGCCGCTGGCTGGAGCACCTCGCCGAAACGGGCCGCACGGCGGAGGAGTTCGCCGCCGAGGTGACGGGCAGCATGGCGGCGATGTCCTCGACGCTGGAGCAGGGCGGCCTGCTGGAGCGGGACGGCGACCAGTCGATGGAGCAGCTGCGGGACCGGGACTTCGACCGCGGGCTGAACTGGCTGTTCACCGGCATGGTCGCCGGCGGGTGACGCGGCTCAGTCGCGCCCGCGCCCACGCCGGGCCGTCTGCACGTGTTCCCGCAGCCGGGTCCCTTCGCGGTCGGTGAGGACGTTCGACGTCTTGCCGTAGTCGACGCTGCGCCAGCGGTCCGGCGTCATCCGGATGATCACGTGGCCCGCGTTGAACGCCTCGACGAACTCCCGCGCCTGCCGCTCTGGCAGGTACCGCGACGCCACCGAATACGCGGCCTCGACGGTGGCTTCTTCCCACGCCGTCACCGGACCCGACACGGAAACGTACCGGTAGGGCGGATCCTCGTTCTGGACCACCAAGGTGAAGGCGCCGTTCTTCTTGATCAGCCTGCCCTTCAAGGTGTCCTCGCCGTCGGTCCACAACAGCACGTCGCCGCCGGGGGAGTAGCCGTACCACATCGGTACCGCCAGCGGCGGGCCGCTTCGCCGGTGCACCGCCAGCACGCCGATGTGCTTGCCGGCCAGGAACTCCTGCTCTTCCTTCTCGGTCATGCTCAGGTCCACCGCGGTCCCCTCCAGACGTGGTCGTTCCCCGAAAAGCCGCTTCGGCCGGCCGGAACCCGGCCGGCCGAAGCGGCTGACGACGCGCTACCAAGTGACGGGCAGCTCGGCCAGTCCTTGGAACGCGTCCCCCGGCTTGACCCGGACTTCGTCGGCCGGGACCGCCAGGCGCAATCCCGGCAGCCGGTCGATCAGCCGCCGGAAAGCGATTTCCATGATGGCGCGCGCGTGGTTCATCCCCGCGCACTGGTGCGTCCCGAACCCGTAGGTCAGGTGGTCGCGGAACGTCGGGCGGTGCCAATCCAGCCGGTCGCCGTCCTCGTAGGCTTCCTCGTCCCGGTTGATGAGCGAGAACAGGAAGAACACACCGTCGCCCTTGCGGATGGTGGTGTCCGCGTCGACCTCGATGTCGTCCGCGGCCACCCGCTGCAGGCCGTCGGGGACGACCACGAACCGGGTCAGCTCGTCCACCGCGGCGGGCATCAGCGACGGGTCCGCCCGCAGCTCGGCCAGCCGTTCCGGGTGCTGCAGCAGCGTGAAGGCACCGAGCCCGATCGAGCTCGACGTCGTGTCGTGCCCGGTCACCAGCACGATGAGGAACATCTGCAGGATTTCCTCGTGGTCCACGTCGCTCGACGGGTCGCGCTCGGCGAGCAGGGCCTGCAGGAACCCCTCTTCGCCCGGGTTCTGCTCGGCCTTGTCGATCAGCTTCGTCAGGTAGGCCATCAGCTCGTCGTAGGCCCCGCCGGCGTCCGGCCCGAACAGGATCTGGTGCGCCTTCTTCTCGAAGTAGTCCTGGTCCTCGTGCGGGATGCCGAGCAGATCGCACAACGCGATCAGGGGCACCGGCGAAGCGAACTTCTTGAGCAGGTCCACCGGAGCGCCTTCGGCGATCATCTCGTCGATCTGCCGGTCGACGAGCGCCTGGATCTTCGGCCGCAGGGAGTCGATCCGCTTGACCGTGAACCCCGCCTGCACCAGCTTGCGCCGCGCCCGGTGGGCCGGGCCGTCGACGCCCACCAGCGCGGTGAGCAGCTTGATGACCTTCTGCTGGACGTCGGTGAACTCGACGGCCGCGGCCGCGCTGACCATCGGCCACGCGGGATTGGTCCGGTCACTGGAGATGCGCGGGTCGCACAGCAGCTTGCGGGCCAGTTCGTGCCCGGTGACCGCCCAGGCCTTGCGGCCGTCGTAGAGGGTGACCTCGGCGATCGGGCGCCGGTCGGCGAGCGGTTCGTAACCCGGCGCCGGCTGGTACGGGCAGGTGCGGTCTTGCGGGAAGGCGACGGTCTCCGTCAAGGGAAAATCCTCCTCGAGCGACGAGCTGGCTCAGGACGCCGGCCGGGCGAGCCGCACCGGGAGGTCCTTGGTCCGGGTGAAGCCGGGCCGCAGGATCCACGGGATCTCTTCGCGCGGCACCGCCAGCGTCATGTCCGGGAACCGGGTGTACAGGCCGCGCAGGGCCACTTCCGCCTCCAGGTAGGCGACGTGCTGGCCGAGGCAGCGGTGGATGCCCTTGCCGAAGCCGAGGTGGCTCTCGCTGCCGACGGCGAGCCGGTCGATCTGCAGCTTCTCCGGCTCGGGGAACTTCCGCGGGTCGCTGTTGGCGGCCATGATCAGCGGCACCACGGGCATGCCGCGCGGGATCACCGTGCCGCCCACCTCGATGTCCTCGGTGGCGAACCGCGGCTGCCCGAACTGGATCGGGCCCAGGCGCTGCAGTTCGCGCACGGCCTGCGGCCACAGCGACGGGTCGGCCTTGAGCCGCGCGAGCTGGTCGGGGTGCTCGTGCAGGGCCAGCACCGAGTTGCCGATCAGGTAGGTGGTCGTCTGGTGCCCGGCGGTGACCAGGCTGAACAGGACGCCGACCAGCTCGTCGTCGGTGGCGATGCCGGGGTTCTTGGCCTGCGCCTCGACGAGCGCGGTGACCATGTCGTCCTTCGGCTCGGCGCGGCGCCGCTCGATCATCCCGCGGGCGGCGGCGAGGGTCTTGCGCACTTCTTCCGGGAGCCGCTTGCCGTCCAGGGTGGCCATCGCGTCGCTCCACGCACGCCACTGCGGCCGGTCTTCGTGGTCGACGCCGACCAGCTCGCAGATCACGGTGACCGGCAGCGGGTAGCAGAACGACTCGACGAGGTCGATCGGCGTGCCGTCACCGCCCGCCGCTTCCAGCTTGTCGAGCAGCTCCGCGGTGAGCTCTTCGACCCGGGGGCGGAACTTGCCGACCCGGTGCGCGGTGAGCGCGTAGGAGACCAGCTTGCGCAGCCGGGCGTGCTCCTCGCCGTCGGAGGCGTTGATGAGGTTCTTCAGCCAGGGGATCAGCTCCTCCGGCATGTCCAGGTGCCGGAAGACGCCGTTGCGGATGTCCTCGGCGGGGGAATCGGCCAGCGGGTTGCACTGGAACCGCTGGTCCATCAGGACCTGGCGGACGTCTTCGTAGCGGGCGGCCAGGTACATCGGCGGCCCGCCCATGAAGCCGCCGATCTGCAGCGTCGGCGCCTCGCGGACCGCCGCGTGCGCTCCCCACGGGTCGGCGACCACTTCCGGGGAGAACAGGTCGACCGGTTCGGCCGAAGTCTCGGCAGTGGTGGTCATGGGGTCCTTCCTTTCGTGTTGAAATCGGCAGCGCGCGGCCGGTCCGTCAAAGTCCACTGTGGACCGCACTCGGTCAGTGCGTGGCGACGAACTCCTTGAGCGTGCCGATCACGTACTCGATCATCTCCGTGGTGATCCCCGGGTAGACGCCGATCCAGAACGTCCGCTCGGTGACGATGTCGCTGTTGGTCAGCGGGCCGGCGATGCGCTGCGGCTTGCCGATGTAGGCGGGGTGGCGGGTCAGGTTGCCCGCGAACAGCCGCCGGGTGCGGATGTTGCGCGCCTCGAGGTACTCGACGACCTCCGGGACGTCGAAGCCGGCGTCGGGTTTCACCGTGATGATGAACCCGAACCAGCTCGGGTCGCTGCCCGGCGTGGCCTCCGGCAGGATCAGCCCGGGCAGGCCGTCGAGGCCTTCGCGCAGCTGACGCCAGTTGCGCTTGCGGGCGTCGACGAAGTCCGGCAGTTTCGCCAGCTGGCTCAGCCCGAGCGCGGCGTGGATGTCGGTGCTCTTGAGGTTGTAGCCGACCTCGGAGAAGACGTACTTGTGGTCGTAGGCCTCCGGCAGCGTGCCGAGGTGCAGGTCGAACCGCTTCAGGCAGCGGTCGTCCTCGCCGGGCTCGCACCAGCAGTCGCGGCCCCAGTCGCGGAACGACTTCGCCAGCTTGGCCAGCTTGATGTCCGAGGACAGCAGCATGCCGCCCTCGCCCATGGTCAGGTGGTGGGCTGGGTAGAAGGACACCGTCGAGAACCGGCCGAACGTGCCGGTGAGCTGTCCCTGGTAGGTGGAGCCGACGGCGTCGCAGTTGTCCTCGATGAGGTGGCAGCCGTGGCGCTGGGCGATTTCGGCGATTTCCGCCACCGGGAAAGGATTTCCCAGCGTGTGGGCGATCATGATGGCGCGCGTGCGCGGGGAGATCGCCGCTTCGACCCGTTCGGCGGTCGTGTTGTACGTGCCGAGCTCGATGTCGACGAACACCGGGATCATGCCGTTCTGCAGGATCGGGTTCACCGTGGTCGGGAAGCCGGCCGCGACCGTGACGACCTCGTCGCCCGGCTTGAGCTGCTCGTCGCCCAGCGTCGGGGACGTCAGCGTGCTCAGCGCCAGCAGGTTCGCCGACGAGCCGGAGTTCGTCAGCACCGCCTTGCGCCGCTTGAGTTTCCGGGCGAAGGACGACTCGAACTTCGTCGCGATGGTGCCGGAGGCGATGCGCAGGTCGAGCGCGGCGGCCACCAGGGCTTCGCGGTCGGCGGCGTCCAGCACCGCCCCGGACGACAGGATCGGTGTCTGCCCCGGGATGAACGGCGCCGGCCCGGGGGACTGGGCGTCGTGGTAGTCGCGAACCTGCGTCAGCAGGTCCGATCGGGCTGAGTCGACCATGTCGTATCGATCCCTGCTCCTCGAGTGCGGATTGCGGACCTGACGCTCCTGTCACGCTAGAAGCGCCTGCGTGACGGGACATCCCTCAACGTGGTAGGCCGCTCGGGGCGAACGGCGGAGACTACCCGCGTTGGTGATGGCCCCGGGCTTCTCCGTGGGCAAGCTGGAGCCGACCACGAGCCACCCCTGGGAGGACGATCTTGTGAAGGTTCTAAATCTCGCCGGGGTCGCCCCGTCGACGGTGTTCAGCCACGTCCCGCTCGCGAACGCCCTGCGCAACGCCGGGCACCAGGTGATGACCACGGCGTCGGTCGACGAGATGGTCGACACGATCGCCGGCGTCGGGCTGTCCGCGGTGCGGACCACGGCGCCGGGCGTCACCCCGCGGCAGGTCATCGCCGAAAGCGGCCTGACGCACGTGCCGGAAGACCCGGCAGAGCGCGAAGTCATGGCCGGCCGCTGGTACGCGCACATGGAGTACGTGACCCTGGACGCCTTGCTGGCGTTCAGCAAGGACTGGCGCCCGGACGTCATCGTCAGCGGCGTCACCTCCTACTCCGGCCCGCTGCTGGCCGCCCACCTCGGCGTGCCGTACGTGCGCCACGCCTGGGACATCCACACCCCGCGGCTGATGGATCAGGGTGCCGAGGACCAGCTGCGCGAGCAGCTGACGGAACTCGGCCTGGACGGCCTGCCCGAGCCCGCCATGACGATCGAGATCGCGCCGCCGAGCCTGCTGCCGGACGACCTCAAGGGCGGCCAGCCGATGCGGTGGATCCCCGGCAACTCGCAGTCGGTGCTGGAACCGTGGATGTACACCAAGAGCGCGGGCACCCGGATCGGCGTCACCATCGGCACCGGGGTCGCGAACTACAACCAGTACGACTTCCTGCAGGCCGTCGTCGAACAGGTCGCCACCCTGGACGCCGAAGTCGTCGTGGCCGTCACCGAAGACGCGGCGCCGGAACTGCGTGAGCGGCTGAAGAACGTGCGGGCGGGCTGGATCCCGCTGGACGTCGTCGCGCCGACCTGTGACGTCCTGGTGCACCAGACCGGCGGCAGCACGATGATGACGGGCCTGAGCTTCGGCGTGCCGCAGGTGCTGCTCCCGGACCCCAACCTCTTCCGCGCCAACGCGATGGCCCGCCGGCTCGCCGACACCGGCGCCGCGGTCGTGCTCTCGCCCGAGGAAGCCACGAGCGAGGTCATCGCGAAGACGTGCGGCGAGCTGGTCGCCGACCCGGCGTTCAAGGCGGCCGCGGGCGGGCTCGCCCGGGAGATCGCCGAGCTGCCCTCGCCGAACGAAGTGGCGCTGCGCATCGAGCAGCTCGTCCGGGAAGCGTCCTAAAAGGACATGGGTAGCGTCAGCACCCGCAGCATGACCGTTCAGCCGCTGGCCATCGACGGCGCACACGTGGTCACGTCCCAGTCGTTCGGCGACGAGCGCGGCGACTTCTTCGAGGTCTACCGCCAGGACGTGCTCACCGAGGCGCTCGGCTACCGGCCGCGGTTCCTGCAAACGAACGTCTCGACGTCGTGCCGCAACGTCGTGCGCGGCGTGCACGGGGCGATGACCCCGCCCGGCCTGGCGAAGTTCGTGACGTGCCTGCGCGGTTCGCTGCTCGACTTCGTCGTCGACGTGCGGACCGGTTCCCCGACGTTCGGCCAGTGGGACATGATCGTGCTCAACCAGCACGGCGGGACCGCGGTGTACGTCGAGGAAGGCCTCGGCCACGCGTTCGTGTCCCTCGAAGACGACACGTGCGTCCAGTACCTGCTGTCCGACCTCTACCGGCCGGCGGAGGTGCTCACCGTGCAGCCGCTGGACCCGGAAATCGGCCTCCCGCTGAACCTGCCGGGCGAGCCGATCCTGTCCGAGCGCGACGCGGCGGCGCCGACGTTGCGGGAGGCCGGCGAGCTGGGCCTGCTGCCGCGGTACGAGGAGTGCCTCGCGCTGCGGGAGGCGCGCGTGCGGCTCGAAGTGTCCGTGGCTTCCTGAAGCACTTACGGCGAAAGGCCCGGGACCGCGTCGTCCCGGGCCTTTCCGCGTCGGTCGTCAGTTCAGCTGGTCCAGTGCCGCGCCCAGCGTCTCGCCGAGGAAGCCGAGATCGCCGTCGGTCGCGTTGAGCGGCGGGGCCACCAGCAGGCCCTCGCCCGTGCGGTCGGGGCGGAAGCCGACGTACGGGTACAGCAGCAGGCCCCGGCTCCGGGTGATCCGCATGACGTCGCCGAGCGTGCCGGGAGCCAGCTCGATGCCGTAGAAGTACCCGAGCCCGCGGACGTCCGTCACCACCTGCCGGCCGCGCACGGCGTCGGCCACGAGCCGGCCGAGGGCCGCGCCGCGGACTTCGTCGCGGTCGAGGGCGCCGAGCTCCTCCAGCACCGAAAGCACCGCCAGCCCGGCCCGGCCCTGCAGCGGGGTCGCCGACATCGTGCCCATCAGCGGCAGCCACTTGCCGCTGGTCATGATGTCCTCGGCCAGGTCCGGCGAGAGCATCGTGGCCGCCAGCGGGACGTACCCCGCGCCGAGGCCCTTCGACAGCGTGACGATGTCCGCCGCCGAGCCCGGCGTGTGGTGCGAGGCCAGCGGGAGCCCGCAGCGGCCCAGCCCGGTGAGGACCTCGTCGTGGATGACGAGGACGCCGAACTCGTCGCAGACCTCGCGCAGCGCCCGCAGGTAGCCCGCCGGCGGGACGTACCCGCCGCCGGTCGTGCCGTTGACCGGCTCCATCAGCACCGCGGCGACGCTCTCCGGGCCGGCCGCGACGATCGCGTCGCGCACCGCGCGCACGCACTCGACCCGGCAGGCGTCGAACGGGCAGCCGAGGTGCTGGCCGGGGTAGGGCGGGTTGAACGCCGGAGCGAGGCCGAAGCTGTCGTCCTCGTGCGGCCGCCGGGACCGGTGGCCCGACAGGGCGAGCACGAACGCGCTGTTGCCGTGGTAGCCCAGCGTCGAGGTCAGGATCTTGTGCCTGCCCTCTTCGCCGCGGGCCCGCTGCACCAGCCGGGCCAGCGCGATGGCGGATTCCGTTGCGTGCGTGCCGGTGGGGGTGAACATCACCCGGTCGTCCGGGCGGTGCACCGCCCGGGCGGCGGCCGCGGCCAGCTGCTCCATCAGGTCGGGCGCGAACGTGCCGGGGCTGGCGTAGGTGCAGATCCCGACCTGGTCCCGCAGGGCCGCGACCACCGTGGGGTGGGCGTGGCCGATGTTCACGTTGACGATCCCGCTGGCGCCGTCGAGGTAGCGCGTGCCGTCGGAGGCGTACACCCAGGACCCGGCGGCGTGGCTGTAGGGGATCGGGGGGATCTGCAGCTTGGCCGCCAGCAGCTGGGACGGCGCTTTCTGCACGGTCATCGTCACGATCTGTTCCTCCTGGCCTCAGCCCACCGGCTCGGGGGCGTGATCGACGTAAAGCCTCGCCTTGGTGCGGATGTCGTCGACGAGCACGGCTTGGCGGGCCACGTCGTCGTTGTCGGGCAGCCGTCCCGAACGGACGGCCGCGGCGAAGGCGGTGAGCGTGTTCGCCACCTGGTCGTCGGGCGGCAGCGGGATTTCGTCGACGCCCGAACGCCGTTCGAGGCGGACCACGGGGAGGTGGTCGGCGGGCGGGGTGAAGGCGTGGTCGAGGACGATCCGCCCTTCGCTGCCCCAAAGTTCGTATCCGGAGCGGTAGGCGTGGTCGATCCCGAAGGTCGCGGACGCGCTCACCCCGTCGGCGGTGCACAGCAGCGCCTGCCCGGCGGAGTCGACGGGCCGGCCGTGGCGCCGGGTGAGCACCGCCGAAACGACGTCGACTTCGCTGCCCAGGAAGGACATCGCCGCGCGCACCGGGTAGACGCCGGTGTCCAGCAGCGCACCGCCGCCGAGCTCGGCGCGGTGGCGGATGTCGCCGGCTGGGCGGGCCGGCACGGCGAAGGCGGCGTGGAACGCCCGCAGCTCGCCGATCGCGCCGCCGGCCAGCAGGTCCCGGACCGCCGTGTGCTGGCTGTGGTGGAGGAACATGACGTTCTCCATCAGCACGAGCCCGGCCGCACCGGCCGCGGCGATCAGCTCACAGGTTCGGGAAACGCTGGTGGTCAACGGTTTCTCGGCCAGCACGTGCTTGCCGGCGGTCAGCGCCAGCTCGATCCAGCCCGCGTGCGCGGCGTTCGGCAGGGGGATGTAGACGGCCTCGACCTCGTCGAGGTCCAGCAGCGCCGAATAGCCCTCGACCGCGCGGCACCCGTAGGCGTGCGCGATTTCCGCGGCCTTGCCGGGGTTCCGGCTGGCGATCGCCGTGATTTCCGTGCGGGGCGAGGCGGCCATGGCGGGAAGCACCTTCCGGACGGCGATGCTCGCGCAGCCCATGATCCCGATGCGCAGTGGGGCCACGGGATCTCCTTCACGGGCGCGGTCGGCGGCACGGTTCGTTCCCCACGCTAGGACAGGCGAGTCCGTGTGGGCATCCCTCGTCCTGATAGCGCTCGCTGGTGGGAAAACCGGCCGGACAACCGGTCCGATGCTTGGTACTTTGCCGTTATGGCCACTGGGAGGAAGCCGTTCCGGTTCGGGGTCGACCTCATCACACCCGCACCGCGGCAGGCTTGGGTCGAAAGCTGCCGCAAGGCCGAGGATCTCGGCTACGACGTCATCGGGGTGGGTGACCACCTGGGCATGCCGGCGCCGTTTCCGGCGCTGGTGCTGGCCGCGGAGAACACCGAACGCGTCCGGCTCACGACGTTCGTGCTGAACGCCGGTTTCCACAATCCCGTGCTGCTCGCGCGGGAAGTCACCGGCACCGACCAGCTCACCGGCGGCCGGTTCGAACTCGGCCTCGGTGCGGGATACGTCGAAGCGGAATTCGAGGCCGCCGGAATTCCCTTTCCGACAGCCCGGCAACGGCTCGAGCACCTGGAACGGACGATCGAGCAGCTCAAGAAGAGCTACGCCGATCCGGCGCACCAGCCGCGGCCGGCGCAGCCGTCCGGCCCGCCGCTGCTGCTGGGCGGGCGCGGGAACGGCCTGCTCACCCTGGCCGCCGCGCACGCGGACACCATCGCGTTCATCGGCGCCACCGCTTCGCACAAGATGCTGCTGGCCGACGCCGCCGAGCTCGCCGACCGGGTCGGGTTCGCCAAGGCCGCGCTCGGCCCGCGGGCGGCCGAGGTCGAACTGAACGTCTTCGCCCACTACATCGACGTCACCGCCGATCGCCGGGCCGGCCTGGAAGCATTACACCGGCGGATGCCCGAGCGCACGGTCGACCAGCTCGCCGAACTGCCGACCGTGCTCGTCGGCACCGCCGCGCAGATCGCCGAACAGCTCGAAACCCACCGGGAGCGCTACGGGTTCAGCTACTTCACCGTGCTCGAGCACAACCTCGAAGCGCTTGCCCCGGTCATCGATCTCCTGCACGGGAAGTAGGGGACCACGACGAAGGGAGCCCGCCCGTGGCGAACCGCCCGATGAAGTTCTCCACCTTCCACCTCTTCCACCAGTTCGCCGGGATGAGCGCGCCGGAGGTCTACGGCTACCACGTCGAGCTCGTCGAGCTGCTGGAGGAGCTCGGCTTCGACGGCGTGTGGCTGGCCGAGCACCACTTCCACGACTTCGGCACCGTGCCGAACACGCTCACCATGCTCGCCCACCTGGCGGCCCGCACCGAACGGCTGCGGCTCGGCACCGGGATCGTGGTGCTGCCGCTGCGCGACCCGATCCACGTGGCCGAGGAGGCCGCGATGGTGGACCTGCTCTCCGGCGGCCGGCTCGAGCTGGGCCTCGGCCGCGGCTACCAGAGCATCGAGTTCGAGAACTTCGGGCTCGACCTCGCCGAATCCCGCGACCGGTTCGACGAGTGCCTCGACGTGCTGCTCGGCCTCTTCACCACGGACGATTTCGAGTACCGGGGCCGGTTCCAGCAGACCACCCACCCGCTGACGCTGTGGCCCAAGCCGGTGCAGCGGCCGCACCCGCCGCTGCACGTCGCCGCCATCAGCCCCGAGACCGTGCGGAAGTACGCCGCCCGCGGCCTGCCGATCCTGGCCGACCCGGCTGCTCCTTTCGCGCGGATCGCCGAGGCCGCGGAGACCTGGCACAAGACCGCCGCCGCCCACGGCGTCGACGCGGGGGATGCCGAACTCGTCGCCAGCCGCGTGGTGTACGTCGCCGAGTCCGACGAGCGGGCCCGCGAAGAGCAGGCCCGGTTCGAGGCGGCGTTCGACCGGACCCGGGTCTTCCTGGCGGGCAACGCGCCGATCGACCTGAAGACCGGCGGGGCCGCGAGGAGCTACGAGTACCACCTGGAACGGCTCAAGGACCTCTCGGCCGAGAAGGACTTCGCCTGGAACCAGCTGGAAGTCATCGGCGACCCCGAGCGCGTCATCGGGCAGATCCGGTCCATTCAGGACATGGGCTACGGCAACCTCCTGTGCGACTTCGGCTCGACGCGGCAGATGCCGCTCGAGGAGATGAAGAAGCTGCTGAAGTTCTTCGCCGCCGAGGTCATGCCCGCGTTCCGCTGACCACCCGTTCCTATCAGGTCGGGGGATGCCTGCCGCGTCCCGCCCGGCTTAGGCTCGCCGCAGCCGAGGAAGGGAGTGACGTGGTCCACAGCGCGATACACGAGGACACGGCACGGGACGGACGCTCCGACGCCGTGGCCGACGACGCGGTCATGTCCATGGCGGACTTCCACTCCTGGTTCAACGCGCGAGCACGCGCGAACCGCTTCCAGGTGGACCGGATTCCGTTCCTGGAGCTGTCCGGCTGGGACTTCGAGCCGGACACGGGCAACCTGGTGCACGCCAGCGGCCGGTTCTTCTCGGTCGAGGGCCTGCGCGTCCGGACCGACCGGCCCTGGGTGAGCGAGTGGGCCCAGCCGATCATCGTGCAGCCGGAGATCGGCGTGCTCGGCATCCTCGTCAAGCGGTTCGACGGGGTCCCGCACTGCCTGATGCAGGCGAAGATGGAGCCGGGCAACATCAACGGCCTGCAGATCTCGCCGACCGTGCAGGCCACGCGCAGCAACTACATGAAGGTCCACGGCGGCGCGGCCACCAAGTACATGGAGTACTTCCGGCCCGGCTCCCGCGGCCGCGTGCTGTTCGACGGGCTGCAGTCCGAGCAGGGGTCGTGGTTCCTGCACAAGCGCAACCGCAACATCGTCGTCGAGACCGACGACGACGTCCCGCTGGACGAGGACTTCTGCTGGCTGACGCTCGACCAGATCCGGCGCCTGCTGCGGCTGGACCACATGGTGAACATGGACTCCCGGACGGTTCTCGCGTGCGTCCCGCCCGCCTTGGCGCGGCCCGACGACCGGACGACCGGCGACGGCTCGTTCGTCGAAGCGGTCCACCGTTCGCTCTCGGGCCGCGGCCGGGCCGTGCACGACCCGGGCCACATCCTCAGCTGGCTCACCGAGGTGCGCGCCCGCCAGGAGCTGGTGCAGCGCCGGGTGCCGCTCAAGGAGATCGTCGAAGACGGCTGGCGGCTCGGTCACGACGTCATCGACCACCGCGACGGCAAGTACTTCGACGTCGTCGCGGTGGCCGTGGAAGCCAGCAACCGCGAGGTCACCGCGTGGACCCAGCCGCTGGTGGCGCCCCGGCAGTCCGGCCTGCTCGCGTTGCTGGTCAAGCGGATCGGCGGCACGCTGCACGCTCTGGTGCAGGCCCGCAGTGACGCGGGCACGCTCAACATCGCCGAGCTCACCGCGACGGTGCACTGCCAGCCCGGCAACTACGCCGACGCGCCGGCGGAGTACCGCCCGCCCTACCTCGACTACGCGCTGGCCGCCGCCACCGGACGCGTCCGGCTGGACGTGGTGCATTCCGAGGAAGGCGGCCGGTTCTACCACGCGCAGAACCGCTACCTGGTGATCGAGGTCGAGGACGACTTCGCCGCCGAGCCGGACGACCGGTTCCTCTGGACCACGCTGAACCAGCTGATGTCGCTGCTGTCGCACAGCAACTACCTGACGGTGGAACTGCGGAGCCTGATGGCGGGCATGCGCAGCTTCTGACCCGCCTCAAGCGCCCCAATGTGGCCTTCGGTGCGTTCAACGCACCGAAGGCCACATTGGGTGCGTTCAACGCAACCAAGGCCACATTGGGGCGCTAGCCGGTGGGCACCGCGGCGCGCAGCCGGTCGCGCAGGGCGCCGACCAGGGCTTCGAGCCCGCCCGGCCCGGCCGTGCCGAAGACGTGGTAGTCCGGCCGCACGAGCACCGAAGCCGCCCCGAACCGGGCCAGGAACGGCCGGTAGACGTCGTCGACGTCCACCCCCTCGTCGAGCCGGACGACGTGGGCTCCGAGTTCGGTGAGGAAGTCCGAGTGGGTCTCCTCGGTGGTCAGCAGGACGAAACCCCGGCCGATGACGTCGTCGAAGAGCCCGGTGGCGTCGCCGACCTGCACCCGGCCCTGCGGCACCACCACGCCCGCGCCCGGGCTTTCGTGGCGCAGCCCGCCGGTGAGCGGCTTCGCCGGTTCCGGCCGGCCCGCGGGCTTGCCGCGGCGGTTGGCCAGCACGGTCGAGTCCCGCTCGGCGGCGGCCGCCGGGTCCGTCACGCAGATCACCCGGCCCAGCTGGACCGACGCGAGGATGGCCTCGCGCGCCTGCTCGCGCCGCTCGTCCCCGTAGCTGTCCAAAAGGGACTCCGGAGCCAAGCCGCGGAGCGTGAGGTCGAGCTTCCACGCCAGGTTGGTGACGTCGCGGATGCCGGAGCACATGCCCTGCCCGGCGAACGGCGGCATCAGGTGCGCCGCGTCGCCGGCGAGCAGGACGTGCCCCACCCGCCACCGGTCGGCCCAGCGGGCCTGGAAGATGTAGGTGGTGCTGCGCAGCAGGGTGGCGGTTTCGGGGGTGACGCCGAAGGGGGCCATCAGCCGCCACGCCGTCTCGTCCTTGTTGAGCTCCGCCGCGTTTTCGCCCGGCAGGCGCATGAACTCCCAGCGACGGCGGCCGGGCCCGCTGCCCACCAGCGTGGTGGGCCGGGCCGGGTCGCAGATCTGCACGTTCGTCGGCACGAACTCGCGCGGCTCGTTCAGCCGGACGTCGCAGAGTAGCCACTCGTAGGAGAAGCCGAGGTCGGTCACCGGCACGTCGAGGTGCTCGCGCACGAAGCTGTTGGCACCGTCGCAGCCGACCACCCACCGGCCCGAGATCGTCCGCGGAACGTCGTCTTCGCCGGTGGCGGTCACCTGGACGAACGAGTCGCCGTCGGTGATGGCCACGACTTCGTGCCCGCGCAGCACGGTGATCCCGGGCAGGTCCGCCGCCCGGGCCGCGAGGAGCTCCTCGAGCGCGGGCTGGTGCATGGTGTTGGCGTCCGGCCAGCCGTACGGGCCGTCGGTGGTGAAGGCGATGTCGAGCAGCGTCTGCCCGTCGGCGGTCTGCCACTGGTAGCCGTTGGCCGGCGCGGTGATCCGGCCGAGGTCCGGGCCGATGCCGGTGGCGGCCAGCAGCCGGGCCGTCTCGCCGTCGAAGCTGGTCGCCCGCGGCAGCTTGTACGGCCGGGGCCGGCGTTCGAGCACCGTCACCCGCCAACCGCGTTGCGCGAGCAGCACCGACAGCGTGGCGCCGATCGGGCCGTTTCCGACGATGACGACGTCCGTGTCCGTCAAGAGAACCTCACAGGGTCACAGGTCACGAGTCAGGCGGGCCAGCCGTTCGCGCAGGCAGTCCAGCCGCTGCGGCAGCGAAGGATCGCCCTCGGGCCAGCCCACGTCGAGGCCCACCCGGCCGCCGAAGCTGCTCATCACGTAACCGCCGAGCGCGAGGGTTTCCCGCATCCGCGACGCCGAGTGCAGGTTGGTCAGCCGCAGGCCGTCCGGCGTGCGCATCGGCGGGGCGACGCCCCAGTTCATGATGCTGACCACGGCGAGGGCGAGCTTCGGGTCCCACGGTTTCGCGGCGGCGGGCCGGGCGAACATGTCCAGGATGCTGCGCTGCACGGACCCGTCGGCGAGGCCGGCCCGCAGCTGCTCGCCGATGGCCCGGCCGATCGCGACGGCGTCGTGCGCGATCCCGTCCGTCACCTTGAACCCGACCCCGCCCAGCACGTTCGTGCCCTCGGTCGCGCCGACCGGGGGCGTCAGCCTGCTGCGCAGGTTCACCGAGTACCGGTAGACGAGGTCGGTCAGCGGGAGGTCACGGATCTCGGCCTCGGCGAGCAGGACCGCGCCCGACACCAGGCCGTTGATCGTCACCTTCTCCCGGTGGCCGAGTTCCGCCAGCGCCGTCGTTTCGGCTTCGGTCAGCCGGTGCTGGACGACGTGCCGGATGACGGGGTCCGGCCGGGACGCGGGCGGCGGTGCCGCCGGTGGGACCGAGGGCGCCGCCGGGACGCTCGCGTGGATGCCGCGTTCGGCCAGCAGGTCCTCCAGCGACCGCGGGTACGGGTGCCGGCCCAGGTCGAGCGGCACGCCCTCGATGACGTCGGTGTAGCAGGACCAGAGCGCCGAGAGGATCGCGGTGGCGTGGTGGGCGTCGGCGACACTGTGCTGGATCGCCAGGCAGACACTGGCTTCGTCGCCGTCGCGGACGACGTTGAGCGCGCTCAGCGAACGGCTCTGGTCGAGGTCCAATCCCTCGAGTGGCCGGCCGGGATCGCCGTCGGCGAACCGGATCTCCGGCCGCGCGTCGGACTCGGCGAGCACCGCGCCCTCGCCGGTGAACTCCACGCAGGCCGAAAGCTGGGGGTAGGCGCGAGTGACCGCTTCGAACGCGGTCGTCAGCGCCTCGGGGTCGAGCCGGCCCTCGGCACGCACGGTGTACCCGATGTAGGCCTCTTTCACGGCGTGGATGCTCTCGCTGGGCGCCAGCGCGCGCCGGACAGCCGCTCGCGTCACGAGTTCCCTCCCGTGGATCCGGTCAGCGCGGGGCCGGCCAGCTTCTCCGTCATCGTCGCGATCATCGGGGCGGCCTGGTCCACCAGGAAGAAGTGACCGCCCGGCAGCACCCGCAGGTCGGCCGGCCCGGTGGTGTGCTCTTCCCAGGCGCGGGCCTCGCCGACCGACACGCGCGGATCGTGGTCGCCGGTGAACACCGTGACGGGGCAGTCCACCCGCCGTCCGGGCTCGTGCCGGTAGGTCTCCACCGCGCGGTAGTCGCTGCGGATCGCGGGCAGGACCATGGCCAGCAGTTCGGGGTCGGCGAGCATGGCCGCGTCGGAACCGCCGAGCTTCCGCAGCTCGGCTACGAGCCGTTCGTCCGACGCGCCGCGCACGTCGTCGTCGCGGTAGCGCGAGGGCGCCCGCCGCCCGGACGCGAACAGGTGCACCGGCGCGGGCAGCCCGGCTTCGGGCATCCGCAACGCCAGTTCGTAGCCGATGATCGCGCCCATGCTGTGCCCGAACAACGCCAGCGGCCGGTCGCCGAACGGGCGCAGCACCTCCAGCAGCCGGTTCGTCAGCCCGCCGATGCTGTCGACGGGCGGCTCGTGCCGCCGGTCCTGGCGGCCCGGGTACTGGACCGCCAGGACCTCCACCGCGGGAGCGAGGGCCTTGGCGAGCGGGAAGAAGAAGCTGGCCGAGCCGCCGGCGTGGGGCAGGCACACGAGCCGGGCTCGCGCGTCCGGTGCCCGTTCGAAACGGCGCAACCACTTCTCGGCTTCTGGTCGGTGCACGGCGGGACTGCCTTTCGGGCTAAGCGAGCTTCAGGGGGAGCGTCTTGGTCCGGGTGAACGCCGGCCGGAGGATCCACGGGATCTCGTCGCGCGGCACGGCCAGAGCCAGGTCCGGGAACCGGGTGAACAGCCCGTGCAGCGCCACCTCGGCCTCCTGGTAGGCGAGGTGCTGGCCCAGGCAGCGGTGGATGCCCTTGCCGAACGAAAGGTGCATCTCGTTGGCGACGCTCAGCCGGTCGACGACCAGCTTGTCCGGCTCCGGGAACTTGCGCGGGTCGGTGTTGGCGGCCAGCAGCAGCGGCGCGACCGGCGTCCCCCGCGGGATCGTGACGCCACCGAGCTCGACGTCCTCGGACGGGAAGCGGGCCTGCGTGAACTGCAGCGGGCCCAGGCGCTGCAGCTCGCGCACGGCCTGCGCCCACAGCGCCGGCTCGGCCTTCAGCCGCGCGAGCTGCTCCGGCTGCTCGAGCAGGAAGAGCACCGAGTTCCCGATCAGGTAGGTCGTCGTCTGGTGCCCGGCCGTGACGAGGCTGAACAGGATGCCGACGATCTCGTCGTCGGACACCCGGCCCGGGTCGTCGGCCTGGGCTTGCACCAGGGCGGTGACCAGGTCGTCCTTCGGCTCGACGCGCCGTCGGGCCATCAGCTCGCGCGAGAGGGCGATGCACTCGCGCAGCGCGGGCGGGATCTTCGGCCCGTCCATGGTCGCCATCGCGTTGCCCCAGGCGTGCCAGGCCGCGCGGTCGGGTTCGTCGATGCCGACCAGCTCGCAGATGACCGTCACCGGCAGCGGGAAGCAGAACTCCTCGACGATGTCGACCGGCGACCCGTCCTTGCCCTGTTCCGCCATCCGGTCGAGCAGGTCCTCGGTGATCTTCTCGACGCGCGGCCGCAGCGCGTTGACGCGGCGCGCGGTCAGCGCGTACGAGACCAGCTTGCGCAGCCGGGTGTGGTCCTCGCCGTCGGCGGTGTTGAGCTTGTTGGCCATCCACGGGATGAGGTCTTCGGGGAAGTTCATCGCCTTGAAGACGCCGTCGCGGATGTCGGCCAGGGGCGAGTCCGCGGGCGGGTTGGTGAGGAAGCGCGGGTCGGTGAGGACCGTGAGCACGTCCTCGTAGCGGGTGGCCAGCCACATGTCCGGCCCGCCCATCATGGTGCCGAGGTTCAGCGTCCCGGTGTGCGGCAACGGTTCTTCGCGCAACCGCGCGTACCAGCCGAACGGGTCGGCGACCACTTCCGGTGAGAACAGGTCGACCGGCTTGGCCGAAGGCTTGGCGGTGGCGGTCATGGCCATCCCTTCCTGGTGCCGACGCGGGCGGCCCGCTCGCGTGCGGCAGGCCCGGTTTCGGACGGTAGGCAAGGGACGCCCGGTCGAGCATCCCCCAACCTGACAGTGCTCGCTGTTGTGTCCCTTGTGGACGGTCTGAGGCCGCCTCGGCGCTATCAGAACGAGGGATGCCCGGCCGGGCGGACCTGACCTAGTCTCGCCGAAGACCTTGCAGGCCAGGCGTTGATCGACACGCGGTCACGCGAAACGATGCTTAGGGGTACTGGTGACGAAGCCGACTCCGAACGAGATTGGTAAGGGCTACGACGCTTTCGCGGACCTGCTCGACCAGCTCTGGGGTGAAAACCTGCACCACGGATACTGGGACGACGAGTCCGCGACGCTCGAAGAGGCCACCACGCGGCTGACCGACCGGCTGGCCGGGATGCTCCCGCTGCGCGCCGGCGACCGGCTGCTCGACATCGGCTGCGGCAACGGCGAACCGGCGATCCGGATGGCCACCGCGAACGACGTCATGGTCACCGGCATCTCGATCAGCGAGAAGCAGGTGGAACGGGCGAACGACCGCGCGTACAAGGCCGACGTGGACGACCGGGTCGTCTTCGAGTACGCCGACGCGATGGAGCTGCCGTACCCGGACGCGTCGTTCGACGTCGTCTGGGCGCTGGAGTCCCTGCACCACATGCCGGACCGCTGGCACGTGATCCGCCAGGCGGCCCGGGTGCTGCGGCCGGGCGGCCGCCTGGCGCTCGGCGACTTCCTGCTCGTGCCGAGCCCGGCCGGCCTCGAGGCCGACGCCGAGCGCGTGCGCGAGGTGGGCAAGGGCGTGGTGGCGGTCGTCTCGCTCGACGAGTACCAGGCGCACCTGCGCGAGGCCGGGCTGGAGCCCGAATCCGCCGAGGACGTCAGCCAGTACACCCGGCCGTCGTGGACCAAGGCGGCGGAGCGGTTCGAAGGACTGCGGGAACAGGCCCTGCAGCACATCGAGGCCGCGCAGTTCGAGGTCACCCTCGGCCGGTTCCGCGCGTTCAGCGAGGAACCGTCGCTGGGGTACGTCCTGCTGACCGCGCGCAAGCCCGACTGAGGAAGCCCGAAACCATGCAGATGACCGAAGAGAACCTCCGCGGCCTGTTCGGCCGGATGACGGGGGACGAGAAGCACGGCTGGGCCGCGGCGTCGACATTGCACGCGATCTGGGTGCTCTACGAACGCGTGCTCAACGTGTCGCCGTCGAACATCGACGACCCCGGCCGGGACCGGTTCTACCTCTCCAAGGGACACGGCCCGATGGCCTACTACGCGGTGCTCGCCGCGAAGGGCTTCATCGAGCCGGAAACGCTGGACACCTGGCGGCAGTGGGGTTCGCCGCTGGGCATGCACCCGGACCGCAACCTGGCGCCCGGCGTGGAGATCAGCAGCGGCTCCCTCGGCCACGGGCTCCCGCTCGGCGTCGGCACCGCGCTCGGGCTGCGCGCCCAGGGCCGCGACGCCCGCGTGGTCGTCCTGATGGGCGACGGCGAGTTCGACGAGGGCAGCAACCACGAGACGATGGCGATCGCCGGACGGCTCGGGCTGGGCAGCCTCACCGCGGTCGTCATCGACAACAAGACGGCGAGCCTCGGCTGGCCGGGCGGCATCGCCGGGCGCTTCGAACAGGAGGGCTGGGCCGCCACCACGGTCGACGGCCGCGACCACGACGCGCTGGAGAAGGCGCTGACCGGGGAGACCGACGGGCGGCCGCGCGCGGTCATCGCGGAGATCCTCCCGATCGAGGAAGGGAGCACCGCATGACCGCCCAGGTGACCAGGAAGCAGATGCGGACCGTCTTCGCCGAGACGGTGATCGAGTCGCTGGCCACGGACCCGCGCGTGGTCATGCTGACCGCCGACATCTCGTCGTGGTTCTTCTGGGAGGTCAAGAAGGACTTCCCGGACCGCGTCCACAACTTCGGCATCCGCGAGCAGGCGATGATCGACATCGCCGGCGGCTTCGCGCTGGCCGGCCAGCGGCCGGTGGTGCACACGTACGCGCCGTTCCTGGTCGAGCGGCCGTTCGAGCAGATCAAGATCGGCCTCGGCCACCAGGACGTCGGCGCGGTGCTGGTCAGCGTGGGCGCCTCCTACGACGACCCGTCGTGGGGCCGCACCCACCAGGCCCCGGGCGACGTGGCGCTGCTGGACACGCTGCCGGGCTGGACGGTGCACGTCCCGGGCCACGAGGACGAGGTCGCGCCCCTGCTGAGCAAGGCCATCGCGGGTGACAACCGGGTCTACGTCCGGCTGTCCGAACGCGCGAACAGCGAAGCGGTGCCGGTGTCGGAGAAGTTCACGGTGCTGCGCCGGGGCAAGGCGGGCGTGGTGCTCGCGGTCGGCCCGGTGCTGGACCAGGTCCTGGCGGCCACGGCCACGGCGGACGTGACGGTGCTGTACGCCTCGACGATCCGCCCGTTCGACCACGCGGGCCTCCGGGAGGCGGTGGCCGCGGCGGCCCCGAACGTGGTGCTGGTCGAGCCGTACCTGCGCGGGACGTCGGCGTTCGAGGTGACCGAGGCTCTGGGAGACGTCCCGCACCGCCTGCGCTCGTTCGGAACCTGGCGCGACCGCGAAGCCCGCGTCTACGGAACGCCCGAGGAACACGACCGCCTGTTCGGCGTGGACGCCGAGTCGCTGGCGGATTCGATCGCCCGCTTCGTCGGCTGAGCCACGAGCGGAATCCCACCGGCTCCACGCTGCACCGTTCGCCCCCAGGCGGTGTGGCGTGGAGCCGGTTTTCGCCGTACCACCCCACCGTGTCGCCCCTTCAATCACACGTGATGCCCCTTCAATCACACGTGATGCCTCTCTGATCACGCGTGATGCCCCGCCGATCACACGTAGTGCCTCCCCGGAGGCCGCACACCCCGCACAAAGGCCAAGGCCCGGACCGCCGTCGACGGTCCGGGCCTTGGCTTCTCCGTGTCTTAGGGAGCGTCCCAGGCGATCGGAAGCGAGTGCACCCCGTAAGTCAGCATGTCGTTGCGCAGCGGAACCTCCTCCGGCGGCACCGCCAGGCGAACGTTCGGCAGGCGGCGCAGCAGCTCGGCGTAGCCCGCCTGCATCTCCATCCGGGCCAGCTGCTGGCCGAGGCACTGGTGCACGCCGTGGCCGAACGCCAGGTGGGGGCCGCGGGGGCGGGTCAGGTCGAGGTCCGGGTCCGGCCAGTGCCGCGCGTCGCGGTTGGTCGCCACCACGGAGACCACCACCGTCGAACCGGCCGGGATGTGCTCGCCGGCGAACTCCAGGTCCTCCTTGGCGAAGCGGAAGATCCCCGGGTTCACCACGGACAGGTAGCGCAGCAGCTCCTCGACCGCGTCGGCGATGCGGGACGGGTCGTCGCGCAGCGTGGCGAGCTGGGCGGGGCGCTGCAGCAGCACGAAGATGCCCAGCCCCAGCATGCTCGCCGTGGTGTCGTAGCCGGCGATGAGCAGCAGGTTGGCGATGTTGATCAGCTCGTCGTCGGTGAGCGCGGGGTCGGCGCCGGCGTGGTGGATCAGGCCGGAGATGATGTCGCCCGCCGGGTTCGCCCGCTTGTCCGTGACCAGCGCCTGCATGAACGCGCGCAGGGCGTCGGCGTTCTTCACCGCCTCCGCGACCGGGGCGTTCATCTGCAGCAGGGCCGACGCGCGCTGCTGGAACTCCGCCCGGTCCTCGTACCGCACCCCGAGCAGCTCGCAGATCATCAGCGAAGGCGCCGGAAACGCGAATTCGGTCATCAGGTCGGCGGTGGTCCCGCCGGCCAGCATGGCGTCCACCCGGCCGGCGACGATCTCGTCGATCCGGGCGCCGAGCTCGCGGATCCGCCGGACGGTGAACTGCCCGGTGAGCAGTTTCCGGTACCGGGTGTGCTCCGGCGGGTCCATGTTGATGAACGACCCCGCGCGCGCTTTGTCGTCCCGCAGGCGCTCCCGGAATTCGGGCGACAGTTCCTTGAACCGCGGGTGGTACTGGAACCGGTCGGAGGAAAAGCGCGGGTCCGACAGCACCGCGCGCGCTTCCTCGTACCCGGACACGAGCCAGAACGGGTCGCCGGCGGCCAGTGTCGCCCGGGCGACGGGACCCCGTTCGGAGACGGCCACCAAAGCGGGCGGCACGTGGAACGGGTCTTCGCGCCGGACGAACTCCGGAGGGAGTGGTGAGCGCAGCGATTCGGTGCTGGGCGCGTTTTCGGTCACTTTGGTCGTCACTGCGGAGGAACTCCATTCCCGGATCGCCGGACAAGCCTCCGCCGGAGCCTAAGTTCCCCGCGGCCGGCTGGGCATCCCTCGGTCTGATAGGTCACCGGGCGCAACTATCAACGTTGGGGTGGTGCCCCCGGAACCGCGTCGAGAGCATGAGGTGGTCCAGGCCCCCTGCCGAACGAGGTGTGTCCCGTTGCCCGACGTCCTGCTGCTGAACGGTCCCAACCTGGGTGTGCTGGGCCGGCGCGAGCCCGAGATCTACGGCACCGACACGCTCGCCGACATCGAAAAGGCGGTCGCCGAGGAGGTGCGGCCCCGCGGCTGGACCGTCGTCCCGGTCCAGCGCGACGGCGAGGGCGAGCTGGTCGGCGCGATCCACCAGCACCGCGACACGACGGTCGGCGCGATCGTCAACCCCGGTGCGCTGATGATCGCCGGCTGGAGCCTGCGCGACGCGCTGGCCAGCTACGAGCCGCCGTGGATCGAGGTCCACCTGAGCAACGTGTGGGCGCGCGAGCAGTTCCGGCACGACTCGGTCATCGCCCCGCTGGCGAGCGGGGTGGTGGTCGGCCTCGGCGCCTTCGGCTACCGCCTGGCCGCACAGGCGTTGCTGCACCTGTCCGCCGAATCGCCGAATGGGCTCCGCTGATTGCGGCAGTGCCTCCCGGCGGTCGGAGCCGGACCGGTAACGGCGCTTTTCCGGGTATCGACCCGTGACCTGGTGCTCTCTCATGGTCCAGTCCATCGTTACCGTGAACATCGGCAGACCGGATGGTTTGTTGACTACTAACCGTTTGCCCGCTAGTCCATCGGACTGATTCGAATCCTCGCGTGTCGGAGATTCTCCTTGTGTGCCAAGGAATGCCAAGCTCACCTGGTGTTTCACTGAATGTGATCGGGGTCACATGGCCTAGGACGAAGGGTCCCGCCGAAGCTACTGTGGGCCAAGCAAGATGTTAGTTTTTGACATGCCAACCTGGGGAGGTTGTGGTGGTGCAGGCTCGGCGTACTCGGCCGGGACGTCACCACACACTGACTTAACATTCGGTGCTGTCGTGTGAACACTTGTTTGACACGGCGCGCATTACATTGAGGGGGAACGGGCCCTTACGGGGGCGTGCCGTTCATGCTCGGTGCCGGGAAAAAATTCCGCTCAAGCGCGGCACGCCGCAATCGATTCCGCTTCGTCTATATCTGGGGGATAGCCGATCGATGTTGGACGTACCAAACTTGCAAATGCCATCGAATCCGTTCACCGGATTCGGGGACGATTTGATGCAGCGGTCCTGTGACACCGCTGGTTTCCTCCGCCGCTCGGCCTCGTCGTGGTTCAACGGGCGGCTCGACACGGGGTTGCACTGTGCCAGGGCAGCGGCCACGGGCAACCGCCGGGAATCCGACGAACTCAGCCAGCTGGCTCGGTTCTGGTACGTCGGGTTGCTGATCAAGGCCCGGGACCTCGACGCGGGCCGCCGGGTGCTCGAGTCGGCGGAGGCGGATCGGGGCGGGGCAGCCTCCGACCGCATGACCGCCGTCGAGCACAACGTGCGGGGCAGCCTGCTGTTCGCCATGGGCAGCGTCGACGACGCGATGGCGGAAATCAGCACCGGGCTGCGGATCGCCGAGCGCTGTGGTGACCGGTCGCTGCGGCCGCCCAGTTACGTCGTGCTGGCGCTGGGTGCCCTTCGCCGCGCGGACATGCGGGCGTGCCGCCACTTCGTCGACAAGCTGTCGGACGAAGCGCTGCTCGGTTACTTCGGGCAGGCGCCGGGAGCGTGGGTGGCCGCGCAGGCCGTGGAAGCCCGCAGCGGCGTGGAGAGCGCGGCGAGCCTGATCGCCGGGATCGTGACGAACCCGGTGGTGCTCCGGCAGCTGCTGGTGTCGGAACCGGCGGCGGCGTCCTGGCTGGTCCGCGCGTGCGTCAAGCTCGGCGCGCACGACCTGGCGAAGGCTTCGGCGGCGGAGTCCGCCGCGCTGGCCGCCGAGCAGCCGGAGTTCAGCGTGATCCGCGGCTCCGCCCTGCACGCGGCGGGCCTGCTGGAGCAGGACGCGGCCAAGCTCCACGAGGCGGCCGACATCCACCCCGACCGCTGGTGCGCGGCCTCGGCGCGCGAGGACCTGGCGAGCCTGCTGACCGTCCGGTGTTCCGAACGCGACCGGACGATCAGGATCCTCGAGTCGGTCCTGGACACGTACACGTCGGTGAGCGCCACCCGCGACTCGGCCCGGGTGGTGAACAAGCTCCGCGAGTACGGCGTCCGCCGCGGCACGACCCGGACGGTCGAGTGCGAAGGCACCGTCCCGCACGGGCTGACGAACACGGAGTTCGCGGTGGCGGAGCTGGTGAGCCAGGGCCACACCAACAACGAGGTGGGCCGGCAGCTGTTCATCTCCCGGCACACGGTGGCGTTCCACCTGAAGAAGGTGTTCCAGAAGATGAACCTCACCTCCAGGGTCGAGCTGGCGGCGGCGTGGAAGGTGTTCTCGTAGGCCGGTGACGCGGCGGCGGGGCCGGTGGTTCCCCGGGCGGTTGGGTGCCGTGACGGGAGTGACGACCGGGTCCGCGTAGCCGAGCGGGCACGAAGGGTGCTCACGCCGCCGGGGAGGGCGGCGCGGGCCCCGGAGGTCCGGCTGCCCCAGGCTTCGGGGCGGCCGGGTGGTCGGCCGGCGAGCCGAGCCGTCGGGGAGGGTGCCGTCTGCCCCCGACGGGCTCAGTGGTGTCCGGCGCCTCGGCGGTGGGCACCGCGGTGTCCACGCGCGCTCACGCCGCCGCGGGCGGTGGTGCCCCGGTGTGCCGGCCGCGCGCGCTCACGCCGTCGCGGGCGGGTGGTCCCCGGTGTGTCGGCCGCGCGCGCTCGCGCCGCGGGCAGTTGTGTCCGTTGTGCCGGCCGCACGCGCTCACGCCGCCGTGGGTGGCGCGCCGGTCGTGGATGCCACCGCGCGCCCTCGCACGCTTGCGCCGCCGCAGGGCGTCCGTAAGCGCTCTCCCGCGCCTCCAACCGCGCCCCCGAATCCCCCGATCCGTGAAACCCCGCTCCCCGGCCCGCCTGATTTCCCGCCACCCCGGTGGCCTGCGCCATACCCCTCGACCTCGGCATAACCGCAGGTAGAGCCGCCAAGGTGGCGTTACCGGCTGGTAGCTGGAATGATATTCGGCCGCTCACGCTCCGCTGAACCTCTTCCACGCTGCGCCAACCGGCGGGACCCCCGTGTGGCATCTTGACTGGAAGCGCCGGTGGGGTCACGCTTACTCCCGACGGCGAAACCGGGGCCCTTGCGGGAGGGACCACCGGCTCGCCCGGAGGCATACCTGAAGACGTTGCGAAGCAGGCTGGGCCCCATCGGGAGCGCCCCCTGGACAAGCCGCGACGTTCGGGCTAGACTGTCTCTTTGCGCTGCCCTCTTTCAGGCTGCCCGGAGCCGGTAGTTAGGATAGTGGGCACACGGCACCCTTGACAGTCGCTCATAGCTGTTGCTATGGCGGCCGTCACCGCTCATTGTCCCCGGAAGGACGCATCTTGGCAGTCTCTCCCGCGAACCAGGCCACTGCTGCGACCACCTCGGCTGAATCTCGCTCGGAGGCCACGGGAATCCCCGGCGCGCCCAAGCGGGTTTCCTTCGCAAAGATTCGCGAACCCCTGAACACCCCCAACCTGCTCGACGTCCAGATCCAGTCGTTCCAGTGGTTCACCGGGGACGAAGCGTGGTTCCAGCGCCGTGTCGAGGAAGGTGAAGAGAACCCGGTCGGCGGCCTCGAAGAGGTCCTCAACGAGATCTCCCCGATCGAAGACTTCTCCGGTTCGATGTCCCTGTCCTTCTCCGCCCCGCGCTTCGACGAGGTCAAGGCCTCGATCGAGGAGTGCAAGGACAAGGACATGACGTACGCGGCCCCGCTGTTCGTCACGGCGGAGTTCGTCAACAACAACACGGGCGAGATCAAGAGCCAGACGGTCTTCCTGGGCGACTTCCCGGTGATGACCGACAAGGGCACCTTCGTCATCAACGGCACCGAGCGTGTCGTGGTGTCCCAGCTGGTCCGCTCGCCGGGCGTCTACTACTCCAAGGACATCGACAAGACGAGCGACAAGGACGTCTTCAGCGTCCGCGTCATCCCGAGCCGCGGTGCCTGGCTGGAGTTCGACGTCGACAAGCGCGACACCGTCGGCGTCCGCATCGACCGCAAGCGCCGCCAGCCGGTCACCGTGCTGCTGAAGGCGCTCGGCTGGACCACCGAGGCGATCCGCGAGCGCTTCTCCTTCTCGGAGACGCTGCTCGCCACCCTCGAGAAGGACCACACCGCCGGCACCGACGAGGCGCTGCTCGACATCTACCGCAAGCTCCGCCCGGGCGAACCGCCCACCAAGGAGAGCGCGCAGACCCTGCTGGAGAACCTGTTCTTCAAGGCGAAGCGCTACGACCTGGCCAAGGTCGGCCGGTACAAGGTCAACAAGAAGCTGGGCCTCTCGACCCCGATCGAGAACGGCACGCTGACCGAAGAGGACATCGTCACGATCATCGAGTACCTGGTCCGGCTGCACGCCGGCGAGGACAAGATGACCGCGGCGAACAACACCGAGATCCCGGTCGAGACCGACGACATCGACCACTTCGGCAACCGCCGGATCCGGACCGTCGGCGAGCTGATCCAGAACCAGATCCGGGTCGGCCTGTCGCGCACTGAGCGCGTCGTCCGCGAGCGCATGACCACGCAGGACGTCGAGGCGATCACCCCGCAGACCCTGATCAACATCCGCCCGATCGGCGCGGCGATCAAGGAGTTCTTCGGCACCTCGCAGCTGTCGCAGTTCATGCAGCAGACGAACCCGATCGACGGCCTGACCCACAAGCGCCGCCTCAACGCGCTGGGCCCGGGTGGTCTGTCGCGTGAGCGCGCCGGCATGGAGGTCCGCGACGTCCACCCGTCGCACTACGGCCGGATGTGCCCGATCGAGACGCCGGAAGGCCCGAACATCGGCCTGATCGGCTCGCTCTGCTCCTACGCGCGGGTCAACCCGTTCGGCTTCATCGAGACGCCGTACCGCAAGGTCGTCGAGGGCCGGGTCACCGACCAGATCGACTACCTGACCGCGGACGAAGAAGACCGGTTCGTCAAGGCCCAGGCCAACGCGCCGATCTCGGACGACGGCACCTTCATCGAAGACCGGGTCATGGCCCGCCGCAAGGGCGGCGAGGTCGAGCTGATCGACCCGCTCGACATCGACTACATGGACGTGTCGCCGCGGCAGATGGTCTCGATCGCGACGGCGATGATCCCGTTCCTCGAGCACGACGACGCGAACCGCGCGCTGATGGGCGCGAACATGCAGCGTCAGGCCGTGCCGCTGCTGCGCAGCCAGGCGCCGTACGTCGGCACCGGCGTGGAGCTGCGGGCCGCGATCGACTCCGGCGACATGCTGGTCGCCGAGCAGTCGGGCGTGGTGGAGGAGCTGTCGGCGGACCTGATCACGGTCATGCACGACGACGGCACGCGGAAGAGCTACAGCCTCTACAAGTTCCGCCGCTCGAACCACGGCACCTGCTTCAACCACCGCCCGATCGTCAACGAGGGCGACCGGATCGAAGCGGGCCAGGTCATCGCCGACGGCCCGTCCACCGAAAACGGTGAGGTGGCGCTCGGCAAGAACCTGCTGGTCGCGGTCATGCCGTGGGAGGGCCACAACTACGAGGACGCGATCATCCTCTCCGAGCGCCTGGTGCAGGACGACGTGCTGACGTCGATCCACATCGAGGAGCACGAGATCGATGCCCGCGACACGAAGCTGGGCGCCGAGGAGATCACCCGGGACATCCCGAACGTCTCCGAAGAAGTCCTGGCCGACCTCGACGAGCGCGGCATCATCCGGATCGGTGCCGAGGTCCGCGACGGCGACATCCTGGTCGGCAAGGTCACGCCGAAGGGCGAGACCGAGCTGACCCCGGAGGAGCGCCTGCTCCGCGCGATCTTCGGCGAGAAGGCCCGCGAGGTCCGCGACACCTCCCTGAAGGTGCCGCACGGCGAGACCGGCAAGGTCATCGGCATCCGGGTGTTCTCCCGCGAGGACGACGACGAGCTGCCCCCGGGCGTCAACGAGCTGGTCCGCGTCTACGTGGCCCAGAAGCGCAAGATCCAGCCGGGCGACAAGCTCGCCGGCCGGCACGGGAACAAGGGTGTCATCGGCAAGATCCTGCCGGTCGAGGACATGCCGTTCATGGAGGACGGCACCCCGGTCGACATCATCCTGAACACCCACGGTGTCCCGCGACGGATGAACATCGGCCAGATCCTCGAGCTGCACCTGGGCTGGCTGGCGTCGCAGGGCTGGACGATCGAGGGCGACCCCGACTGGGCGAAGAACCTGTCGGCCGAGCTCCGCGACGTCGCGCCCGGCACGAACACCGCCACCCCGGTGTTCGACGGCGCGAAGGAAGAGGAGCTCACCGGGCTGCTCAGCGCGACCAAGCCGAACCGCGACGGTGAGCGCATGGTCAAGGAGAACGGGAAGGCCAACCTGTTCGACGGCCGCTCGGGCGAGCCGTACCCGTACCCGGTCGCGGTCGGCTACATGTACATCCTGAAGCTGCACCACCTGGTCGACGACAAGATCCACGCCCGCTCCACCGGTCCGTACTCGATGATCACGCAGCAGCCGCTGGGTGGTAAGGCGCAGTTCGGTGGCCAGCGCTTCGGTGAGATGGAGTGCTGGGCGATGCAGGCGTACGGCGCTGCCTACACGCTGCAGGAGCTGCTGACGATCAAGTCGGACGACGTGGTCGGCCGCGTCAAGGTGTACGAGGCCATCGTCAAGGGGGAGAACATCCCCGAGCCGGGCATCCCGGAGTCGTTCAAGGTGCTCCTCAAGGAGCTCCAGTCGCTGTGCCTCAACGTCGAGGTGCTCTCCAGCGACGGCTCCTCGATCGAGATGCGCGACTCCGACGACGAGGACCTCGAGCGCGCCGCGGCGAACCTCGGCATCAACCTGTCCCGCAACGAGTCGCCCTCGGTGGACGACGTCGTGCACTGATCGCGAGCTGAGGTGGGCCCTGCCTCCCGAGTGAGACACAGGGCCCACCTCGCCCGCCACCCCCTCTCTAGCCGAAACAACCCCAAGGGGATCTAGACGTGCTGGACGTCAACTTTTTCGATGAGCTCCGCATTGGTCTCGCCACGGCCGACGACATCCGTCAGTGGTCGTACGGCGAGGTCAAGAAGCCGGAGACCATCAACTACCGGACGCTCAAGCCCGAGAAGGACGGCCTCTTCTGCGAGAAGATCTTCGGTCCGACCCGGGACTGGGAGTGCTACTGCGGCAAGTACAAGCGCGTCCGCTTCAAGGGCATCATCTGTGAGCGCTGCGGCGTCGAGGTGACCCGCGCCAAGGTGCGCCGCGAGCGGATGGGCCACATCGAGCTGGCCGCCCCGGTCACCCACATCTGGTACTTCAAGGGTGTTCCCTCCCGCCTGGGCTACCTGCTGGACCTGGCGCCGAAGGACCTCGAGAAGATCATCTACTTCGCGGCTTACGTCATCACCGGCGTGAACACGGAGCTGCGCCACAACGACCTGCCGACCCTCGAGAACGAGATCGGCGTCGAGCGCAAGAACCTCGAGACCAAGCGTGACGCCGACATCGAGGCGCGTGCGCAGAAGCTCGAAGCCGACCTGGCCGCGCTGGAGGCGGAGGGCGCCAAGTCCGACGTCCGCCGCAAGGTCAAGGAGGGCGGCGAGCGCGAGATGCGCCAGCTGCGCGACCGCGCCGGCCGCGAGCTGGACCGCCTCGAGGAGGTCTGGACGACCTTCACGAAGCTCGACACCCGCCAGCTGATCGCCGACGAGCTGCTCTACCGCGAGCTCGTCGACCGCTACGGCGAGTACTTCACCGGCGGCATGGGCGCGGAGGCCATCCAGAAGCTGGCCACCGAGTTCGACGTCTCCGCGGAGGCAGACAACCTGCGCGACACCATCCGCAACGGCAAGGGGCAGAAGAAGCTCCGCGCGCTGAAGCGGCTCAAGGTCGTCGCGGCCTTCCAGGCCACCGGCAACGACCCGCGCGGCATGGTGCTCGACGCCGTCCCGGTGATCCCGCCGGACCTGCGCCCGATGGTGCAGCTCGACGGTGGCCGGTTCGCGACGTCGGACCTGAACGACCTGTACCGCCGCGTGATCAACCGCAACAACCGCCTCAAGCGGCTGATCGACCTCGGCGCGCCCGAGATCATCGTCAACAACGAGAAGCGGATGCTGCAGGAGGCCGTCGACGCGCTGTTCGACAACGGCCGCCGCGGGCGTCCGGTCACCGGCCCGGGCAACCGGCCGCTGAAGTCGCTGTCCGACCTGCTCAAGGGCAAGCAGGGCCGGTTCCGCCAGAACCTGCTCGGCAAGCGCGTCGACTACTCGGGCCGTTCGGTCATCATCGTCGGCCCGCAGCTGAAGCTGCACCAGTGCGGTCTGCCGAAGGACATGGCGCTCGAGCTGTTCAAGCCGTTCGTCATGAAGCGGCTGGTCGACCTGAACCACGCGCAGAACATCAAGTCCGCCAAGCGGATGGTGGAGCGCTCGCGGCCGCAGGTGTGGGACGTGCTGGAAGAGGTCATCACCGGCCACCCGGTGATGCTGAACCGCGCGCCGACGCTGCACCGCCTCGGCATCCAGGCCTTCGAGCCGCAGCTGGTCGAGGGCAAGGCCATCCAGCTGCACCCGCTGGTCTGCGAGGCGTTCAACGCGGACTTCGACGGTGACCAGATGGCGGTGCACCTGCCGCTGTCGGCCGAGGCGCAGGCCGAGGCCCGGATCCTGATGCTGTCGGCGAACAACATCCTGTCGCCGGCGTCGGGCCGCCCGCTCGCCATGCCGCGGCTGGACATGGTCACCGGCCTGTTCCACCTGACCCGCCTCACCGAGACGGCCGAGGGCGCGGGCAACGCGTACTCGTCGCCGGCCGAGGCGATCATGGCCTACGACCGCAAGGCGCTGAGCCTGCACGCTCCGGTCAAGATCCGCATCACCGACCGTCAGCCGGCGAAGGCCGACGAGGCGCGGCTCGCGGAGAAGGGCTGGGAGCCGGGCAAGGCGTGGCTGGCCGAGACGACCCTGGGCCGCGTGCTCTTCAACGAGCTGCTGCCGGCGGACTACCCGTTCATCAACGAGCCGATGCCGAAGAAGCGGCAGGCCGCGATCGTGAACGACCTCGCCGAGCGGTACTCGATGACGCAGGTCGCGCAGACCCTGGACCGCCTCAAGGACGCCGGTTTCTACTGGGCGACCCGCTCGGGCGTCACCGTCGCCATCTCGGACGTGCTCACCCCGGTGGGCAAGAAGGCCATCCTCGACGAGTACGAGGGCAAGGCCTCCCAGGTCGAGAAGCGCTACCAGCGTGGTCAGCTGTCGCACGCCGAGCGGAACAACGAGCTCGTCAAGGTGTGGACGCAGGCCACCGAAGAGGTCCACAAGATCATGGAGACGGCGCTACCGGACGACAACCCGATCGCCATGATCGTGAAGTCGGGTGCCGCCGGTAACATGACGCAGGTCCGGTCCCTGGCCGGTATGCGTGGCCTGGTGTCGAACCCGAAGGGTGAGTACATCCCGCGTCCGATCAAGGCCAACTTCCGTGAGGGCCTGTCGGTGGCGGAGTACTTCATCGCCACGCACGGTGCCCGGAAGGGCCTGGCGGACACGGCGCTGCGGACCGCCGACTCGGGTTACCTGACCCGGCGTCTGGTGGACGTCTCGCAGGACGTCATCGTCCGCGAGACCGACTGCGGCACCACCCGCGGCATCATGATGCCGATCGGCGAGGACATCGGCGACGGCAAGGTCCTGCGCGACCAGCACGTCGAGACCTCCGTGTACGCGCGGAACCTCGCGACGGACGCGGTGGACGCCAAGGGCAACGTCGTGCTGAACGCCGGCGACGACATCGGCGACCCGGCCATCGACAAGCTGCTCTCCAGCGGCATCTCGAAGGTCAAGGTCCGCTCGGTGCTGACCTGCGAGTCGGTCGTCGGTATCTGCGCGACCTGCTACGGCCGCTCGATGGCGACCGGTCTGCTCGTCGACGTCGGCGAGGCGGTGGGTATCGTCGCCGCCCAGTCGATCGGTGAGCCGGGTACGCAGCTGACGATGCGTACGTTCCACCAGGGTGGTGTGGCCGGTGACGACATCACGACCGGTCTGCCGCGTGTCCAGGAGCTGTTCGAGGCCCGCGTCCCGAAGGGCAAGGCGCCCATCGCCGACGTCGACGGCCGCGTGCGGATCGAGGAGAGCGAGCGGTTCTGGAAGATCACCCTCATCCCGGACGACGGGGGCGAGGAGATCGTCTTCGACAAGCTGTCCAAGCGGCAGCGGCTCGCGAACACCCCGAACGGCCCGCTGGGCGACGGTGACCACGTGCACGTCGGCCAGCAGCTGCTCGAGGGCACGCCGGACCCGCACGAGGTGCTGCGGGTCATGGGGCCGCGCGAGGCGCAGATCCACCTGGTGGACGAGGTCCAGAAGGTGTACCGGGCGCAGGGCGTGTCGATCCACGACAAGCACATCGAGGTCATCGTCCGGCAGATGCTGCGCCGGGTGACGATCATCGACTCCGGGGCCACGGACTTCCTGCCGGGCGAGCTGCCCGAGCGGACCAAGTTCGAGGCGACGAACCGGGCCGCGGTCGCCGAAGGCGGCGAGCCGGCTTCGGGCCGTCCGGTGCTGATGGGGATCACGAAGGCGTCGCTCACCACGGACTCGTGGCTGTCGGCGGCGTCGTTCCAGGAGACCACGCGAGTCCTGACCGACGCGGCGATCAACGGCCGCTCGGACAAGCTCGTGGGCCTCAAGGAGAACGTGATCATCGGTAAGCTGATCCCGGCCGGTACGGGCATCAACAAGTACCGCAACATCCAGGTGCAGCCGACCGAGGAGGCCCGGGTCGCGGCGTACGCGATCCCGTCCTACGACGACGGTTACTACACCCCGGACGTGTTCGGTACGGGTACCGGTGCCGCGGTTCCGCTGGACGACTACGACTTCGGCCGCGACTTCCGCTGAAGCTGATTCGACGAAAGGCCCTCGCCGGTTTCCGGCGGGGGCCTTTCGGCGTTTCGCGATTGTCACCCAAACAGGTATTCACCCGGGTCGGAGATCGCTACAGTACCCAGGTTCACGCGGTTCGGGGGCTTTGCGCGTTTCCAACGGGTAATCAGGGGTGACTGTTCGTGAACATATCCAGAAGCGCGAGAGCTCTCGCGCGCGGTTTTGCCGCGCTCACCGCCGCAGCCGTGCTGACCAGCGTGTTCGCCGGCCCGGCGGCCGCGGACGAGCCGACGCCGACCACCACCGCACCGGCGACGTCCGAAGCGCCGTCCACCTCGGAAGCGCCGACCACGGCGCCGAGCTCCACCGAGCCGGAGAACAAGCCCGCGGCGGCGCAGCCGCAGGCCGCGGCGGACGAACGACCGCAGGTCAAGGCCTCGGTCGTCCTCGGCAAAGAGGTGTACCAGTCCGATGAGGACGTCCACTTCACCTTCACGCTGACGAACACCGGAACCGTCCCCGCCAAGGGACTCCAGATCGCCCAGAGCCTGAGCAAGCCGACCGACCTGGTCGTCCTGTTCGACGACGGTGGCTGGGGGCCGCTCGTGCGGAAGCCGGGGGTCGACCTCGACCCGGGGAAGAGCTTCGAGCTGCAGATCACGGGGAAGATCCGGGACATCACCCAGCCCGAGACGGTCGTCGAGGGCCAGGCGTTCGACAGCGACGGCCGCTACGTCACCGACTTCGGCGGCCGGGCGAAGGTCGAGCAGAAGATCCTGCCCGCCAGGGGCACGGTGTACGGCGACCGGAACGGCAACGGCGTCTTCGACGACGGCGAGCAGCTGGCCGGCATCCCGCTCGCGCTGCAGTACCTGAACGGCTCGAACCGGTACCCGGCCACGAGCGGCCCCGACGGGAAGGTCGACTTCGGCAAGGTCCCGTCGGCCGTGTACTACCTCGGTGGCGTGCCGGTCGGCGACTGGCTGATCCCGCTCCAGCACATCCACATCGGAGCGAACTCCACGGACCTGCTCATCCGCGCGGTGCCCCCGCTGCACGGCGCGCTGAAGGCGTCGATGGCGTTCACCCAGGACAGCTACCAGGCCGGCGACCTCGCCCACCTCACCGTGACGCTGTCCAACTCCGGCCCGATCCCGCTCACCGGCATCGTGGCCGCGTGCGACCGCTTCGGCTCCGACTTCGCGTTGAAGGGCGGCCCCGGCTGGGGCGACCTCGACACCTTCGCCGACGGCGTGGCGATCGCCCCCGGTCAGACGCGGACCTTCGACGTCACCGAGCGGGTCCCGGAGGCGGCTCGCACCAGCGGCATCGTCACGGCGGACTGCGACTTCGGTTACCGCGAGGTCGGCACCGACGAGCACCCGAACGTGGGCGCCCAGGCGGCGGTGCCCGGGGCCAAGGCGACCTTGGTCGGCGACGTGGCCGTCTACGACGACCGGGGTCAGGTGAAGCAGGGCATCGCCGGGACCAAGGTCGTGCTGGTGTCCGACCGCCACTGCCCGGTCGTCGCCGAGCAGACGACCGACGAGAAGGGGCACTTCGAGTTCCACGACGTGGTCCCCGGACCCGAATACCGGGTGTTCTTCCTGCCGCCTGCGGGGTGGAAGATCAAGGACGGGAACCCCTGGGAGATCTTCGTCCGCGGCCCGGCGGACCGCCCGGTCACGCTCCGGGTCGGAGCCGAGCAGGGTGACGCGCCGCTGCCCGAGGTACCCGGCAACCCGGCCGACTGCACGGCGGGCGCCCCGGCGACACCGTCGACCGGCGCGGCCGGTGCGAACGGCGGGACCGGCGGCGGCCAGAGCGGCGGCTCCGGGCTGGCCAGTACCGGCGTCGACGCGATCGGGCTCGGCGCGCTCGCGCTGCTGGCCCTCGCGCTCGGCGGCGGCCTGGTGTTCGGCGCCCGCCGTCGCCGTCGCACGATCTGACGCAGGAAAGCGAAGCGCCCCCGGTCCACAGTGGACCGGGGGCGCTTTTCGCCCGGTTCAGTGCAGGCTGCCCCGGGAGACCGGGAAGTCGAAGTAGGTGTCCGGGAACGGCTCGCCGTTCAGCGTGAAGTGCCACCACTCCTCGGGCAGGTTGCGGAAACCCGCCGCGGCCATCGTCGAGCGCAGCAGGTCGCGGTGCTGCCGGGCGGTGCCGGTGATCGCCGGGTTGTCGGTGTGGGCGAGCGGGTCGAAGCAGTCGTAGCCGGTGCCCATGTCGACGGTGTTGTCGGGGAAGCGCTGGTCCCGCGGCGCGAAGCACGCCTGGAGCGGTTCGCCCGGGACGTACGGCCGCTGGAACGGCGGCGGCAGGCGGACGAGGGTGAGGTCCATCGTGCTGCCGCGGCTGTGCCCGGACTTCTCGGCGATGTACCCGTCGGCGAAGAGCCGGTCCTTGGCGACGTCCGGGTAGAACTCGGCTTTCATCTTCTCGTCGGCGAGGTCCTTGGCCCACCGGACGAAGTGGTCGACGGCGCGCTGCGGCCGGTAGCAGTCGTACACCTTGAGCGTGTACCCCTGCCGGAGCAGCTCCGCCTGTGCTTTCCGGAGGCCTTCGGCGGCCTGCCGGGTCAGGATGCACAGAGGCTGGCGGTACCCGTCGATGCGGCGGCCGACGAAGTTGTGCCGCGTGTCGTAGCGGATGTCCTGCAGGATCGACGGCGCGACGTCGGAGAGCGCCACGAAGGCCTTCGAGGGAGCGGCCTGCGCGGGCATGGGGACGGCGAGACCGGCCGTCGCGGCGAGGGTGACGGCGAGCGCGCGCACCCGGCGAGTGAAGATCGGCATCCCTCTCGTCTAGCAGCCCGGGTCCCCGGCGTACAGCCGCCTTCCGGGCAGCGCTTCGCTCACGACCAGCCTTCGGACGTCGTCGCGCGCAGGAAGTCGTCCGAGGGTGGCTGCACCGGCCGTCCCTCGAACTGCGTGGAAAGCACCACCGACGACCGCAGCTCGCCGTGCTTGCCCAGCCGTTCCAGCAGCCCCTCGAAGTGCTCGAGCGACGCCGCCCGGATCTTCAGCATCGTGCAGTGGTCGCCGCTCAGCCGGTGGATCTCGACGACCTCCGGGTAGTCCTCGGACTTCGACGTCTTCAGCAGGCAGCTGCTCAGCGCGCACCGCATCTCGACGAACGCCTGCAGCGGCTGGCCCGCGCGCCGCGCGTCGACCTGGGCGCGGTAGCCGGTGATCACCCCGGTCTCCTCCAGCCGCCGCACCCGCTCGGCCACCGCCGGCGCCGACAGGTTGATCCGCCGCCCGAGCTCCTTGAACGACAGCCGCCCGTCGGCCTGCAGCAGGTCCAGCAGCCGCCAGTCGACGTCGTCCAGCGCCTTTTCCGAACGGAAGGTCATGGGCCTCATTCTCCTTCCGATGCACGGGCGGGGCGAGCGAAATCCCGTTCACCGCCCCTTCGAACGGTGCCCGGATTTCCCTAACGTTGCCGGTCATGGGGACTTCGACGGTGACCGGCCGGACCCGGTCGATGGGGGCACTGTTCGCCGGTGTCGCGCTGCTCAACACGGCCACGGTCGGCCTCGGCACCGCGGCCACGCTGATCGTCGCCGCCGGCAGCGGCGCGGTCTGGAGCGGGCTGCCGAGCGTGGCGAACGTGCTCGGCACCGCGGCGGGCGCGCTCGGCGCCGGGAGGCTGCTGCCGGTCCACGGCAGCCGCCGGGTGCTGGCCGGTGGCTACGGCCTCGCCGCGGCCGGCGCGCTGGTGGCGTTCGCGGGCGCACTGGCGACGTCGGTCGTGCCGCTGCTGCTGGGCATCCTGCTGGTCGGGCTGGGCAACGGCGGTGCGCAGCTCTCGCGGTACCTGGCGGCGGACCTGTACCCGCAGGACCGCCGGGGGCGCGCGCTCTCGACCGTCGTCTGGGGCGGGACCGTCGGCGCGCTCGCCGGGCCGGCCCTGATGGTTCCGGCGGCCGGTGCCGCGGCCGGCTTCGGCTGGCCGTCGCTGTCCGGGCCGGCCGCGGTGGCGGTCCTGGCCACGGCGGGCGCGGCGCTGGCGGCGGCGTTCCTCCCGCGGCACGTGCCCCCGCCGAGACAACCGGGCCTCCGGCCCGGGCCGGGGGCTCCGCCACCAGAACCCCCGAAAAGCCCGCCGCGGGAGCCCGCCGTGGCCGCTCGCGGCCCGGTGCGGCCGGCCGGGTTCGTGCGGCCGCTGGTCGCGATGGTCCTCGCGCAGCTCACGATGAGCGCGGTGATGACGATGACGCCGGTGCAGCTGCAGGCACACGGGCACGACCTCGGCGTCGTCGGCTGGGTGCTGAGCGCGCACCTGTTCGGGATGTTCGCGCTGGCGCCGCTGTCGGGGCGGATCGCCGACCGCTGGGGTCCGCACGTCGCCGTCAACGCGGGCCTCGGCGTCCTCGCCCTGGCGGCCGCAACCGCGCTCGCGGCACCGACGGCGCACACTTCCGGCCTGCCGATCGCGCTGTTCCTCCTGGGCTACGGCTGGAACCTGGTGTTCGTCGGCGGCAGCGCGCAGCTCAGCCGGGACCTCGCGCCGGAGACGCGCAGCCGGGTGCAGGGCACCGTCGACGCGGTCGTCTGGTCGGCGTCCGCGCTGGCCGGGCTGGGGTCGGGGGCGCTGTTCGCCGGCGGCGGGTACGGGCTGGTCGCGGTGGTCGGCGGCGTGCTGGCCGTGCTCCCGCTGGCGTTCTCCGCCGCCCGTGACGGCCGGTAACCGGGCCGTTGTCGGCAAATCTCTCGTCCCGGCGGCCGACGCCGGGCGGCGAAGATGGGCCGTGGCTGACTCTGTGCCCTTCACGGACAACTTTTCGGACCTCTCGAACACGCAGGGGTACCAGTTCGAGTTCCGTTGCGAGCGTTGCGGCAACGGCTTCCGCTCCGCCTTCCAGCGCGACAACGTCGAGACCGGCCGAAGCGTGCTTCGCGCGGTGGGCTCGTTCTTCGGCGGGACGCTGCGCGACCTGAGCAATTCGGCCGACCAGTGGCGCTACGATCGCGCGACGAACTCGCCGGCCAAGGACAAGGCACTGGCCGCGGCGGTCGAGGAGATCACCCCGAGCTTCCGCCAGTGCCGCGGCTGCGGCGACTGGATGTGCCAGGACCAGTGCTGGAACGAGGAGATCGGCCAGTGCCTGCGCTGCTCGCCGAGCGTCGCGGAGGAGATCTCGCGCGCCCAGGCCGCGGCCCAGCGGGACCAGATCTGGGACAAGGCCCGCGACAAGGACTGGACGGCGGGCCTGGACCTCGACACCCGGGCCAAGGTCAGCTGCCCGGGCTGCGGCCTGAAAGCGGACGGCGGCAAGTTCTGTTCGTCCTGCGGCACGTCGCTGGCCATGAAGGTGACCTGCGGCGGCTGTGGCAGTGAGAGCAACAAGCCGGACGCGCTGTTCTGCTCCGATTGCGGCACCAAACTCTGAGCCGGGCCACTCCGGAAACCGGCGTATCACCACCCTTTCCCACGAATTCCGTCTGATTCTGCCCGTGCGGCCCGCGATGCGGGCCGTACTCTTTCCCGGGCATCGACAACCGCCTTCGCCGCGGGTATTTGTCTAGGGTGCGCGAGGGGGGCTCGCGGGCACGGAACCGGAACGGTGGTCGTTCCGGCACTCGTGGAGGAGGGTGCGGCGTGGCTGCCGACGGTGCGAGCGGAAACGGCACGGAATGGCCGGGCGGCACGGTCATGTCGCGGCTCCCGGGTGCGCTGGGCGGTGAGCTGCTGAGACTGGGCAGCCCGAAACCGTGCCCCGCCGGAACCGTGCTGCTGCACCAGGGCGAACCCAGCACGCACGTTTTCCTGCTCGGCCACGGGAAACAGCCCAGGCTGGCCTGCGTCAAGGTCACCGCGGCGGCCCGGAACGGCACCGAAAGCCTGCTGGGCATCAGGGTGAGCGGCGATCTCGTCGGCGAGATGGGCGTGCTGCGGGACGGCCCTCGCGCGGCCACGGTGACGGTGTGCCGGGCGATGACGGTGCACCGGATCCCGCTCGAGCACTTCCGGAGCTTCCTGCGGCGCCGGGAAGAAGCCTGGCGGGTGGTCTGCCACATGATCGCCGACCGGCTCGACTGGGCGAACCGCCGCCGGCTCGACTTCGCCGGGTACGACACGGCGGTGCGGCTCGCCCGGGTGCTGCTCGAACTAGCCGATTACCACGGTGCGCCCGGGGAGGCCGGGATCAGGCTGGGGATCCAGCTCTCCCAACCGGAATTCGGCAAGCTGATCGGTGCGGGCCGGGACGCGATCCAATTGGCTGTCCGCCAATTGAAGGAGAAGAACTACATCGCGTACAGATACCGGACAGTAACCATTCTTGACCTGAACGGGCTAGCGGCGTTCGCTGATCCTGGCTAACGAACCGGTGCAGATGACGGAATTTTCCGGAGTCTTGGTCACGCAGAGGAGGCAGACTCTGCGCTCACCTCCTAATGGCTCCGAAAAGGACAATGACCTTGGCTCGCGGCAGCGATTTTTCCCGTCATCTCCTCGTTTCCATGGACGTGCAAGGCTACGGCGGCCGGGACGACCGGCAGCACGCTTCGATCCAATCCGGCCTGCTCGCCGTGGCGGACACCGCCGCCGGCCGGTGCGGCCTGGACCGGACGACCTGGCACCGGCAGGGCGCCGGCGACGGCGAACTGGCGATCCTCCCGCCGGGCACCCCCGAACCGGCGGTCGTGGACGACTACGTCCGTGAGCTGGTCACGGCGCTCGCCGACCACAACCACGACCTCGCGGCGGAGAACCGGATGCGCATCCGGATCGCCATCCACCACGGCGTCGCGATGCCCGGCGCGAACGGCTGGACGGGACAGGGCGTGGTGGGCGTGAGCCGCCTCGTCGACAGCGCCCCCGTCCGCGGCGCCCTCCGCGCGTTCCCGGCCGCCGACCTGGCCGTGCTCGTGTCGCGGCAGATCTACACCGACGTCGTGGCCCAGCGCCACACCTCGCTGAAGCCGGGGGAGTTCCGGGAAGTCGTGGTGCGGCAGAAGGAATTCACCGACGTGGCCTGGCTCCGGGTGCCGGGGCACGACGTGCACGGCGCGCAGCTCTCGGCCGATCCGCCCCGCGTCCCGGCTGATTCGGCAGGCACCCGGGTGACCGGCGCGGCCGGGCACAGCTACCGCGCCGACGCGATCACCGTGGTCAACGGGAGCGTCGACGCGCCGAACGCGGTCTTCGGGATCAAGCACGGCTCATGAGCGAGGAAGAACCGGCGGAAAAGCCGGCCGAGACGCCGGAGCCCGCACCCGGCGACGACTACACCGAACAGCTCGCGGGTGTGGTGAACCAGTTCAACGGCACGATCTACGCCGATGCCGCCCAGTTCGGCATCGGGCCGCAGCGGCCGGCGCGCGTGAAAGCGGCGGCCGGCAAGCTCGACGACACCGACGTCCGGGCCGACTTGAGCCACTACGTCACCCCCGCCTGCTACGACACGGCGCTCGGCGCGCTGCGCAAGGACCACGTCGTCGGCCTGCACGGCGACCGGGGGACCGGGAAGCGCGCGGGGGCGATCGCGCTGCTGCGCGAGGTCACCGACGGGCCGCTGTACCTGCTGTCCCCGATGAACCGGCTCAAGAGCCTGGCCGAACGCGACTACGCGGCGGGAAGCGGCTACATCATCGCCGACCGCATCGCGGAGCGAAAAGCCGCCGACGTCGACTTCACGTGGCGGACGGTCCGCGACCGCGTCCGCGACCAAGGGGCCTACCTCGTGGTCACCACGACCACGCCGACCGCTTGCGGCGAAGTCGACGCCGTCACCCACGTGCGGTGGGCGCAGCCCGACCCGCGGCAGGTGCTGCGCGTCCGGCTGGCCGGCCTCGACGGCGTCGACGAGATCGTCGAACGGGTCCTGCGCGCCTGGCCCGACGGCGGGCAGCTGACCGACCTCGTCGCCGTCGCGGCCGACCTCGGCGAGGGGCTGACGGTCGAGGAGGCGCTGCCCAAACTGGACGCGTCCCTGCACGACCGGGTCCGCACCTGGTTCGACGAAGAGCGCGACGAGCGGGACTTCCTGGCCGCCACCGCGCTGGCCTTCCTCGACGGGGCGCGGCAACGGACCTTCGAGTCGGCGCTGGGAAAGCTGGAGGCGAAGCTCGCCGAGGCGGTCGTCGGCGACGAGCCGGACCTCGGCGAGCGCCCGCAGCCCGAGTTGCTGCGGCAACACCGGCTCAAGCTCTACGCGCCCGACAGCCTGATCAAGGTCGAGCGGGCCGGCTCGGACGGCGTCGCCCGGCACTGCCCCCGGTTCCGGGAGCCGCGGTACCGGCGGTTCGTGCTCGCCGAGCTGTGGGCCCGCGAAGAAGCGCCCTTCTGGGACGGCGTCTCCGCGTGGCTCGACGAGGTGATGCCGGAGGAGGGCCTGCGGGTCGCCGCCGGGCTCGCCGAACTCGCGCGGTACGCCTTCGACGAGGTCGACGACATCCTGGCGCCGTGGGCCGACGGGAAAAGCGGCTGGCCGGGCCAGACCACCGCGACCCACGTCCTGTGGCTGCTGAGCTACGACGAAGCCCTCGCCCCGGAAGCGCTCCAGCTGGCGGCGCAGTGGGCCGGGCGCGGCACGCCCGCCGAACGGTGGACGGGCGCGGTCGCGCTGAGCGGCGAGCTCGGCGCCCGTTACCCGCACGAAGCGGCCAACCGCCTCTGGCAGCTCATCCTGCAGAGCCACACGGTCACGGGAGACGCGCACGTCGCTCTCGCCGCCCTGTTCGTCACGTTGACCCGCCGCACCGAGGACGCCGGCGTCGTCTTGACGCTGCTCGACGGAAAAGTGCGGCGGCTGGACAAGCCGGGCACCAAACCGGAGTACATCCGGGCGGCCACCCGGGCGACCCTCAGCGTGCTCGCCGCGCGCGACCGGATCTCCGGCCGGCACGCCGCCACCACGCACCTCTGCCGCGTGGGGGACCGGACCGCGCCCGTCCAAGGGCGGCTCTGGGCCACGGTCCTGCGCAACCGGCCGACGCGCAAGCGGGCGCTGAGCGTCCTGCGCTCCGCCCTCGACGACCTCAAGCACCTCTGCGACGACCCCGTCGCCGTCGCGACTTCGCTCGGGCTGGCCATTTCGGCGGCCCTGCCCCCGGGCGAAGCCGACCTCCTCCGTGCGGACTTCTTCGCACTGGAGGCGCGAACCCGCAAAGACAGTTCCCCTCTGGTCGAGCACCTGCTCGCCGCGATCTCCCACCTGCACCGAGAGGCTGCCGCACTGCCATGACCGAGCCGTACCCGATCGTCGAACAACGCCCGCTGGATCCCGCGCAGACCAAGGGGAAGTTCTTCTGGCGCAAGGAATACCGCGAACACGGCGAACTGCCGAGGCCGAACGCGCACCAGGTCTTCGTCTACCGCGTCGACGGCGAATACGTCCTCGACAGCGCCCAGCGGCGCCTGGACGAGGAACAGGTCGTCCGCGCCACCCACGTCAGCCTGGTGGACCTGACCCGCGACGCCGAGGTGATCGTCGAGCTGGCCATCCCGTCCGCCGAAGCCGACGACTTCACCATGCGCGTCACCTTCGTCTGCACCGTGACGAACGCCGTCAGCGTCGTGCGCGAGGGGCGGGGTGACGCGCAAACGCTGCTGCGGGCCTACCTCAAGAGCCACCACCGGATCTTCGAGCTCGGCCTGGAGTACCGGCTCCTGCAGATCAACGACGTCCGCCGGGACGTCAACGCGCAGGTGAAGGCCTTCACCACGCTCAAGCCGCCGGTGATCTCCGGCATCGCCGTGGAACTGCGCAGCGTCGAGGTGCTGACCCCGGACGAGTACCGGCAGCTGATGGGCAGCCGCCGCAGCCTCGAATACCAGCACGAGCTGAACACGACGCAGCAGCGCCTGGACCATTCGCTGACCGCGGAACGCCAGCACCACGACCAGTACCTCGAGCGCGACCGGAGCGGGCACGACCACCGGCAGACCACCGAACGGCTGGCGCACGAGCAGCGGCTGGAGTGGGAACGCGTGCACCACTCCGGGGTCGTCGGGATCGAGCAGCAGCGGTACGAGCTCGACCGATTGGCCGACCGGAAGGCGTTCGACCGGCACCAGCGCGGGCAGGACCGCGAGGAGATGACCGCGCTGGCCGAGATCATCCGCAACAACCCGGACAGCGCGCTGGCGAACGCGTACGTGGCCGGCTCGCTCGACGCGACCGAGATGGCCGAGCGGCTGCTCGTCGAAAACCGCTACCGCGGCGAGGTCGAGCGCACCGAGCGGCAGGCCGAGTTCGACCGGCGGCACGAAGCGCGGCTCTACGAAATCGAGCACCGGAACGAGCAGCGCCGCTGGAGCCGCGAGCAGTCCCGCGAGGAACGCAAGTGGCGGCGCGAAGACCACGGCCTGGCCCGCGCCGAAACCCGGCGCAAGGAGGAGATCACCCTCGAGGTCATCCGGGAGCTCGGCAAGCACGGCTACCTCGACATGACGAACCTCGACCCGAACCTGCTGATCACCAAGCTGACCGGCGCCCCGCCCCGGGAGCAGCTCGAGGGCGGCGGCAAGGCGGAGCCGGCCGCCGGGGACCAGGCTTCGTCCGCTCCGCGGGCCGAGCCGGAAGACACCGAAGACGACGACACCGGGGTGAGGGAAGAGGATGTCAGTTGAGACCGAGGCGCCCACCCGGGGCGCCCTTCCCCCCGACGTCCCGCTGGGGACCTACCGGCCGGTGGACCCCCACCGCGGGCTCGGCAGGCGGCTGCGGGCACTGGCCGGGATCCGCGAAGAGATCCTCGACTGGGTGCCGGAAGAGCGGCCGCGCTACACGCGGCTCGGCGCGATCATCTTCAACACCGGCCTGCTGGCCGGGTTGTCGCTGCTGGTGGCGCTCAGCGATCTGTCGACCGTGCCGTGGATCTTCCTGCTGCCCGCCGGTGCGCTGTGGGCCTACGTCATCATCAGCTTCGACGGCTGGCTGATCTCCAGCACGCACGGCATGCTCGGCGCGGGCAAGACCCGGGTGTTCGTGCCCCGGCTGGTGATCTCGCTGCTGATGGGGGCCGTGATCGCGGAACCGTTGCTGCTGTGGATCTTCCAGCCCGCCATCCACAAGGAAGTCCTCGACGGCAGGCAGAACGAGCTGTCCGCCTACGAAAGCCAGTACCGTTCCTGCAACCCCGAGGGGGCGCCGGCGCTCAAGACCCCCGAGTGCGCCAACTTCCAGCTGACCATCAAGAACTCGCCGGACGCGGCGCAGCAGGAGCTGGACAAGGCGAGCAAGAACCGGGACGCGGCGAAGACGGAGTACGACTTCCTCTACGCGCAGTGGGACCAGCTGGAGAAGCTGGCGCGTGCGGAGTGCAGCGGCGCCCGGGGCGAGGGCCTCACCGGCGTGGCGGGCGACGGTCCCGAGTGCGATCGGAACCGGCAGGTGGCGGACCGCTTCCGCACCGACAACCAGCTCGAGAAGCGGCAGGCCGACCTGACCGCGGCCAACACGAACATCGATGGGTTGACCGCGAAGCTGGGCAGCGCCCGACAGACCGCCGGCCAGCAGGTCAGCGACGCGATCACCGCGAAGGTCACGTCGATGCGCGAGCACCAGGGCGTGATCGGCATCCTCGACGAGGACGAAGCGCTCGGGCGGCTGTCGGACCGCAGCGTGCTCGTGTTCGCGGCCCAGTGGCTCGTGCGGCTGCTGCTGATCGCGATCGACTGCATGCCGGTGCTGACGAAGCTGATGAGCGGCTCGACGGCGTACGACGTGCTCGTTTCCCGGCAGATCGAGGTCGCCCGCCGGCTGCACGAGAAGCACGTGACGCTGCGGGAGCGGCAGGACACCGCGGACAACGACGTCTGGCTGCAGCGGACCGAGTACAACCTCCGGACCAGGGTCGACAGCATCGAGGAGGCCGATCGCTCCGCCCGGGCGCGGCGGGAGTCGGACCTGGACGCCGAGATCGACCGGCTGGCCGCGAAGCTGCGCAACCAGCAGTAGGGGAGTGCCCGGCCGCGCGGGCCCGCTGATCCGGCGGATCCGCGCGGCCCCGGGCACCATGGAGGCATGACGCCCGTCACCAAACGCCTCACGGTGGTCGCCGTCGTGCTGATCACGGCCGGCGCGGTCCTGCTCGCGGTGGGAGCGATCGGCTTCCGGGCGACGTCGGATCAGCCCGACGCCAACATCGGCGCGGGGTTCGCCCTGCTGGCCGGGCCCTACGTCGTCGGCCTCGGGCTGGTGTTCGCCCTGTCGGCGGGCCTGACCCACCTCACGACGCGCCGCCGCTGACGTTCCACAGCGCCGCGGGCAGGTGATCGGCCAGCTCGGCGAGGTAGGAGGCCTCGGCGGTGAGGTTCTGCCGCGTCGCACAGCCCGGCCCCCAGGTGCGCGCGGAGCCGTTTTCGACGACGACCTCCCGCTGCCCGAACCGCGGGTTCGCCGCCAGCCGGCGGGCCAGCTCGGCGTCGAGCGCCGAGTCCGGCGGGAGCGTCGGCATGGACACCGGCCGGCCCGGGCCGATCCACAGCTCCGGGCCGGCCGGCACGCGCACCTGGGTGACGTGGAGGTCGCGGAAGCGGATGTGGTCGTCGAAGTTCCGGTAGGACCGCCGCTTCGCCGCCCTTCTTCAGCGCCTCGGTGGCGCCCGCCTGCAGCATCGTCTTCCGGTAGCCGACCTTGCCGGCGGCGTCGAGCACCGGGTTCTCGAAGGCCTTCGCCCAGCGCTTGCCGATCAAGCCCTTGTCGCCCACGGCCTTCTGGAGGAGGTCTGTGCCCTCGTTCTCCTCCGCGATCTTCGTGAGCGACTTGCCCAGCGTCGTCGAGGCGAACTTCTGCTGCAGCTTCGGAGCCAGTCGAGCACCTTCTGCAGGAGCTCGCGCAGCTTGTTCACCTTTCGGGTGGTCTTCGCCGTCGTCTGCGCCGCCTTGACCTCGGTCACCGGAGCAGCGGCGGACAGCGAAGCCCCGCAGGTCGGCACCGCGGCGGCCAGTGCGGGCACCCACAGCAGGATCAGCCAGGTCACGAACTCGGTGAGGATGGCCTTGACCAAGTCTTCGGCGAAGCTCATCAGCATGCTGTTGAGCTGCCCTCCCGCAGCGTCGCCAGCAAGGTGGCCGACAGGGCGTGCGGGCCCTTGGCCAGCGCGGCCTCGGTGAGCTCGACGTCCAGGACGGCACCGCCGGGCCCGGTCACGACGGTGACGCCCCCGTCCGCCGACGCGGCGCTCGCCCGCAGCCCGGTCAGCTGCTGCTGCATCGCGCCCAGCCCGGCGAACCGGTCGTCGACGTGGCGGACGCCCGCCTGGAACCGCTCGTATTCGGCGACCAGCTGCTCGAACTCGCCCGGCATGCACCCGCCTCTCCGTTTTGTGGTGCACCCATCGTGACCCTCCGGCCGCACTGTGACGCACGGAACGGCCGATCCGATCCCACTGCATCACCCGACCGGGTAATGGGTAGGTTTCGGCTCGAGAGGGAAGCAGGGGACAACGCTTGAGGAGTGTGTGATGACCAGCACCGAAGGGGCCGCAGGCCCGGCCGAAGAACCCAAGTCGACGGGCAGCCACGCGGCCCCGGAGGGCGCCGGCGTGCACCCCCTGATCGACCTGTCCCGCGACCCGAACCCGGGCAAGCCGGACCACGCCAAGCCGGACGAGGACTGAGGGGAGCGGGGCCGGAAAAGGCGGCGCGCCGAGGGGGCCTGCGCCGCCCGCCACCGCTCCCGACGGCGGCTCCGGCGACCGCGCATCGGCTGATGGGTCGGCGAGCGGGCCAACCCCCGCTCGCCGAAGGTCTTGGCGGCGCGAGCCGGCTCGCGGAGCACTCGCCGCCGGCGATCTGGCGCCCGGCTCCGGCCGGACGGCCGGCTCGATGCCGGCGAGGCGGACAACCCGCTCGGCGCGGAGCACCGGCTCGCCGGCCGGCGAGCGCGAGGCCTTCCCGGTCCGCCCGGTCTGGGCGGCCGCGCACCATGCGGAGGCGCCGCGAACCGGGGCGAGGTGCGCCACGTCACTGGCCCCGCCGAAGTCGCCCGCTTTCCCCGGAACCACTCATCACCCGGCGCAGCCAACCCACTGGCAGCCAACCCCCCGGCAGCCAACCCCCCGGCAGCCGAGCAAGACCGTCGCCCCACCCGGGGAATCTCCCGCGCCCGCCGGGCGTTGAAACCAGAGCGGACCGCTCCGGCGATGGACCGAACCGACCGCACCCGGCCACCACCTCGGCGCCCGGGCGAGCGGTCGCGACCCGAGGCGTGGAATGTCCCGCAGCACCGGGCCGTTGAGAGGTACGCTGGAGGTTCGCCGACCTACAGACCCCCCGCCGCGTTCCTCCCGGACCCGGGCGGGTATCTTTGGAGACCGTGCCCGGCATGCGTCGGGCCGCTCCGCGTGCCGTGCGCATGGACGGGGTGCTCAGGCACCCGGTCACCGGCTTCGGCAGGTCGGGGTTCCGACGGAAATCCCTCCGGGAAGTTACCGGTCGCGAGACCGTGACGCGGGCCGACACGCCCGACCGCGGGGGCCGGTGAAGACACGAAGAAGCAGATCACGACAGGAAGCTGGTCCATTGCCCACGATCCAGCAGCTGGTCCGCAAGGGCCGCCAGGACAAGGCTGCCAAGCAGAAGACCGCGGCCCTCAAGGGGAGCCCGCAGCGGCGTGGCGTGTGCACTCGCGTGTACACCACGACCCCCAAGAAGCCGAACTCGGCGCTTCGCAAGGTCGCGCGTGTGAAGCTGACCAGCGGCATCGAGGTCACCGCCTACATCCCCGGTGAGGGCCACAACCTGCAGGAGCACTCGATGGTGCTCGTGCGTGGTGGTCGTGTGAAGGACCTTCCGGGTGTCCGTTACAAGATCATCCGCGGTTCGCTCGACACGCAGGGTGTCAAGAACCGCAAGCAGGCGCGCAGCCGGTACGGCGCGAAGAAGGAGAAGAGCTAATGCCCCGCAAGGGTCCGGCCCCGAAGCGGCCGCTGATCTCCGACCCCGTCTACGCCTCCCCGCTGGTCACCCAGCTGGTGAACAAGGTGCTGAAGGACGGGAAGCGGTCCCTGGCCGAGCGCATCGTGTACGGCGCGCTCGAAGGCGCTCGCGAGAAGACCGGCACCGACCCGGTCGTCACGCTGAAGCGCGCCCTCGACAACGTGAAGCCCACCATCGAGGTGAAGAGCCGCCGTGTCGGTGGTGCCACCTACCAGGTGCCGATCGAGGTCAAGCCGGGCCGCTCCACGACGCTGGCGCTGCGCTGGCTGGTCTCCTTCTCGCAGGCTCGCCGCGAGAAGACGATGATCGAGCGCCTGCAGAACGAGCTCCTGGACGCTTCCAACGGCCTCGGTGCCTCCGTGAAGCGTCGCGAGGACACGCACAAGATGGCCGAGTCCAACCGGGCCTTCGCGCACTACCGCTGGTGATGACCGCCCGGCTGTCGACCAAGCCATGCCGGGCCCCAAGCTTGAGAACAGGGGAACACTCTCGTGGCACGTGAAGTGCTGACCGACCTGAACAAGGTCCGCAACATCGGCATCATGGCCCACATCGACGCCGGCAAGACGACCACCACCGAGCGGATCCTGTTCTACACCGGGGTCAACTACAAGATCGGTGAAGTCCACGACGGCGCCGCCACCATGGACTGGATGGAGGAGGAGCAGAAGCGGGGTATCACCATCACCTCGGCTGCCACCACCACCTTCTGGGACGACCACCAGATCAACATCATCGACACCCCGGGCCACGTCGACTTCACCGTCGAGGTGGAGCGCAACCTCCGGGTGCTCGACGGTGCGGTCGCCGTCTTCGACGGCAAGGAAGGCGTCGAGCCGCAGTCCGAGCAGGTCTGGCGGCAGGCGGACAAGTACGACGTCCCGCGCATCTGCTTCGTCAACAAGATGGACAAGCTGGGCGCGGACTTCTACTACACCGTGAAGACCATCGTGGACCGCCTCGGCGTGCGCCCGCTGGTCATCCAGCTGCCGATCGGCGCCGAGAACGACTTCGAAGGCGTCGTCGACCTGGTCCGCATGAAGGCGCTGACCTGGCGCGGCGAGGTCCAGAAGGGCGAGGACTACTCGGTCGAGGACATCCCCGCCGAGCTGGCCGAGAAGGCCGCGGAGTACCGCGAGAAGCTCGTCGAGACCGTCGCCGAGGCGGACGACGCGCTGATGGAGAAGTTCCTCGAGGGTGAGGAGCTGACGGAGGCCGAGATCAAGGCCGGCATCCGGAAGCTCACCATCACCAGCCAGGTCTTCCCGGTGCTGGCCGGTTCCGCGTTCAAGAACAAGGGCGTGCAGCCCATGCTCGACGCGGTCATCGACTACCTGCCGACCCCGCTGGACGTCCCGGCCGTCGAGGGCCTGCTGCCCGACGGCGAGACCGTGGCTTCCCGCAAGGCGTCGGTCGACGAGCCGTTCGCCGCGCTCGCGTTCAAGATCGCCGCGCACCCGTTCTTCGGCAAGCTGACCTACATCCGGGTGTACTCGGGCAAGGTCGCCGCCGGCGCGCAGGTCATCAACGCGACCAAGGAGCGCAAGGAGCGCATCGGGAAGATCTTCCAGATGCACTCCAACAAGGAGAACCCGGTCGACGACGCCCAGGTCGGCCACATCTACGCGGTCATCGGGCTGAAGGACACCACCACGGGTGACACCCTGGCGGATCCGCAGAACCCGATCGTGCTGGAGTCGATGACGTTCCCCGAGCCGGTCATCCGGGTCGCGATCGAACCGAAGACGAAGGCCGACCAGGAGAAGCTGTCCCTGGCGATCCAGAAGCTGGCCGAAGAGGACCCGACGTTCCAGGTCAAGCTGGACGAGGACACCGGCCAGACGATCATCGCGGGCATGGGCGAGCTGCACCTCGAGGTGCTGGTGAACCGGATGAAGTCCGACTACAAGGTCGAGGCGAACATCGGCAAGCCGCAGGTCGCCTACCGTGAGACGATCAAGAAGACGGTCGACAAGCTCGACTACGTCCACAAGAAGCAGACCGGTGGTTCCGGCCAGTTCGCGAAGGTCATCGTGAAGCTGGAGCCGCTCGAGCGCACCGACGGCGCGCTCTACGAGTTCGACAACAAGGTGACCGGTGGTCGCGTGCCGCGGGAGTACATCCCGTCGGTGGACGCGGGCGCGCAGGACGCGATGCAGTACGGCGTCCTGGCCGGCTACCCGCTCGTCGGGTTGAAGTTCACCCTGTTGGACGGTGCTTACCACGAGGTCGACTCTTCGGAGATGGCGTTCAAGATCGCCGGTTCCATGGCGATGAAGGAAGCCGCGAAGAAGGCCGGCCCGGTGATCCTGGAGCCGATGATGGCGGTCGAGGTGACCACGCCCGAGGACTACATGGGTGACGTCATCGGTGACCTCAACTCCCGTCGTGGTCAGATCCAGGCCATGGAGGAGCGGGCGGGCACTCGCGTCGTGAAGGCGCTGGTCCCGCTGTCGGAGATGTTCGGCTACGTCGGCGACCTGCGGTCCCGCACCCAGGGCCGGGCGAACTACTCCATGGTGTTCGACTCCTACGCCGAGGTTCCCGCGAACGTCGCGAAGGAAATCATCGCGAAGGCGACGGGGGAGTAACTCTCCCCCCAGCGCTCGCGGGCATTAAGGGACTCTCCTGAACGTCCGCAGCACCGACGAAGGAACAATCGTGGGGCGGCAGCCACGCCGCCCCACGAGCACAAAGCGAAATCAGTCCAGGAGGACATTCCAGTGGCGAAGGCGAAATTCGAGCGGACCAAGCCGCACGTCAACATCGGCACCATCGGTCACGTTGACCACGGCAAGACGACTCTGACCGCGGCGATCACCAAGGTGCTGCACGACAAGTACCCGGAGCTGAACGAGTCGCGGGCGTTCGACCAGATCGACAACGCGCCGGAAGAGAAGCAGCGCGGCATCACGATCAACATCTCGCACGTCGAGTACCAGACCGAGAAGCGTCACTACGCGCACGTCGACGCCCCCGGTCACGCGGACTACATCAAGAACATGATCACCGGTGCCGCCCAGATGGACGGCGCGATCCTGGTCGTGGCCGCCACCGACGGCCCGATGCCGCAGACCCGTGAGCACGTGCTGCTCGCCCGCCAGGTCGGCGTGCCCTACATCGTGGTCGCGCTGAACAAGGCCGACATGGTCGACGACGAGGAGATCCTCGAGCTCGTCGAGCTGGAGGTCCGCGAGCTGCTGTCCTCGCAGGAGTTCCCGGGCGACGACGCGCCGGTCGTGCGCGTTTCCGGCCTGAAGGCCCTCGAGGGCGACGAGAAGTGGTCCGAGGCCGTTCTCGAGCTGATGAGCGCCGTCGACAACAACGTGCCGGACCCGGTGCGCGAGCTCGACAAGCCGTTCCTGATGCCGATCGAGGACGTCTTCACCATCACCGGTCGTGGCACCGTGGTGACCGGTCGCGTCGAGCGCGGCCAGATCAACGTCAACGAAGAGGTCGAGATCGTGGGTATCCGCGAGAAGTCGACCAAGACCACCGTCACCGGTGTCGAGATGTTCCGCAAGCTGCTCGACTCGGGCCAGGCGGGCGACAACGTCGGCCTGCTGGTCCGCGGCATCAAGCGCGAGGACGTCGAGCGCGGTCAGGTCGTCGTGAAGCCGGGCACCACCACCCCGCACACCGACTTCGAGGGCCGGGTCTACATCCTGTCGAAGGACGAGGGTGGCCGTCACACCCCGTTCTTCAACAACTACCGCCCGCAGTTCTACTTCCGCACCACCGACGTGACCGGCGTCGTGACCCTCCCCGAGGGCACCGAGATGGTCATGCCGGGCGACAACACCGACATCACGGTCGCGCTGATCCAGCCGGTCGCGATGGACGAGGGTCTGCGCTTCGCCATCCGCGAGGGTGGCCGGACCGTCGGCGCGGGCCAGGTTACCAAGATCATCAAGTGATTCAGGCGCCCCACCGGGGGCAATACACCCCCGGGTTCGGGGCGTCAAATCACGTGTGCGACACTATTCAGGTTGCTCGTCCTGGGGCGGCCGATCCCTTCGGGGATCCGGCCGCTCCGGTGCGAGTGGCCACGGTCCGCGGAGCTCTTTCCTTCGGGTGAGGCGAGCGGGCAAGGGCGGTGAGACGGTCAGCCGGCTCATAGCCTCCTCACGTTGAGGAAGACCAGGCAAGACGACGATCCCGCGGGATCCGTCTGTGCGTCGGGCGCGACACGCCCGACCGCGTGGACCGGGGACAGGGCCGTTGAACTGCGGAAACCCAGGCTCAGGGTGGCAACACCCAGCGGGGTTTGTGAGATAGCGGCACGAGACGACAAGGAACGAGCAGCCACCATGGCGGGACAGAAGATCCGCATCCGGCTCAAGGCCTACGACCACGAGGCGATCGACACCTCGGCGCGCAAGATCGTGGAGACGGTCACGCGCACCGGCGCCCGTGTTGTCGGGCCGGTGCCGCTGCCCACCGAGAAGAACGTTTACTGCGTCATCCGCTCGCCGCACAAGTACAAGGACTCGCGCGAGCACTTCGAGATGCGCACGCACAAGCGTCTGATCGACATCCTCGACCCGACGCCGAAGACGGTCGACGCGCTCATGCGCATCGACCTGCCGGCGAGCGTCGACGTCAACATCCAGTAGTAGCGGCGGGCGAGCGGCGGAGAGTAAGAGACTCATGTCTGACAGGCAGATGAAGGGCATCCTGGGCACCAAGCTCGGCATGACCCAGGTCTTCGACGAACAGAACCGGGTTGTCCCGGTCACCGTCGTGAAGGCCGGTCCGAACGTGGTCACCCAGGTTCGGACCCAGGACAAGGACGGCTACACGGCCGTGCAGCTGGCGTTCGGCGCGGTCGACCCGCGCAAGGTGAACAAGCCGCGCACCGGCCACTTCGACAAGGCGGGCGTGACGCCGCGCCGGTTCCTCGCCGAGCTGCGCACCACCGACGCCGAGACCTACGAGGTCGGCCAGGAGATCACCGCCGAGGTGTTCGCCGCCGGTGTCGAGGTCGACGTGACCGGGACCAGCAAGGGCAAGGGCTACGCGGGCGTCATGAAGCGCCACGGCTTCAAGGGCCAGGGCGCGAGCCACGGTGCCCAGGCCGTGCACCGCAAGCCGGGTTCCATCGGTGGCTGTGCCACCCCCGGCCGCGTCTTCAAGGGCCTGCGCATGGCGGGCCGGATGGGCAACGACCGGGTCACCACGCAGAACCTGACCGTGCACGCCGTGCGTGCCGACGACGGCCTGCTGCTGATCAAGGGCGCCGTGCCCGGTCCCAAGGGCGGCGTGCTGTTCGTTCGCAGCGCCGCGAAGGGTGGTAACTCCGAATGACAAGCGTCGAGCTGAAGACCCCGGCCGGTAAAGCCGACGGCACCGTGGACCTCCCCGAGGAGATCTTCGACGTGCAGGCCAATGTCGCGCTGATGCACCAGGTCGTGGTGGCCCAGCAGGCCGCCGCGCGCCAGGGCACGCACGACACGAAGACCCGTGGCGAAGTTCGCGGTGGCGGCAAGAAGCCGTACCGGCAGAAGGGCACCGGCCGTGCCCGCCAGGGTTCGACCCGCGCGCCGCAGTTCGCCGGCGGTGGCGTCGTCCACGGCCCCACGCCGCGTGACTACTCGCAGCGCACCCCGAAGAAGATGAAGGCCGCCGCCCTGCGTGGCGCTCTCTCCGACCGGGCCCGCGCCGGCCAGCTGCACGTCGTCACCGAGCTGGTGACCGGTGAGAAGCCGAACACCAAGGTCGCCAAGGCCGCCCTCGCCGCGGTCACGCTGGCGAAGCGCGTGCTCGTGGTGCTGCACCGGGACGACGAGCTGAGCTGGGTTTCCCTGCGGAACCTGCCCGAGGTGCACATCCTCTGGGCCGACCAGCTCAACACCTACGACGTGCTGGTCAACGACGACGTCGTGTTCACCAAGGCCGCGTACGACGCGTTCGTCGCCGGCCCCGTCCGCGGTAAGACCGTCAAGGCTTCCGCGCGGTCGGGCGAGGTCACGGAAGGGAGTGACGAGAAGTGAGTTCGGTCGCCATTCCGGACCCCCGCGACATCCTGCTCGCGCCGGTCATCTCCGAGAAGTCCTACGGGCTGCTCGAGGACCACAAGTACACGTTCATCGTCCGCCCGGACGCCAACAAGACCCAGATCAAGATCGCGGTCGAGAAGGTGTTCGGCGTCAAGGTGGTCAGCGTCAACACGGCCAACCGCCAGGGCAAGCGGAAGCGGACTCGCGCAGGCTTCGGCAAGCGCAAGGACACCAAGCGCGCCATCGTGACTCTTTCGCCCGAGAGCAAGGCGATCGAGATCTTCGGCGGACCCACCGCGTAAAGGACTGAGCTGACAATGGGCATCCGCAAGTACAAGCCGACGACCCCGGGTCGTCGCGGTTCGAGCGTCTCGGACTTCGCCGAGATCACCCGCTCCACTCCGGAGAAGTCGCTGCTTCGTCCGCTGAGCGGTTCGGGCGGTCGCAACTCGTCCGGCAAGATCACCACCCGGCACAAGGGTGGCGGCCACAAGCGCGCTTACCGCGTCATCGACTTCCGTCGCAATGACAAGGACGGCATCCCCGCCAAGGTGGCGCACATCGAGTACGACCCCAACCGGTCCGCTCGCATCGCGCTGCTGCACTACGCCGACGGCGAGAAGCGCTACATCATCGCGCCGGAGAAGCTGAAGCAGGGCGACACCGTCGAGAACGGCCCCCGGGCCGACATCAAGCCGGGCAACAACCTGCCGCTGCGCAACATCCCGGTCGGCACCGTGATCCACGCGATCGAGCTCCGCCCCGGTGGCGGCGCGAAGATGGCGCGGTCCGCCGGCGCGAAGGTGCAGCTCGTCGCCAAGGACGGTCCGTACGCCCAGCTGCGTCTCCCCTCGGGTGAGATCCGCAACGTGGACGTGCGCAACCGCGCCACGGTCGGCGAGGTCGGCAACTCCGAGCACGCCAACATCAACTGGGGCAAGGCCGGCCGCAACCGCTGGCGCGGCAAGCGCCCCACGGTCCGTGGTGTCGTCATGAACCCGGTCGACCACCCGCACGGTGGTGGTGAGGGTAAGACCTCCGGTGGTCGCCACCCGGTCAACCCGAACGGTAAGCCCGAGGGCCGCACGCGTCGCCGCAAGGCGTCCGACGCCCTCATCGTCCGCCGCCGGCGTACCGGCAAGAACAAGCGCTGAGCAGGGAGGTAGAACCAAATGCCACGTAGCCTCAAAAAGGGCCCGTTCGTGGACGACCACCTGCTCAAGAAGGTGGACGCGCTGAACGAATCGGGCAAGAAGACCGTGATCAAGACTTGGTCGCGGCGTTCCACGATCATCCCGGATTTCCTGGGGCACACGATCGCGGTGCACGACGGCCGCAAGCACGTCCCGGTGTTCGTCACCGAGGCGATGGTGGGTCACAAGCTGGGCGAGTTCGCCCCGACGCGGACCTTCAAGGGCCACATCAAGGACGACCGCAAGTCGCGCCGCCGCTGAGCGGGCACGATAAGAGACAAGGGAAGTAGCGATGAACGCCCAGAACGACGCGACGACCGAGGCTGAACTGCCTACGGCGTACGCGCGGGCTCGCTTCGTCCGGGACTCGCCCACCAAGGTGCGCCGGGTGATCGAGCTCATCAAGGGACGTAGCGCCGCCGACGCCTTGGCCGTGCTCCGGTTCGCCCCGCAGGCGGCCAGCGAGCCGGTCGCGAAGGTGCTCGCCAGCGCCGTGGCCAACGCCGAGAACAACCTTCAGCTGGACCCGGAGACGCTCTGGGTCAAGAACGCGTACGCCGACGAGGGCCCCACCCTCAAGCGCATCCGCCCGCGGGCCCAGGGCCGCGCGTACCGGATCCGCAAGCGGACCAGCCACATCACCGTCGAGGTGGAGTCGCGTCCGGCCGTCGCGCAGAAGGCTCAGAGCAAGAAGAAGGCAGGTGGCCGGTAGTGGGCCAGAAGATCAACCCGCACGGTTTCCGCCTGGGTATCACCACGGACTGGAAGTCGCGCTGGTACGCCGACAAGCAGTACGCCGAGTACGTGGCCGAGGACGTCAAGATCCGCAAGCTCCTCGCCACGGGCATGGAGCGCGCCGGGATCTCCAAGGTCGAGATCGAGCGCACCCGTGACCGCGTCCGCGTGGACATCCACACCGCCCGGCCGGGCATCGTCATCGGCCGCCGCGGCGCGGAGGCCGACCGGATCCGCGGCGCGCTGGAGAAGCTGACCAAGAAGCAGGTCCAGCTGAACATCCTCGAGGTCAAGAACCCCGAGGCCGACGCCCAGCTGGTCGCCCAGGCGGTCGCGGAGCAGCTCTCCAACCGGGTGGCGTTCCGCCGCGCGATGCGGAAGGCGATCCAGACCTCCATGCGCTCGCCGCAGGTCAAGGGCATCCGCGTGCAGTGCGGCGGTCGTCTCGGCGGTGCCGAGATGTCCCGCTCCGAGCACTACCGCGATGGCCGCGTCCCGCTGCACACGCTGCGCGCCGACATCGACTACGGCTTCTTCGAGGCCAAGACGACGTTCGGTCGCATCGGCGTCAAGGTGTGGATCTACAAGGGTGAGCTCGTCGGTGGCCTGAAGGCCCGCGAAGCCCGCGACGCCGCCGAGCGCGCGCCGCGCGGTGGTCGCGACCGTGACCGCAGCGACCGGCCGTCCCGTCCGCGTCGTTCCGGCGCCTCGGGCACGACCGCCACCTCGACCGAAGCCGGTCGCGCCGCCGCTGCGGCCACGACCGAGGCCCCGGCGGCTCCGGCCACCGAGACCGCAGAAAAGACGGAGGGCTGAGACGTGCTCATCCCGCGCAGGGTCAAGCACCGGAAGCAGCACTCCCCGAAGCGCCACGGCGCCGCCAAGGGTGGCACGAAGGTCAGCTTCGGCGAGTACGGCATCCAGGCGCTTGAGCACAGCTACGTGACGAACCGGCAGATCGAGTCCGCTCGTATCGCCATGACCCGTCACATCAAGCGTGGTGGCAAGGTGTGGACGACGATCTACCCGGACCGCCCGCTGACCAAGAAGCCGGCCGAGACCCGGATGGGTTCCGGTAAGGGTTCGCCCGAGTGGTGGATCGCCAACGTGAAGCCGGGTCGCGTGATGTTCGAGATCTCGTTCCCGAACGAGGAGACGGCTCGCGAGGCGCTGCGCCGCGCGATCCACAAGCTGCCCATGAAGTGCCGCATCGTGACCCGTGAAGGTGGTGAGTTCTGATGGCTAACGCAGGTGCCGCACAGGCATCGGAGCTGCGTGAGCTCACCGCGGAAGAGCTCGTCCTGCGTCTGAAGGAATACAAGGAGGAGCTGTTCAACCTCCGCTTCCAGATGGCGACCGGGCAGCTCGACAACAACCGCCGTCTGCGCACCGTCCGCACGGACATCGCGCGGATCTACACGGTCATGCGCGAGCGCGAACTCGGCCTGTCCGTTGCCCCCGACGCCGAGAGTGAAGGTGCCGCATGAGCGAGCCCACCACCGAGACGCCGGCCCGGAACGACCGTAAGGTCCGCGAGGGCTACGTCGTCTCGGACAAGATGAACAAGACGATCGTGGTCGAGCTTGAGGACCGCAAGAAGCACCCCCGTTACTCGAAGGTCGTCCGCTCCACCACCAAGGTGAAGGTGCACGACGAGAACAACGAGGCGGGCGTGGGCGACCGGGTCACCCTGATGGAGACCCGCCCGCTGTCGGCGACGAAGCGGTGGCGCCTGGTGCAGATCGTGGAGAAGGCCAAGTAAGCAGGGCTCTCATCGAGAGTCTTTAGTTCCGCAAGGCTCGCCACTGTGAGGCTCACAAACCGTGAAACCTCACAAGCGGGCGAGAACCGGCGCGACATACAGGAGTTGACGTGATCCAGCAGGAGTCGCGGCTTCGGGTAGCCGACAACACGGGTGCGAAGGAAATCCTCTGCATCCGCGTTCTCGGTGGCTCCGGGCGGCGCTACGCCGGCATCGGCGACATCATCGTCGCCACCGTGAAGGACGCCATCCCGGCTGCCGGGGTGAAGAAGGGCGACGTCGTCAAGGCCGTCATCGTCCGCACGGTCAAGGAGCGCCGTCGTCCGGACGGTTCCTACATCCGGTTCGACGAGAACGCCGCCGTGCTCATCAAGAACGACAACGAGCCCCGCGGCACCCGCATCTTCGGCCCGGTGGGCCGTGAGCTGCGCGACCGAAAGTTCATGAAGATCATTTCGCTCGCGCCGGAGGTGCTGTGATGAAGGTGAAGAAGGGCGACACGGTCGTCGTCATCGCCGGCAAGGACAAGGGCGCCAAGGGCAAGGTCATCCAGGCTTACCCGGAGCGCGAGCGCGTGCTGGTCGAGGGCGTGAACCGGATCAAGAAGCACACGCGGATCAGCCAGACCCAGCGCGGCGCGCAGTCCGGCGGCATCGTCACGCAGGAGGCGCCCATCCACGTCTCGAACGTGATGGTCGTCGACTCGGACGGCAAGCCGGCCCGGGTGGGTTACCGCATCGGCGAGGACGGCAAGAAGGTCCGGATCTCGCGCCGGAACGGTAAGGACATCTGATGACCACCGCAGAGAAGACCTCGCCGCGCCTCAAGGTGCGCTACCGCGAGGAAATCAAGGGCCAGCTGCAGGCTGAGTTCTCCTTCGCCAACGTCCACCAGATCCCGGGCGTGACGAAGGTCGTCGTGAACATGGGCGTCGGCGACGCCGCCCGCGACAGCAAGCTGATCGAGGGCGCGGTCAAGGACCTCGCGCTGATCACCGGCCAGAAGCCGGAAGTCCGGAAGGCCCGCAAGTCCATCGCGCAGTTCAAGCTGCGTGAAGGCCAGCCGATCGGTGCGCGCGTCACGCTGCGCGGCGACCGCATGTGGGAGTTCCTCGACCGGCTGCTGACCATCGCGCTGCCGCGTATCCGCGACTTCCGCGGGCTTTCGCCGAAGCAGTTCGACGGCCACGGCAACTACACCTTCGGTCTCAACGAGCAGTCGATGTTCCACGAGATCGACCCCGACTCCATCGACCGCCCGCGCGGCATGGACGTCACCGTCGTCACGACCGCCACGAACGACGACGAGGGCCGGGCGCTGCTGCGCAAGCTCGGCTTCCCGTTCAAGGAGAACTGAGCCGATGGCCAAGAAAGCACTGGTCCACAAGGCCGCGAAGAAGCCGAAGTTCGCCGTGCGCGCCTACACCCGCTGCCAGCGGTGCGGCCGCCCGCACGCCGTGTTCCGCAAGTTCGGGCTCTGCCGGATCTGCCTTCGCGAGATGGCGCACGCGGGCGAGCTGCCCGGCGTCCGCAAGTCCAGCTGGTAAGAGCTTCTTTCTTAACTCCCACTTCGCCACAGGCCCCGCCGCCCGTGCACCGGGCGGCGGGGAACCAGGCGAGAAAGGTTGACAGGTCACCATGACGATGACCGACCCCATCGCAGACTTCTTGACGCGTCTGCGCAACGCGAACTCGGCGTACCACGACGAGGTCAAGCTCCCGCACTCGAAGCTCAAGGCGAACATCGCCGAGATCCTCAAGCGCGAGGGCTACATCGCGGGTTACCACGACGAGCCGGGCGAGAAGCACAAGAACCTCGTCGTCGAGCTCAAGTACGGCCCCAACCGTGAGCGGAGCATCGCCGGCCTGCGGCGCGTCTCCAAGCCCGGTCTGCGGGTCTACGCAAAATCGACCGAACTGCCGTCCGTGCTCGGCGGCCTGGGCATCGCGATCATCTCGACGTCCGGTGGCCTGCAGACGGACCGGCAGGCCAAGCGCAACAGCGTGGGCGGCGAAGTCCTCGCCTACGTCTGGTAAGGGAAGGGGAACAGGCATGTCACGCATCGGAAAGCTGCCGGTCGCCGTCCCTTCCGGGGTCGAGGTGACCATCGACGGTCAGCAGATCAAGGTCAAGGGGCCCAAGGGCACCCTCGAGCACACCGTCGCCGAGCCGATCACCGTCGAGCGCGACGAGGACGGCACGCTGCTGGTCAAGCGCCCGGATGACGAGCGCACCAGCAAGGCGCTGCACGGACTCACCCGCACGCTGGTGAACAACCTCGTCGTCGGCGTCACCGCCGGCTACGAGAAGAAGATGGAAATCCACGGCGTGGGTTACCGCGTGCAGGCCAAGGGTTCGGACCTCGAGTTCGCCCTCGGTTACTCGCACCCGGTCAAGATCGAGGCCCCGGAGGGCATCACCTTCAAGGTGGAGACCCCCACCCGGTTCTCGGTCTCGGGCATCGACAAGCAGAAGGTCGGCCAGATCTCGGCCGTCATCCGCAAGCTGCGGCGCCCGGACCCGTACAAGGGCAAGGGCCTGCGCTACGAGGGTGAGAAGATCCGCCGCAAGGTCGGAAAGACGGGTAAGTGATCATGAGCGACACGACTACGAAGCGCAAGCCGGTGGGCAAGGACATCTCGACCCGCCGCCGCGTCGCGAAGGCCCGTCGGCACTTCCGGCTCCGCAAGAAGGTCTCGGGCACCGAGCAGCGTCCGCGCCTGGTCGTCAAGCGGTCCTCGCGGCACATCGCCGTGCAGGTCATCGACGACCTCGCCGGCCACACGCTGGTGTCGGCGTCCACCCTCGAGGCGGACATCCGGTCGTTCGACGGCGACAAGAAGGCCAAGGCCGCCAAGGTCGGGGAACTCGTCGCGGCGCGGGCCAAGAACGCCGGGATCTCGGCTGTGGTGTTCGACCGTGGGGGCAACGCCTACCACGGCCGCATCGCCGCGCTCGCCGACGCCGCCCGTGAGGCGGGGTTGGAGTTCTGATGCAGATGCTCGTTAATGGAAGGAAAGCCTGATGCCGGGACGTACACGGCAATTCGGCGGCGGACAGGGCGGACCCGGCGGGCAGGGCGGCAACGACCGCAATGAACGTCGCGGTGGCGGCCGGGACCGGCGCGACAGCGGCCGTGGCGGGGCCGGCCAGGACAAGACCCCGCACCTCGAGAAGGTCGTGACGATCAACCGCGTCGCCAAGGTCGTCAAGGGTGGTCGTCGCTTCAGCTTCACCGCCCTGGTGGTCGTCGGCGACGGCGACGGTCAGGTCGGCGTCGGCTACGGCAAGGCCAAGGAAGTTCCCGCGGCGATCGCCAAGGGCGTCGAGGAAGCGAAGAAGAACTTCTTCCGCGTTCCCCGCGTCGGCGGCACCATTCCCCACCCGATCACGGGTGAGGAAGCCGCTGGTGTCGTCCTGCTCCGCCCGGCTTCCGCCGGTACCGGCGTCATCGCCGGTGGCCCGGTGCGTGCCGTGCTGGAGTGCGCGGGTGTCCACGACGTGCTGTCGAAGTCGCTCGGCTCCGACAACGCGATCAACATCGTGCACGCGACCGTGGCGGCCCTGAAGGGTCTGCAGCGTCCCGAAGAGGTCGCGGCCCGCCGCGGTCTCCCGCTCGAGGACGTCGCTCCGGCCCGGATGCTGCGCCAGCGCGCGGGCCAGGGGGTCTGACATGGCTCAGCTCAAGGTCACCCAGGTCAAGAGCAAGATCGGCACGAAGCACGCTCACCGCGAGTCGCTGCGCACCCTCGGGCTGCGCAAGATCCGCCAGAGCGTCGTGCGTGATGACACCCCCCAGGTGCGCGGCCTGATCCACACCGTCCGCCACCTGGTGGAGGTCGAGGAGGTCCAGGCATGACGGCCATCAAGATCCACCACCTGCGTCCGGCTCCGGGCGCCAAGCGCGACAAGATCCGCGTCGGTCGTGGTGAGGGTTCGAAGGGTAAGACGGCCGGTCGCGGTACGAAGGGCACCAAGGCCCGGAAGAACGTGCCGGCCCGGTTCGAGGGTGGGCAGATGCCCATCCAGATGCGGCTCCCGAAGCTGCGCGGCTTCAAGAACCGCTTCCGCACCGAGTACCAGCCGGTGAACGTGGGCGACATCGCCCGCGTCTTCCCGGACGGCGGCACCATCGGCGCCGACGAGCTGGTCAAGGGCGGTCTGGTCCGCAAGGGCAAGCTGGTGAAGGTGCTCGGCAACGGCGACGTGAACGGCGTCAAGCTGGACATCACCGCCGACGCGTTCTCCGGCTCCGCCAAGGAGAAGCTCGAAGCGGCCGGTGGCTCCGCCACCACCAACTGAGGTCGTTGGTTTCGAAGGCCCGTCTGGCTCTGCCAGGCGGGCCTTCGCCGTCTGCTCCTGACGGCGGTTCCTTGCCGGGAAGGGAATCCGGACGGAAGATCGCAGGGTGGACAGACCGCCGCAGGAGCCCGCAGCACAGCCCGACGACGCCGAGTCGCCGCTGAGCTTCCCGGTCGAGGCACCGCCGCCCGCCGGCCTCGAGCCGGGAGCGGGCGTGCCGCAGGCCGAGCCGCTGCGGTTCCCGGCGGAGGCTTCGCGGCCTGAAGCATCCTCGCCCGGCGCTGCGCAGCCTGCCGATGAGCCGCTGTGGGTTCCCGCCGAGCCGCCGCGGCCCGAAGCGCCCCTGCAATCCGCATTCCCGTCCGCCGATGCGCCGCTCCAAGCCCCGCCCCTCCCATTCCCCGGCGCCGCGTCTGCGCCCACCGGAGCGCCCTTCCACCCCGCCGAGCTGCCGTACCCCGTCGCCCAGCTCCCGGGATCGGGAGCAGGGGCCGTGCCCGGCGCCGAGCCGCCTCCGCTGCTGCTGCCGCCGGCCGCCGAGCTGCTGCCGACTCCCGTCCCGGCATCCGTCCTGCGGTTCGCCCCGCCCGTCCTCGCCGTCGTCGCCGCCTTCATGACCGCGCTCGGGTCGTTCCTCCCGCTCTTCCAGATCCGTGAACACATCGGCAACGGCCAGCGGTTCCTGGACACCGACTTGCTCATCACCGAGACCGCCTGGGGCCACACCTACGTGATGCCGAACCAGGAAGTCACCGACCAGCCCGGCGCACCGGTCGGCGCCCCGCTCCTCTTCGCCGCCGTCCTCCTGGTCGCCGCCGCGCTCGCCGCCTTCACGCGCCCGGAGCACCGGCTCGGCCGGTGGCTGGTGTCCGCGGGGGCCGTCTTCACCGCCGGCGTGGTGATCACCGTCGGCACGAACGGGATCGGGTGGTCCGTCCTCGCCCGTCGGGACGAGCTGACGGTCACCACGGCGCCGGGCATGTGGCTGCTGATCGGCGGCACCGTCGCGGCCGCGGCCGCCGCGGTCGTCGCGTACCTGCCCCGGCGGCAGCAGCCCGGCTGGGCCGATCCGGCGCTCGCCTACGCCGACACCCCGACGCCGCCCTCCGGGGTCGCCATCACCGTCCTGCCGCCGGACGACGAACAGCCCTGATCGCCGCTACCGTGGCGGTGTGTGGGTCTTCTTCGGCGCGTCCGTGCTCGTCGCTCTTACGCCAGGGGCGAACAACCTGCTCGGCCTCCACCACGGCATGACGCACGGTGTTCGCCGTGGCCTCGCCGGGCTCGGCGGCCGGCTGGCCGCTTTCACCCTGTTGATCGCCGCCGTGGCGGCCGGGCTGGGGCAGCTCCTGGCCGCGTCCGAGACCGCGCTGACGATCATCAAGTGGGCCGGCGCCGCCTACCTGCTCTACCTCGGCGTCCGCCTGCTCTGGTCCACCTTTCGGGGGAAAAGCAGTGCCACCGAGCTGCCCGCGACACCCATGACGGCGTGGCGTGTCACCCGCAAGGAGTTCGGTGTCGCGCTCACCAATCCGAAGGCGATCCTGATCTTCACGGCCTTCGTCCCGCAGTTCATCGACCCAGGTCGCGGGTCGTTTTCGGGGCAGCTCGCGCTGCTCGGCGCGGGCTACCTGCTGGCCGAGTTCCTGGCCGGCTCGGTCTACGTCTTCGCCGGCGCCGCGGTGAAGACGATCAAGCTCACCCGGCGGGCCCGGCGCAACGTCGATCGAGGCACCGGCGTGGTCCTCGTCGGCCTGGCCGGCGTGCTCGCGACGTCCAGCGCTTGATCCACAATCTGTCAAGGATTCCGGCGGGTCCGGCGATGTGGATCAACCCGCCGGAGCAACCTTGGTACGGAAAACCCACACGGACTGCGGACACGCCCTGTGAAGCTGTTAGAGTCGGCGACACGCTTCGGGACGAGTGTGCCCCGAAGCGTTCCTGGCTTGCGTGCCAGTAGTGCTGTGTGTTCCTGCCGGCCCCGTGCCGGCCAAGCCGATCGTCGGTTAGGACAGCCGACGACGCCGAGGAGGTCCCCCGCGTGCTCAGCGCCTTCCGCTCGGCTCTCGCGACGCCGGATCTACGCAAGAAGATCCTGTTCACGCTAGCCATCGTCGCGGTTTACCGAATCGGTGCGACCATTCCGGCGCCCGGCATCTCGTACGGTGCCGTACAGGCCTGTAGCTCACAGGCGCAGCAGGAGGGCGTCTACCAGCTGCTGAACCTGTTCAGCGGTGGTGCGCTGCTGCAGCTGTCGCTCTTCTCGACCGGCATCATGCCGTACATCACGGCGAGCATCATCATCCAGCTGCTCACCGTGGTCATCCCGCGGTTCGAGGAGCTGAAGAAGGAAGGGCAGTCCGGCCAGGGCAAGCTGACCCAGTACACCCGGTACCTGACGATCGCGCTGGCGATCCTGCAGGCCACCGGTGTGGTCGCGCTCGCGGACCGCAAGCAGCTCTTCCCCGACTGCCAGTCGCCGATCATCCCGGACAACAGCGTCTACTCGCTGGCCATCATCGTCATCACGATGACCGCGGGCACCGCCGTCATGATGTGGCTGGGCGAGCTGATCACCGAGCGCGGCGTCGGCAACGGCATGTCCGTCCTGATCTTCCTGAACATCGCGGCGCGCATCCCGGTCGAGGGCGGCAACATCCTCAGCAACGCCGGTGGCGTCGGCCTGGCGATCGTCTGCGTCTTCGGCCTGGTGATCATCGCCAGCGTCATCTTCGTCGAGCAGGGGCAGCGCCGGATCCCGGTGCAGTACGCCAAGCGCATGATCGGCCGCCGGATGTACGGCGGCACGTCGACCTACCTGCCGATCAAGGTGAACCAGGCCGGCGTCATCCCGGTCATCTTCGCGTCGTCCCTGCTGTACCTGCCGGACCTGATCAGCCGCCTCGTCGGCGACCAGAACGCCAACTCCGGCTGGCAGGTGTTCATCAAGAACTACATCGTGAACCAGTCCAGCTGGGTGCACATCGCGCTGTACTTCGCCCTGATCATCTTCTTCACGTACTTCTACATCACGATCACGTTCAACGTGGACGAGCGTGCGGAAGAGATGAAGAAGTTCGGCGGCTTCATCCCGGGCATCCGCCCGGGCCGCCCGACCGCGGAGTACCTGAGCTTCGTGCTCGGCCGGATCACCCTGCCGGGTTCGCTCTACCTGGGCATCATCGCGATTCTTCCGAACTTCTTCCTGTCGTTGACCGGTAGCGGGAACAACCAGAACTTCCCGTTCGGTGGCACGGCTGTGCTGATCATGGTCGGTGTCGGTCTCGACACCGTCAAGCAGATCGAGAGCCAGCTGATGCAGCGCAACTACGAAGGGTTCTTGAAGTGACGCGCCTGGTTCTCGTGGGCCCGCCCGGCGCGGGCAAGGGCACGCAGGCGGTGGCCCTGTCCGAGCAGCTGCGTGTCCCGCACATCTCCACCGGTGACCTGTTCCGCGCGCACGTCGGCCAGGAGACCCCGCTCGGCCAGGAAGCGAAGCGCTACCTGGACTCGGGTGAGCTCGTGCCGGACTCGGTGACCAACGAAATGGTCCGCGAGCGGCTCGCCGAGCCGGACGCCAAGGTCGGCTTCCTGCTCGACGGCTTCCCCCGCAACACCAAGCAGGCCGAGGTCCTCGGCGAGATCCTGGGCGACGCGGACGTCTCGCTCGACGCGGTGATCCAGCTGCAGGTCCCGGAGGACGTCGTCGTCGGGCGGCTCATGTCGCGCGGCCGCGCGGACGACACCGAAGAGGTCATCCGCCGCCGTCAGCAGATCTACGTGTCGGACACCGCGCCGCTGCTGGAGTACTACGCCGACATCCTGGTGACCGTCGACGGTGTCGGCAGTGTCGAAGAGATCTCCGGCCGGGTGCTGAAAGCGCTGCGCGACCGCACGTGAACCTCGGAGGATTGCGTGTTCTGCAAGTGCTCCGGCGTGGGCGCATGATCGAAGTCAAGACCCCGGACGAGCTGCAGGCGATGCGGGCCGCGGGCCTCGTGGTCGCCCGCACGCTCGCGTCGGTCCGTGCCGCGGCGAAGCCGGGCGTCAGCACCGCCGAGCTCGACGAGCTGGCCGAGCAGACGATCCGGGACGCCGGCGCGGTGCCGTCGTTCAAGGGCTACCACGGTTTCCCGGCGTCGATCTGCGCGTCGGTGAACGAGCAGATCGTCCACGGCATCCCGGCGAAGACCCAGGTGCTGGCCGACGGCGACATCATCTCCGTCGACTGCGGCGCCATCCTCGACGGCTGGCACGGCGACTCCGCGGTGACGCTGGCCATCGGCCAGGTCTCCGACGCCGACCTGGCGCTGTCCGCGGCGACCGAGGCGGCGATGTGGGCCGGCATCGAGGCGGTCCGCGCCGGCGGCCGGCTCACCGACATCTCCTACGCCGTCCAGTCCGCCGCCGAGCGCGCGGCCCGCGACGACGGCATCGAGTACGGGATGATCGTCGAGTACGGCGGCCACGGCATCGGCCGCCAGATGCACATGGACCCGTTCCTGCCCAACGTCGGCAAGCCCGGCAAGGGCCCGCGGCTGAAGCCCGGCATGGCGCTGGCGATCGAGCCGATGCTGACCGGCGGCGGCGGCGAAACCCGCGAGCTGGACGACGGCTGGACGGTCGTCACGGCCGACGGCTCCCGCGCGGCCCACTGGGAGCACACCGTCGCCATCACCGAAGACGGCCCCTGGGTGCTCACGGCCCCCGAAGACGCCTGACCTGCGCTTTCACCCATTCGGGGCGCCTGGCCGCCGTGATCTCCTACCATGTTCACCCCCGGTTTGGGGGTCGCGACACGACGTGCGTACACTGTCAAGTCGGCGCACTTATCGCGCCCGGATCCTGCGCGCTCGTGAATTCACGGTACTGGGACTCGGGCACCAGTGTGTCACGCAACACCCAACCCAGCACTAGTGCTCGAAGTTGATCACAAGGTGTAGCGACAGGCAGTGTCGACTAAGGAAATGCGGAGGACATGGCGAAGAAAGACGGGGCCATCGAGGTCGAAGGCCGCGTAGTCGAGCCGCTCCCCAACGCGATGTTCCGCGTCGAGTTGGAGAACGGCCACAAGGTCCTGGCACACATCAGCGGCAAGATGCGGCAGCACTACATCCGCATCCTGCCGGAGGACAGGGTTGTCGTGGAGCTCTCGCCCTACGACCTCTCTCGTGGTCGCATCGTCTACCGCTACAAGTGATCACGAAGAGCAGCTCAACAGCAGGAGAGCAGAAGACGTGAAGGTCCAGCCGAGCGTCAAGAAGATCTGCGACAAGTGCAAGGTGATCCGCCGTCACGGCCGGATCATGGTGATCTGCGAGAACCTGCGGCACAAGCAGCGGCAGGGCTGATCTCCAGCACTCGAAGCAGAGTGGCTTGACGGCTACACACCCTCCCCGCACCTGCCGGGCCACGCGAGTGGTCCGGTTCACCCCCGGGCTTCAGGCCGGGGCCGGGACACCCGAAGCGCAAGCCGAGGGCACGACAGGCGAGTCGGTCCCGGAACCGGACGGGGAGCAGACCTGAAGAGGAAACCGAAGAAGGAGCATCAACGCCAATGGCACGACTCGCTGGCGTAGACCTCCCCCGCGAAAAGCGGTTGGAGATCGCGCTTACCTACATCTACGGCATCGGCCGTACCCGCTCGAAGCAGCTCATCAAGGCTGCCGAGCTCAACGCGGACACCCGCGTCAAAGACCTCAGCGATGACGACCTCGCGAAGCTGCGTGTGTACATCGAAGAGAACTTCAAGGTCGAGGGTGACCTTCGCCGTGAGGTGAACGCCGACATCCGTCGGAAGATCGAGATCGGGTGCTACGAGGGCCTTCGCTGGCGCCGCGGACTTCCCGTCCGTGGTCAGCGCACGAAGACCAACGCCCGTACCCGCAAGGGTCCGAAGAAGACGGTCGCCGGCAAGAAGAAGGCTGGCAAGAAGTGAGCGTCCAGGGCAAGAAGGTCGTGCAGATGGGTGGCGTTCAGCGCCGCGGCTCGGCTTGTGTCTCGCCCAAGGCGCTCTACGCCCGCCCGATGGCGCTCCGCAACCTGTACACCGACGCCGGTTCGATCATCCGGCGCGGACAGGCCGAAGCGGTCGCCGCTCACCAAGAGAACGCGCGCTAACAGGAGATCCCTCACAACATGCCACCGAAGTCTCGTACTGCGGCCGGGGCCAAGAAGGTCCGCCGCAAGGAAAAGAAGAATGTTGCGCACGGTCACGCGCACATCAAGAGCACCTTCAACAACACCATCGTCTCGATCACGGACCCGACCGGTGCCGTGATCGCGTGGGCGTCGAGTGGGCACGTGGGCTTCAAGGGCTCCCGCAAGTCCACCCCGTTCGCCGCGCAGATGGCCGCCGAGAACGCTGCTCGCAAGGCCGCCGAACACGGCATGAAGAAGGTCGACGTCTTCGTGAAGGGCCCGGGTTCGGGCCGCGAGACGGCGATCCGCTCGCTGCAGGCGGCCGGCCTCGAGGTCGGCACCATCCAGGACGTGACCCCGCAGCCTCACAACGGCTGCCGCCCGCCCAAGCGGCGCCGGGTCTGAGGAACGGGGAGGAGTAAGAAGAAATGGCTCGTTACACCGGCCCCGCGACGCGTATTTCGCGTCGCCTCAAGGTTGACCTCATCGGCGGCGACCAGGCTTTCGAGCGTCGCCCCTACCCGCCGGGCCAGCACGGCCGCGGGCGCATCAAGGAGTCCGAGTACCTCCTGCAGTCGCAGGAGAAGCAGAAGGCTCGCTACACCTACGGCGTTCTCGAGCGTCAGTTCGTCCGGTATTACAAGGAAGCCGTCCGGCGTCCTGGCAAGACCGGTGAGAACCTGCTCCAGATCCTCGAGTCCCGCCTGGACAACGTGATCTACCGCGCCGGCATCGCCCGCACCCGCCGTCAGGCGCGTCAGCTGGTGAGCCACGGCCACTTCCTGGTCAACGGCGTCAAGGTCAACGTCCCGTCGTACCAGGTCACCAAGTGGGACATCATCGACGTGCGGCCGAAGTCGTTCTCGATGCTGCCCTTCGTCGTGGCCAAGGAGTCCTTCGGCGACCGCCCGATCCCGGCGTGGCTGCAGGTCGTCCAGTCCAACCTCCGCGTGCTGGTCCACCAGCTGCCGGAGCGTGCGCAGATCGACGTTCCGGTCCAGGAACAGCTGATCGTCGAGCTCTACTCGAAGTAGTCTGGCCCTCGGCTGGAGTACGGGCGGCGGCGCAACAGGTGCGCCGCCGCCGCGCCATCCCTTCGACGTCATATGGCGGGCGTCGTCTGGAAAGGAATTAGGAAGAAATGCTGATTTCCCAGCGGCCGGCTCTCGGCGAAGAGACGGTCAACGAGACCCGCTCCCGGTTCACCATCGAACCGCTGGAGCCCGGCTTCGGCTACACGCTCGGCAACTCGCTGCGTCGTACGCTGCTGTCGTCCATCCCGGGCGCGGCCGTGACGAGCATCCGCATCGACGGCGTGCTGCACGAGTTCACCACCGTTCCCGGGGTGAAGGAAGACGTCACCGACATCATCCTGAACCTCAAGGAGCTCGTGGTGTCCTCGGAAGAGGACGAGCCGGTCACCATGTACCTGCGCAAGCAGGGCCCCGGTGAGGTCACGGCGGCCGACATCGTGCCGCCGGCGGGTGTCACCGTGCACAACCCGGATCTGCACATCGCGTCGCTGAACGGCAAGGGCAAGCTCGAGATCGAGCTCGTCGTCGAGCGCGGCCGCGGTTACGTTCCGGCCCTGCAGAACAAGCAGGCGGGCGCGGAGATCGGCCGGATCCCGGTCGACTCGATCTACTCGCCGGTGCTCAAGGTGACCTACAAGGTCGAGGCTACCCGTGTCGAGCAGCGCACCGACTTCGACAAGCTGATCCTGGACGTCGAGACCAAGCCGTCGATCACGCCGCGCGACGCGGTCGCGTCGGCCGGCAAGACGCTGGTGGAGCTGTTCGGCCTCGCCCGCGAGCTGAACGTCGACGCCGAGGGCATCGAGATCGGCCCGTCGCCGCAGGAAGCGGACACCATCGCCGCCTACGCGATGCCGATCGAGGACCTGGACCTCACCGTCCGGTCGTACAACTGCCTCAAGCGCGAAGGCATCCACACGGTGGGCGAGCTCGTCTCGCGCAGCGAGGCGGACCTGCTCGACATCCGCAACTTCGGCGCCAAGTCGATCGACGAGGTCAAGCTCAAGCTCGTCGGTCTCGGTCTCGCGCTGAAGGACAGCCCGCCCGGGTTCGACCCGACCGCGGCTGCGGCCAGCTACGACGGTGAAGGCTGGTCGGAGGGTGTCGGTGGCATCGCCGACGGGATTTCGGACGGCCACGACGATGGCCAGGACTACGCAGAGACCGAGCAGCTCTAGGGCTCTGTGCCTGGACGCTGCGAGCTGAACTAGTAGGAGAACCAATGCCCACCCCTACCAAGGGAGCCCGGCTCGGCGGGTCGTCCGCGCACGAGCGGCTGATCCTGGCCAACTTGGCCACGCAGCTGTTCGAGCACGGCAAGATCACGACCACCGAGGCGAAGGCCCGCCGGGTCCGCCCGCTGGCCGAGAAGCTGATCACGAAGGCGAAGCGGGGCGACCTGCACAACCGCCGTCAGGTGCAGAAGGTCGTCCGTGACAAGGACGTCGTGCACAAGCTGTTCGCCGAGATCGGTCCGCACTTCGCGGAGCGTCCGGGCGGCTACACCCGGATCACCAAGACGATGGCGCGCAAGGGCGACAACGCCGCCATGGCCGTCATCGAGCTGGTGTCCGAGAAGACCGTGACGTCCGAGGCCGAGCGCGCCCGCAAGACGAAGTTCGCCAAGGACGAGAAGGCCGCCGCCCCGGTTGCCGAGGAGACCACCGAGGCTCCGGCCGAGGAGGCTCCCGCTGCCGAGGAGGCCAAGGCCGAGGAGACCACCGAGGCTCCGGCCTCGGAGGAGACCGACGCCGACGCCAAGAAGGACTGACGTCCTGACGGCCGATTCGACACCGGACGAGCCCGCCACTCCCCTCGGGGAGGGCGGGCTCGTTCGTCTGCGCCTGGACGTCTCCTACGACGGCACGGGCTTCTCGGGCTGGGCCCGGCAGCCGGGCCGCCGGACGGTCCAAGGCGTCCTGGAGGAGGCCCTGCAGCGGCAGCCACCGGGGGCCGGGGTGCCGAAGTCCGTCGTCGTGGCGGGCCGTACGGACGCCGGGGTGCACGCCACCGGCCAGGTGGTCCACGTCGACGTCGTGCCGCTCGCTCCGGGCTCCGCAGGCCGGGTTCCGGTCTTCGCCGAGGGCATCCCGGACCTGACGCGCATGGCGGGCCGCTGGAACCGCCTGCTGCCGGGAGATGTGCGCGTGCTGGGTGCCCGGATCGCTCCCGAGGGCTTCGACGCCCGGTTCTCCGCGGTGCGGCGGCACTACCGCTACCGCGTCTCGGACGCCCCGTGGGGCGTGGACCCGTTGCGCCGCCACGACACCCTGGCCTGGAACCGTCCACTCTCGACGGACGCGATGAACGCCGCCGCCGCGGAACTGCTGGGCCTGCACGACTTCGCGGCCTACTGCAAGCAGCGCGAGACGGGCACGACGATCCGTGAGCTGCAGCGCCTGGAATGGACGCGGGTGGACGAGCACCTGCTGGAGGTCCGGGTCTCGGCGGACGCGTTCTGCCACTCGATGGTCCGCAGCCTGGTGGGCGTGCTCCTCCTGGTCGGCGACGGCCGCCGCACCGACGCGTGGCCCGCGAAGGTCCTGGAGAGTGGCATCCGCGACAGCGCGGTCGCGCCCGCCCACGGCCTCACCCTCCTGGGCGTGGACTACCCCCCGGACGCCGAACTGGCCGCGCGCGCGGAGCAAACCCGCAACGTCCGCACCTCGCTCTAGCCCGTCCCGATGCAGTGAATGACTCATTCCTGACGTCAGACGCCAGGAATGAGTCATTCACTGCATGGGTCAGTCGCCGCGGCGGACCGGGCCGAGGAGCTGCTGCTCCTTGCCCGTCGTGACCAGCCGCAACGGCCGCCAGAGGTTGCGGCCCAAGGCCACCACCTGGTCGTCCTTCAACGTCGTCAGCTGGCGCATCATCTGGGGCGGCAGGTTCCAGATCCGGCCCGCCAGCTCGGCCTGGCCGGCCGGGAGGCGCTGCATCAGCACCAGGTCCGCCGCGTTGGCCGTCATGCCCGCCTGGGGGTGCAGGTACGGGAGCACGTAGATCGTCGTCTGCCAGGGCGAGCGGGGCGGGAACAGGTCCTGCGGCGTCGGGCCGCCGTCGGTCACCACCAGCAGCGGCGCGTCCTCCGACGGCCGCGGCAGCTCGACCGGCGACAGCCGCCGGATCTGCACCAGCGGCGACGGCCGCCCGTCGCGGAGGCCGGCCGCCCGGGAGAGCACCTGCCACTCGGTCGGGCGCCCGGTGGCGACGACGACCCAGGCGCCGACCGCCATCGCGCGCATGGCCACCTGGCGGGCCAGGTAGAGCCCGCCCACGAGCACGATCCGGGTGGGGGTCGAGCGCAACGCCGAGATCGTCAGCGGCTCGCCCTTGAGGCCCGAGCCGAGCACGATGCCGCCGCGGTCACCCGAGGGGCTGATCGCGTCGAGCATCGCCGGATCCACCGTGAATTCCGGCGCCACACCGCTGTTCTGCCCCGCATCGCGGACGCGCGAACTCATGCGCACACCTCGCTGACGCTCGGCGCGGCCTTCGCCGAAGACGCAGTGTTGAATGATTCGGTCGCAAGCTCCCTCATGCTGTCCCTCCGATCGGCAAAGTCGCGGCGAACGCGGAGACCTGCAAGCCGCGCAGCGGTGTCAGGTCCACGCCCAGCCGCTCGGCCAGCCCCTGCAGCCGCTGGTCGGCGGCGTCGAGCTCACGCGGGTTGCGCGCGCTCAACCGGACCACGCCGCGCAGCCCGATCTTGCCCTCGTCGGACGCCGGGGAAATCGACATCGCGAGCGTTGCCGACAGCGCACGGACGCTCGTCAGCGCGTTCAGGCTGTTGGTGACCTTGCCCTTCGGCCAGCCGGTGATGGCGTAGCTCGCGTGGCCGATCCCGGCCGCGGTCACGCCGGACCAGCGTTCCTGCATCGTCACCTTGGTGGGCGAGCCCGCCACCGACGTCAGCTCCGCGGCGGAAATGCCCGCCCGCAGCAGTTCGTCCGGGTCGAGCGGCCGGGTCGGCACGCCCTGGGACTCCAGCGCGTTGCGCACCCGCGACAGCGCCCCGATCAGCGCGCGGTGGGCGCCGACGACGCCGCCGCCACGCTCGCGGATCGCCGCCGGGCACCGCCGCGGGTCGAGCCGGATCGCCACCCACGTCGTGCGCCGGGCCGCCGCGGGCAGCGGCCCCAGCACCTCCATGTAGGAGCTCAGCGCCGGCGAGTCCGACGGCAGCGCCGCGCTGCCCGGGTAGCAGTGCCAGATCATCTGGATCGAGTCGAGGACCACGCCGCGGTCTTCGAGGCAGGGCGCCAGCGCCGACAGCGGCAGGCTCGGCGCGCCGTCGGCCTGGGTGATCAACGCCGGCGCCGGCTCGACGAGCAGCACCGCCGTCCACGTGCCGTCGTTCCAGGCGAGGCCGACCTGCTGGCGCTCGTGGTCGACGCCGTGCGCGACGACGAGGTCCGGCACGGCGATGCGGAGCAGGTTCACGCGGGCGTCGTCGGGGCCGGTGACCGTGGTCTCTTCGGCGGTCATGGCTTCGACGGTGCTCGGCGGCAGCGGGTCCGCGACCCGGTCGTGCGAGCGGAAGGTGTAGCGCAGCGTCAGGCCGACCCACTGGGTGAACCAGCGGCCGCGCCAGCGCAGCAGCGCGACGATGAGGGCGAAGCCGGCGATGCCGATGCCGACGTACTTGAGCGACATGTCGATCGCGAGCAGGACCAGGCCGATCGCGAGGCCGACTTCGAGCACGACCAGGTTGGCCACGGGCAGCGGGCCGAGGGTGACGCCGGCGGAGCGCCGCCGCGCGGGCGGAGCCACCCGGGCCGGGCCGGGCGGGGGAGTGGCGGAACCGCTGTCGTCGGGCCCTTGAGGGCCGCCGGGGCCACCACCGGGACCGCCCGGGCCACCGCCGCCAGGACCGCCGGGACCGCCGCCTCCGGGGCCGCCAGGGCCACCGGGACCACCCGGGCCACCGGGACCGCCGCCTCCGGGACCACCCGGGCCGCCCGGACGTCCTCCAGGCCCACCCGGACCGGGACCGGGACCGGGACCGGGACCGCCGGGACCGCGCGGGGGCATGCCGGGTCCGCCGGGACCGCCACCGGGTCCGCCGGGCACACCGCCGGGAAGGCCACCGGGTCCGCCAGGGCCACCGGGAACGCCACCCGGACCGCCGGGACCACCGGGTCTGCCGGGACGCGGCGGCGGGCCCGGCGGACGGCCACCGGGCGGCGGGGGCCCGGGCGGGCCAGGCGGACGTGGAGGAGTGGTGACGGACATCCGCGCTTTCTCTTCCCCTCGTGCTTGCTGCGTACCCGGAAGCCGGGTCCCGGGGAGCCCGACCCTAGCTGGAGTTGGTAGAAACCCCACACCAGACGGTCCCCGTACGGCTATCCTGCGGAACCGTACCGCGACGGGGAGAGCTGTAGGTCGAGAATGCCATCAACACCGACGACTAAGTCTCAGGTCCAGGCGTATCAGTTCGTCCTACGGCGGATGCAGTCGGCGCTGGTCCGGCGGGACGCCGTGATGCTGCACGACCCGATGCGCACCCACACGCGGGCCACGATCGTCGGGGTCGTGCTGGGCGCGCTCGGCATGATCGTGTTCGTCGTCTGGGGCCTGCTCAGCCCGGCGCCTTCGGTGCCCGAGGCCGGGAACATCGTGATCGGCGAGCAGTCCGGCACGGTCTACGTGGTGACGGGCAACCCGAAGAAGCTGATCCCGACGTTCAACCTCGCGTCGGCGCGGCTACTTCTGCTGGCCCAGCAGAAGTCGTCCGCTGCGGGCGCGGCCGCCGGCGGCGCGGCCGCTACCCCGGCCCCCGCCGCGGCGAGCCCGGCGAGTGTGAAGAATCCCACGGTCGTTTCCGACGAGCAGCTGAAGGACATTCCGCGCGAGAAACTGACCGGAATTCCGGACGGTCCGCAGCTGATCCCGACCGATTCCCAGCGGATTTCCCCCAATTGGGCCGTCTGCGACCAGGTTCAGCTGGATCCGTCGCTGCCGAACCCCGACACCGGCCGGACCAACACCTACGTCTTCGGCGGCATCGCGCCGAGCGGCCTGGGCACCGAGCTGCGCGAAAACGAGGCGCTGCTGGCGAAGGCGGACAACGGGAAGACCTACCTCGTCTACCGGCTGCCGAGCTCCCGGAACCGGCCGAACGCGAACACCGTGCGCGCCGAGATCGACGTCGACAACCCGAATGACGCGGTCCGGACGGCGCTGCAGCTGCCGCCGTCGCCGCGGAAGATCACGCAGGGGCTGCTCAACGCGATCCCCGAGGTCGCGAAGCTGACGCCGCCGAAGATCCAGAACGGCCAGGCCCCGGGGGACTTCGACGGCCTGACCGCGGGCGACGTCTTCGCCACGCAGCAGGCCGGCGAGACGACGCTGAACTACTGGGCGATCACCCGCAGCGGCATCCAGCGGGTCTCCAACGCCGTCGCCGACATCATCCGCGTCGCGAAGAACGGCAGCTCCGGCCGGATCCAGACGCTGGGCCTCGACAAGCTCGCCGGGGTGCACACCATGCAGCCCACCGACCCCGACTACATCCCGGTCGACGACTTCCCGCGCTCGGTGCCGACGGTCCTCGACGCGACGAAGAACTCGTCGGTCGCGTGCCTGGGCTGGTCGCTGGCGGGGTCCGGCCCCGACCAGGACGCGCACACCTCGGTGTACGTCGACACGCAGCTGCCCGGCCAGAAGACCGGCGGCGAAAAGTTCGTCCCGATGACGGTGACCACGCCGGGCCCGAACCGGGTGCCGCTCAACGGGTTCTACCTCAAGCCCGGGTTCGCCGCGGTCGTCCAGTCGGCCACCGGGAAGGCCAGCTTCGGCAAGGGCCAGATCCAGCTGATCTCCGACCGGGGTGTCCGCTACAGCGTCCCGGACGCCCAGACCGCGGACGCGATCGGCATGAACAACCGGCAGCCGGCGCCCGAGTCGATCATCGGGCTGCTGCCGACCGGGGCGTCGCTGAACACCCAGGACGTGCTGCGGCAGTTCGACGCGGTGCCGATCGACCCGAACGCCGGCGCGTACCCGACCCCGCAGCCGGGGAACTGAGCGGAACCGCCGGACCTCGGTGGGCGTCCCACGCTCGTAAGTCTTTTTCGTGAGCGGAGGTGCCGTGGCCGGCTTGAGGATGGACGGCGTCGTCGTCGCCCGGTACGCCGAAACGGCCGAGGGCGCCGCGGCCGACCTGGACGCGGCGGCGGCCGAGGTCGGCGGGGACGTCACCGCGGAGTCCTACGGGACGCTGGGCGCGCAGATCGGCCTCGCCGAGTCCTACGGGCGCGCCTCCGGGGCGTTGCGGCGGCAGCTGGCCGACGGCGCCGAGGCGCTGCGTTCGGCCGCGGAGGCGCTGCGGCAGGTGGCGATCCGCCACGGCGGGCAGGACGCGGAAGCCGCGGAGCTGATCAAGCGGGCCGGAAGGCTCGACGGATGAGCGCCGGAAGCGACTCCCTGGCGGCTTCGGTGCCCGTGCCCGCGGGCGAGGACATCACCGCGGCGGCCGAGCCGTACCTGGCGTACCTCACGGAGCTGGCGCAGGAACTCGGCGTCATCGACCCCGTCGAGACGTACTTCCGCCCGCTGCTCGGCCGCTGGGCCGATCTCGGTGCCGAAGCGGATCGCCTGCGCCAGGCGGCTTCGGTCGCGGCGGAGGTTTCGGCGCGCCTGGACGACGAACTCGGCCGGCTCGACGCAGGCTGGGCGGGCCGGGACGCGGACTCGTTCGTCACCTACATCCGCGCGATCGGCGCGGCGGGCGGTGACCTCCACGAGGCGCTCGACATCCTGGCCGGCGCGCTGGACGAGATGGTGACGACCGTGCGGCACGTGGTCGTCGACCTCGTCGAGGTGCTGGTGGACGCGGCGGAGCTGACGTCGGAGACGATGCTGCTCCCGGCCGGCGGCCCCAAGCGGGCGCGGGCCCAGCTGGAGGAGACGCAGGAGTCGGCGAAGGCGCTGCACGAGACCGCGCGTGACGTCATGGAGGCGTTCGACCGGCTGTGCGACGGCGTCGACGACCCGGACGCGGCGTCCCGCACCATCGAGATCCGGCACCGGTACCCGCCGGAGCGCTTCAAGCTGCACGACGACGCCCTGAACGAAGCGGGCGAGCAGGCCACGGACGCGGCTTCGTCGCCGTCGCCGGGCGATGAAGCCATGACACCCTCGTCGGCCGACGAGGTCCTGACGCCGTCTTCGGCCGCGGGGCAGGCGGAGGGACGGCACACCGGCGCGGGCACTCCCGACCCCGCCCAGCCCGCCGATGCCGCCGTCCCGCAGGCGCCGCCCGCGGAGCAGGACCACAGCGCGTCGGGCGGGGTCCCGATGATGCCGATGATGGGGTTCGGGGCGTTCGGCTCGGGCGGCCAGGTTCGCCGCCCGTCGAAGACCCGCCCCGCCACGACGTCGTCCGACCTGCTGGGCGAGCCCGGCCTGGTCGCACCCCCGGTGATCGGCGAGGACGAAACCCCGCAGCAGAAGAAACCGACGGCCCCGCCCGCGACGTGACCTCGGGGGTCAGCGGCGGGAGGTCTCGGTTTCGGCCGGGCGGTTGCGGCGGATCGTGTGCATCACGAACAACGTGATCAGCAGGGCGAGCACGCCGCCCGCCGTGCCGGCCAGCGCCACGATCATCGGCGTCGAGTTGTGGTCGTTCGCCGGGGGGAGCTGGGCCATCTGCGGGGGCGGGATGGGTGCCTGGTTCCCGACCTCCGACGGCAGCACCTGCGTCAGCGCCGCCACCGGGTCGATCACGCCGTAGCCGACGAAGTTGTCGCGGCCGCCCGGGGCCGCCGGGTGCTGGGCCGTCTCCTTGATCCGGTTGACGATGCCCTTGGCGGTGAGCTTCGGGTACATCGCCTTGACCAGCGCCGCCAGGCCCGCCACGTACGGAGACGCGAAGCTGGTGCCCTGGATTTCGCTGGCCTTGTCGCCGTTCTCGAACGTCAGGTTCGCCAAGCTTCCGGACCCCTCGGCGGGGTCGAGCGAGACGATCTTCGTGCCGGGGGCCGCGACGCCGACCCACGGGCCGTGCACGCTGAACGGCGCCACGCTGCCGAACTCGTCGATCGCCCCGACCGACAGCACGTCGTCGGCGAACCACGGCGGCGTCACGATCGTCTTCGGCTTCCGCGCGTCCGGCTGGTCGTTCTGGGGGCAGGTGTCGGTCGCGTTGCCGGCGGCGGCGACGATCACGATGCCGGCGTCCGCCGCGAACCGCACGGCCGCCTGGACCTGCTGCTCGCCTTCGGTGATCGACCCGCTGGCCGGGCGGCAGTTGTCGACCGACATGTTGATGACGTCGGCCTCGTGCCGCTCGGCGATGCCGTGGATGATCTCGGCCAGCGTCCTCAGCGTGCCCGCGGTGCCGGCCTTTTCCAGCTGCCGCCCGCCGTTGGACTGCCCGGGCGACGTCCCGTCGCCTTCGGCGGTGCCGCCGCCACCGCCCGGCGGCAGTTCCGTGCTCGACCCGGACGGCGGGTTGGTGCTCGACGACGGCGGCGTGCTCGAGTTGGCGGTCGAGTTCTGCTTGGCGGGCTCGTAGTTTTCGCTGAGCTGGCGGTAGGACACGATCGTCGCGTCCGGCGCGACGCCGACGAACCCGACCTCGGGGTTGTCCGGCTTCGCCCCGATGATCCCGGCGACCTCGGTGCCGTGGCCGTCGCAGTCCTCGAGCCCCGGTGGCTGGTTCTTCGTCGGCGTGGCCACGTAGTCGCCGCCGGACTTGAGCCGGTCCTGGAACCACGGGTGCTTCGTCACGCCGGTGTCGATCACCGCGACGCGGACGCCGCCGCCGGCGCTGCCCCTGACCGCCTTGACGATCTCCTGCGCCTTGGAGATCTGCAGGTACTCCTGGCCCCACGGCCGGTTCTTGATCTGGATGTCCTGGCCGAGGGTGCTGCGCTGCACGCAGCCCTTCGTTTGCGTGTACGTCTTGTCGGGCTGGCGCGTGTCGGGGATCAGCTTGTCCATGTCGACCGGCGGCGGCGTCCCGAAGTAGCCGTCGGCCGGTGCGGCCTGCGCCCACGCCGGCACCGCGAGCGTCAGCGGCGACAGGAGGCCGATCGTGCCGGCCAGCAGGGCCGTCGCGGTCCTTCGAGTGGCGCCGGGACGCCGTGCTGCTGCCATCGGAGATTCACCCGATCCGGTCACTTGAAGTTCAGGTGCCGCAGGGTGGTGTAGAGGTCCATCACACCCAGGGCGAGGGGCAGCACGGAGGCGATGCAGATCGCTTCGATGATCTCCACCGTGCGCCGCAGCGGCGGCGAGAACCGCTGGTTCGGGAAGATCACGCCGACGACGAGCGCGCCCGCGGCGAGCAGGATCAGCACGCCGAAGACGTAGAGCAGGCGGTTCTGGGCGCTCGCCGAGATCAGCCAGCCGACGGCGATCCCGGTGGCCGAGACCAGGCCGGTGGTGAGCAGGGCGATCGCCTGGCTGCCGTTGGCGTACGCGCGGGCGCGCAGCAGCAGGACGAGCGTCGCGACGACGCCGAGGATGATCCCGAACGTCCCGGGCGCGCTCGCGGCGATGATCGCCGAGACGGCCACCGTGGCGCCGCAGCCGACCATCAGGCCGGTCATGTAGTTGTGCGCGATCGCCGTGCGGCGCTCGATCGCCCGGTAGTCGGGGAAGCCGGAGTCTTCCTTCAGCTCTTCGGCGTTGCTCGGGACGTGCGGCAGCGGCAGCTTCGCGAGCCAGATCGTGGCGCGGGGCAGGATCGAGATGCAGGCGAGGGCGACCGCGACGGTGCCGGCCGCGATCCCGGCCGCCGGGTGCGCGACGAGCGTGCCGAACAGGAAGGCCAGCGCGCCGAAGGTGCCCGCGGTGGCCGCGGCGATGAACGTGGTGATGCCGGCGCCGATGACCATGATGCAGACCGAGGCGACGATGATCACCAGGACCGCGCCGAGCAGCAGGTTCGCCCGCAGGGACAGCCCGGGCACGATGTAGAAGCCGCTGACGAACGCCAGCGGGAGGCCACCCGCCGCGGCGATCAGCACGCCGGTCGGCTCCGCCTGGTAGCCCTTGGCGAGCGTGGCGCCGATCGCGACGCAGGCGACCGCGCCGATCCCGCCGGCGATGGCCGCGCCCAGCGCGCTCCCGCCGTAGAACGAGCCGCTCATGAACAGCGCGACGGCGGCGGCGAACAGCGCCAGCCCGCCCGCGACGTGCCCGAACCGGTTCGCGGTCTCCTTCGTCCACGGCCGGAAGCTGTCCGGGGACGACTCGGCGATGGCGTCGACGACGTCGTCGTACAGCGGTGGCGGCGGGTTTTCGTTGCGCTTGCGCAGCTGGAGCAGTTCGCCGTCGACCACGCCGAGCGAGGCGAGGGTGCGGCTCGGATCGAGCGGCGCGTCCCCGAGCTTGGCCAGCGCCCAGCCGCCGTGGCGGGCACCCCCGTCGGGCGCGGTCTCCTTGGCCATGTCCAGCAGCATCGGCAGCAGATCGGCCACCGCGACGTCGGCGGGCAGCGCCACGTCGATCCGGGTGGACGGCGCGACGACCGTCACCCTGCTGAATACTGTCGTGCCCGTAGCCACTGCACTGCCCCCGCTCGGTCGATACTGCTCCCGGGGGAACTTATACCGAACCCCGGCATGGGCATCATCGAACGTCCGAAATTCACCGGCAGCCGCAGCTCCTGGCCTGGGCCGCCCGGGCTGCACCGGCCGCCGACCGCAGCTCGCGGTGCCGACGACGGGATTACTGTCGGTGCTGCGCCGTACACTCGTCAAGCGAGGTCAGGACCGGTTCACGAGGGCGTTACGGCATCCGCCGGAATTCCACCGCGGCGTTCGATAGGTTGTTCCGCGCACCTTGCGCACTAAACGGTGGCCGCCATCGTCGAGTTTGAAGAGGGGTCCTTCGATGAGCACGCTGCAGTTCAAGAAGTCGCCGCGGCTGGCGGCACCGCGGCCGCCGGGCGGTGAGGTGCACCTCGAGCCGCCGCCCGAGGTTCCGCGCGTCATCCCCGGGAACATCGTCATGAAGGCGCTTCCGGTCGTCATGATCGTCGCGTCGCTCGGGATGATGGTCTTCATGTTCCAGGCCAGCAACCGGAACCCGATGATGATGGCCATGGGCGGCATGATGGTCGTCGGGACGCTCGGGATGATGGCGGGCGGCGGTGGCAAGGGCGGCGGCGCCAAGCGCGCCGAGATGGACGAGGACCGCAAGGACTACCTCCGCTACCTGGGCCAGATGCGCGACCGCGCCCGCGAGGCCATGGTCGACCAGCGCGCCGCCCTGGAATGGGTGCACCCCGACCCGCAGTCCCTCTGGTCGCTGGCCGCCAGCCGCCGCATGTGGGAACGCCGCCAGAACGACCAGGACTTCCTGCACCTGCGCGTCGGGCGCAGCTCGCACCGGCTCGCCACGCGCCTGGTCCCGCCGCAGACCGGGCCCGTCGACGAGCTGGAACCGATCGCCACCCTCGCGCTGCGCCGGTTCGTGCGCGCGCACTCGATCGTCCCCGACCTGCCGACCCAGATCACCCTCCGCGGGTTCGCCGCGGTCAGCATGCAGGGCGACCGCGCGCTGACCCGGGGCCTGACCCGCGCGATGCTCGCGCAGCTCGTTTCCTTCCACAGCCCCGACGACGTGCTGATCGCGGTCGCCACCGCGGGCCGGGCGAAGGAGGAGTGGGAGTGGGCGAAGTGGCTGCCGCACGTCCAGCACCCCACGCTGTCCGACGGCATCGGCCAGCTCCGGATGATGGCCGGCTCGCTGGCCCAGATCGAAGACTGGCTCGACGAAGAACTGCGTGACCGCCAGCGCTTCTCCCGCAACGCCACGCCGGCGCCGGACCAGCCGCACGTCGTCATCATCATCGACGACGCCGAGGTCACCCGCGAAGAGCAGATCGTGCTGGAGGAGGGCCTGGTCGGCGTCACGCTGATCGACCTGTCCGAGTCCCTCGGCAACCTCGCCGCCCGCCGCGGCCTCCGGCTGGTCGTCGAAGCCGACCGGCTGGGCGCCCGCAGCGCCGGCGGCGTCGAGTGGTTCGGCCGCCCGGACACCCTCAGCCTGGTCGAGACCGAGTCGCTGGCCCGGCTCATCTCGCCGTACCGCGTCGGCGGCGCCGCCGGCCAGGACGTCGGCGACGAAGAGCCGCTGCTGTCCAACCCCTCGCTGCTGGAGCTGCTCGGCATCCCCGGCGACCCGATGACCTTCGACGTCCAGCAGGCGTGGCGGCCGCGGCCGATCCGCGACCGCTACCGCGTCCCCTTCGGCGTCGGCGAGTACGGCCAGCCGGTCGAGCTGGACATCAAGGAAGCCGCCGCCGAAGGCATGGGCCCGCACGGCCTCTGCATCGGGGCGACCGGTTCCGGCAAGTCGGAGTTCCTCCGCACCCTGGTGCTGGGCCTGCTGTCCACGCACTCGTCGAGCACGCTGAACTTCGTCCTTGTCGACTTCAAGGGTGGCGCCACGTTCATGGGCCTGGACAAGGCCCCGCACGTCTCCGCGGTCATCACCAACCTCGCGGACGAGGTCACGCTGGTCGACCGCATGAAGGACGCGCTGGCCGGCGAGATGAACCGGCGCCAGGAGGCGCTGAAGAACGGCGGCAACTTCAAGAACGTCTGGGAATACGAGAAGGCGCGCGAAAACGGCGCGGACCTCGACCCGCTGCCCGCGCTGTTCATCGTCTGCGACGAGTTCTCCGAGCTGCTGAGCGCGAAGCCGGACTTCATCGACCTGTTCGTCGCCATCGGCCGGCTGGGCCGGTCGCTGCAGATGCACATGCTGCTCGCTTCGCAGCGCCTCGAGGAAGGCAAGCTGCGCGGCCTCGACTCGCACCTGTCGTACCGGATCGGCCTCAAGACGTTCTCGGCGGCGGAGTCCCGCGCCGCGATCGGCGTGCCGGACGCGTTCGAGCTGCCGTCGGTCCCCGGTGGTGGCTACCTGAAGTACGACACCTCGACCCTGGTGCGGTTCAAAGCCGCCTACGTCTCGGGTCCGTACCGGCCGGCCGGCCTCAAGGCGGCGGGCCCGGCGGCGACCGTGGTCCGCGCGGACAAGCGGCCGCAGCTGTTCGTCCCGGACTTCGTCGAGCTGCCGAAGGAACCGGAACCGCAGTTCATCGAGGCGGCGCCGAAGGAAGAGCAGCGGCAGTCCGAAGAGGCGGTCGAACCCAGCGAGCTCGACGTCATCGTGTCGCGCCTGGTCGGGCAGGGCCCGCCGGCGCACGAGGTGTGGCTGCCGCCGCTGAAGGACCCGAACTCGCTCGACACCCTGCTGCCCAACCTGAACCCGACCGACGACCGCGGCCTGTCCCCGGTCGGCTTCTTCGGCAACGGGCGGCTGCAGGTGCCGCTGGGCATCATCGACCGGCCGTACGAGCAGCGCCGCGACCCGCTGTGGGCCGACTTCTCGGGTGCGGCGGGGCACGGCGTGATCGTCGGCGGCCCGCAGACCGGCAAGTCGACCATGCTGCGGACGCTGATCATGTCGATGGCGCTGACGCACACGCCGGAGGAGGCGCAGTTCTACTGCCTCGACCTCGGTGGTGGCACCCTGGCCGGGCTGGCCGACCTGCCGCACGTCGGCGGGGTCGCGGTCGCGCGGCGCGAGCCGGACAAGGCCCGCCGGATCGTGGCCGAGCTGACCACCCTGCTCACCGAGCGGGAAGGCCGGTTCGGGGCGCTGGGCATCGACTCGATGACCGAGTTCCGCAACCGCAAGCGCCGCGGCGAGATCCGGCCGGACCAGGACCCGTTCGGCGACGCGTTCCTGGTCGTCGACAACTGGCGGGCGCTGCGCGACGACTTCGAAGAGCTCGAAACCACGATCACCCGGCTCGCCACGCAGGGTCTGTCCTACGGCGTGCACGTGATCATCTCCGCCAACCGGTGGGCCGACATCCGCCCGGCGATCAAGGACATGCTGGGCACCCGGTTCGAGCTGCGCCTCGGTGACCCGACCGAGTCGGACATCGACCGGCGCATCGCGGTGAACATCCCGGCCGGGCGGCCGGGCCGGGGCCTGACCCGGGAGAAGCTGCACATGCTGGGCGGCCTGCCGCGGATCGACGGCTCCAGCGACCCGGAGACGGTCGCGGCCGGCGTGGCCGACGCGGTGGCGAAGATCAAGGGCGCCTGGCGCGGCCGCGTCGCGCCGCAGGTCCGCCTGCTGCCGGAGCTGATCACCTACGAAGACGTGCTCAAGCTCGACTCCGCCCGGGACTCCAAGCTCGTCCCGATCGGCGTCAACGAAGAAGACCTGCAGCCGGTCTACCTCGACTTCAACGCCGAACCGCACTTCTACGCCTTCGCGGACGGCGAGTCGGGCAAGACGAACCTGCTGCGGCAGATCGCCCGGGGCATCTCCGAGCGCTACACCGCGAAGGAAGCGCTCATCCTGCTGGTCGACTACCGGCGCACGATGCTCGGCTTCATCCAGGGCGATTCGCTGCTCGGATACGCGGTTTCGGCCGCGCAGCTGGAGAGCATGGTCGGCGACGTCTTCAACTCGATGACGCGCCGCCTGCCGGGCCCGGACGTCACGCAGGAGCAGCTGAAGACGCGGTCCTGGTGGAAGGGCCCGGAGCTGTTCATCCTCGTCGACGACTACGACCTGGTCGCCACCTCGAGCAACAACCCGCTGCGGAAGATCTCCGACTTCCTGCCCCAGGCCAAGGACGTCGGCCTGCACCTGGTGGTCGTGCGGCGCACCGGTGGCGCGAGCAAGGCGATGTACGACCCGATCATCGGCAAGCTCAAGGAGATCGCGGCGCCGGGCATGGTGATGAACGGCTCGCGCGACGAAGGCGCGCTGGTCGGCAACATCAAGCCGGGCGCGATGCCGCCGGGCCGGGGCAACATGCTCACCCGCAAGTACGGCAAGCAGCTCATCCAGGTGTCGTGGATCCAGCCCGACTGACCGTGCCGTTCGTTCCCGATCCGGCCACAGTCACGGCCGGACGGTTTCGTGAAACGGTCACGTGGTCCGGCGGGGCGGCCTGCTTTTGGCCGGATCGGGAACAGGCGGCCGGACGCGCTCCCGGCGAGGTGAGTAGGTTCCTCTCCGAGGGCGCGCCCCGACGGCCGGGCGCGGGGGAACGCGACGAAGTGGGCGGGAGCTGCCGGTGACGGTCCGGGTTGCGGTGGACTTCGGGACATCGAGCACCTGCGTCGTCGCCTCGGTGAACGGGCGCGAGCCGCAGGTCGTGGTGATCGACGGCCAGCCGCTGATGTCCTCGGCGGTCTACGCGGCGGCGGACGGCACGCTGTTCGTCGGCCAGGAGGCCGAGCGGCAGGCGGCGGTCGACCCGTCGCGGTACGAGCCGAACCCGAAGCGGCGGATCGACGAGGGCGAGCTGCTGCTCGGCGAGAACGTCCTGCGGGTGACCGACGTCGTGCACGCGGTGCTGGGGCGCGCGGTGTCCGAGGCGCGCCGCCTGGCCGGGGACGCCGAGGTGGACCTGCTCGTGCTGACCCACCCCGCGGACTGGGGCGCGATCCGCACCAGGCTGTTGCGGCAGGCCGCGGGCGGGCTGGCGCGCGAAGTCGCGCTGGTGCCGGAGCCGGTGGCCGCGGCGGTCTACCACGCGGCGACGTTCGCGCCGCAGGACGTGAAGGACGATCGCACCGTGGAGTTCAGCGGCCGCCCCGGCGAGGCGCTGGCGGTGCTGGACCTCGGCGGCGGCACGGTCGACGTCAGCGTGGTGCGGCGGTTGCCGCCGGACCCCGCGCGGGACCGCGCCGGCCGTCCCCAGCGCGGTGGTTTCCAGGTGCTCGCCACCCGCGGCGATCCCGCCTTCGGCGGCGCGGACATCGACCAGGCGTTGCTGGAGCACCTCGGTTCCCTCGTTTCCGCGGCCGATCCGGCCGCCTGGCGCGAGCTGGTCGAAGGCCGCGAGCTGGCCGACCGGCGCCGGCGCCGCGTGCTGCGCCAAGACGTGCGGGGCGCGAAGGAGACGTTGTCGCGGCACGCCTACACCGACGTGCCGATGCCGCCGCCGTTCGCCGACGCGCACGTCACGCGCGAGGACCTCGAGCGGCTGATCGCGGCGCCGCTGGGCCGGACCGTCGAGCTGACGGTCGCCGCGATCGGCGACGCGGGCCTGCGGCCGAAGCAGCTCACGGCGATCTTCCTGGTCGGCGGGTCGAGCCGGATCCCGATGATTTCGCGGCTGGTGCACGAACGCACCGGCGTCGTGCCGACGAGCCTCGACCAGCCCGAGACGGTCGTCGCGCGCGGCGCGCTGCGGGCGGTGCTGGTGGACCCGGACCGCACCGGCGCGCTGCCCGGCGAAGCGATGGCCCGGCTGGGCGCGGCCCCGGGCGGCGCCCTCAATCCGGCGGCGCAGCGCACGGAGGTCGTCCGCCCCGGCGACGTCGCCCCGCGCCCGGCACCGCCCCGCTCCGGGCCGGGTGGGTTCCCGAACCGCCCGGCGCCCCCGCCGTCGCCGCCGTCGGGTCAGCCGGTGGCCCGGCCGTGGCCGCCGCCCGCCGGGCCGCCCGCCCGGCCGAACCCGCCGGGCCCGCCCGCCGGTGCCCGTCCCGCCCCGGAACCGGCCGGGAAGAGCCGCCGCAAGCTGTGGGGCCTGATCGCGGCCGCGGTGGTCGTCGTGGCCGCGCTCGTCGTCGCCGGGGTGCTCGTGTTCGAGAACTCGGGGAACCAGGCCGAGAGTGGCCGGACGCTTTCGCAGTACGACTTCAAGTTCGTCGCTCCGGAGGACTGGGTCCAGACCGACGACCGGGTCGCCGACAAGCAGGTCGTGATCCACCCGCAGGAGTCCCGTGACGGCAACGACCTGCTGGTCGCGCAGGAGTACGTCATGGACTACGACGCGACCGCCGACCCGCAGAGGCTCGTCGACGCGCTGAAGCGCAGAGCGGATGAGAAGCCCGCGCTCTACAGCGCGTTCAACCCGAGCCTGTCGTACGCCGGCAAGACGGTGATCGGGTACCACGAGAGCAAGCAGGACCGGCCCGATCTCCAGGTGGACTGGTACGTCGTGGCGAAGGGCCGGATCCGCGTCCACGTCGGCTGCCAGTACGCCACCTCCGCGCTGCGGGACCGTGTCGCGGCCGCCTGCGCGCAAGCCGTGCGCACGGTCGAAATCCTCAACTGAGAGGAGGGCACGCGGTGCCGTCCGAAGAGTTCGAAAGCGCCGCGGCGTCCTTCACGCGGATCGGGCAGGACGCGGTGACGCATTCCCGGCGCGTCACCGGGAACGCGCTCGCGCGCAGCCGGCGGCGGCACAGCGAGAACGCCGAACTGCTGAAGCAGAGCGGGCGCGGCACGAAGTCCGGCGACCCGACGCCCGGCACGCTGCGTGCGGCCGCCGAACGATTCCGCCGCGCGCGCGGGCTGGCGGTTCCCGCGGAGCCCGATCCGGTTCCTTCGCGTTCGCAACCTCCGGCGCGATCCCCTCGATCGGGTGACGACGACGAAGACTTTTCCCAGATGCGAATCATGCAGCGCGATCGGTGAAACTGCGCGGCCGGTTGCTGTGCGCGTGCTAATCCCGCTGGTGGGGAACGCGTTTCCGGGTGATGCGCCACTGGTTCGGGGCGATCTCCGGATATCCGTGGCGACCGGTTCCCGGTGGGGGCGTTAACGCAAGCAACTACTTCCGGGCAAACCACGACAAGGGGGAACCGGACGTGGCAGTGTCTGCGTCGTAGGGCCGTACGAACGAGCTTGGTACGGACAACCACCACTCTTCTGAAGGGGGTACCGGTATGAGCGCCGGACAGGGATTCCAAGGAACAGTTGCCCAGTTCACCGATGCCGAGGGCAAGGTCACCGAGGTTCGGGCCCAGATGGACCAGAACCTCTCGACGCTGCGCGACCGCATCGAGGCCACCCGCGCCGGCTGGCAGGGTGAGGCGCAGAAGGCCTTCGACCACGTGATGATGCGCTTCGACGAGGACGCTCGCGGCATGAACCAGGCGCTGCAGCGCATCGGTGAGCTGCTCCGCGAGGCCGGCTCCAAGTACGAGCGTTCCGAGCAGCAGCAGCAGGAGATCCTCGGCGCCGTGAACCGCGGCTTCGACGCCCTCGGCTGAACACTTTCCGAATCCTTCACCACCACCCAGCATCTTCAGCTCAAAAGGAGTAAGTCATGCCTGATGGCGCCGGCATTGTCGTCAATTACGCCACCATCCGCGCGGCCGCGGATGACTGCACGCAGACCGGGGGCGAGCTGCAGTCCGCCTTCGACCGCCTCAAGGACGACCTGAGGCCGCTGACCACCACCTGGACCGGTTCCGCCAAGGAGCAGTACGACGCCGCCCAGCGCACCTGGGACCAGAAGTTCGAGGACCTGAAGCAGGTTCTGGCGCAGATCGCCGCCGCCCTGCCGCAGATCGCCGACGGTTACCAGTCCACGGACAGCGCCGTCGAGGGTCTGTTCTGAGCCGGTAGCCCCGGAAACCACGGCGGGCCCGCACTCCGGTGCGGGGCCCGCCGTTTTCTTTTGTGCGGCAACGGCAACCCGGCGGAGACCGCCGGAAAGCTCAGTGCGGCGCGCCGACCTCGTACTCGGGCCGGTCGTTGAGCACCCGCACGGTCACCTTCTTCTGCTGCCCGCCGATGGTCACCGTGCAGTCGAACGTCGTGCCGTTCTTCGCGGCTTCGTTCGCCGGGCACTGCGCGTCCTTCACGTCCGGCTCGCCGTAGTTCTCGTTGAGGACCTTGACCACACCGTCCTCAAGGGACTGTTGCGCCAGGACGTCTCCGCGGAACGCGCCCAGCAGCCAGGCCGCGCCGCCGCCCAGCGCGAGCACCAGGACCGCCGCCGCAGCGATCAGCAACGGCTTCTTCGACTTCGGCTTCTTCTCCGGCTCGACGGCGAAGGCGCCGAGACCGCCGTACTGCGTGGGCTGGAACCCGCCGCCGTACTGCTGCCCGTGCCCGGGCGTCGGCGGCTGCTGGTGCGGCGTCGGCTGGGACGGCGGCGGCCACGGCCCGCCGCCCGGTTGTCCCGGCTGCCAGGGCCCGGAGAACGAGCCCGACGGCTGTCCCGGGTTCCACTGGCCGGTGTAGGCCCCCGTGGTGCCGGAGCCGGGAGGCGCGCCCGGGTCGGCGTTCTGCTGCCACTGCCCGGTGTGCGGGCCGGTCGCCTGCTGTTCCGGCGCCCATCCGGCGGGAGCGCCGGGCGGGCTCGACGGTGGCTGCCACCACTGCGGCTGCCGCGGGTCGGGTGGCTGGGACGGTGGTGACTGTGGCGTCATCGGAGCTCACCTCGGGTCGTGGTCACGCCTCAGCTGCCCTGCGCTTCGCCGAGCCGGCGGTAGAAGTCGTCCATCGCCGCCCGGTCGGGCAGCACCGTGATCTGGCTCGCGTCCGGCAGCTTCGGCATGTCCTGCACGCTCGCCTTGCCGGTGAACCGGAACTCGTACTTGAGTTCGAGCTGGTGCCCGTCGCCGGCGAACTTGGCCTCCATCACGAAGGAGACGAGGCTGCCGTCGGGGTTCAGCGTGATCGTGGCCGGGACCGCGGCCTTCTTCAGCTCCGGCCCGATCTGGCCGGTGATGCTCGGCGGCAGGATCTCGACCTTGTCCTTGACGAAGATCCCGAACGGCACGTTCACCGTCAGCGCGGTCTTGCCGTCGCCGAGGCTCTTGGCCCCGCGGACGGCCCGCTTGTCGGCCTGGTACGCCTCGACGGTCGAGTCCGCCATCCGGCACGGCGTCAGCACGCCGCCCCAGGCGCACGGCACGACCAGCCCGCCCTCCGGCTTCGGCATCGAGACCCACGCCGTCGGCGAGACGCCCTTCTGCACGTACATCGGGCCGAGGTAGGTGTACTCGACCGCGCCGTCCGCGGGGGTGTAGGTGTCGATGATCTCGTCGGGGTTCTTCTGCGACCGGTGCCGCACCGCGCGGCTCTCCGGGCTGCCGGTGCGCGCCGACGTCACGGTGCTGTGGATCCACTTGTCGTCGAACTTGAAGTAGGCGTCCAGCGAGTTGGTGACGTCGCGCGTGTCGGTGATGGCGTCGGAGAGCTTGCCGATGACCTGCTCGAACTTGGCGCCGACGTAGTCCGCCGCGTCGTCGCCCTTCGGCAGCGCGGTGCCCGCCTTCGCCTGGCCGCAGGCGCTGACCAGGGCCAGCAGGGCGCCCATGACGAAGATCGCCGTCGGTCGTTTGCTCATGCCGTCCCCTGCTCGCGTGGTGCCTCCGGATGGCCCCATCCTCGCGTGTCGCGGTGGCGTTCGCAGGCGCTTCGGCGGGAAAAATCCGGTAGGGTCCCGGCTGCGCCCGGGCCGCTGAGAGCCTAATATGGGCGCATCCACCACCCCCCATGCGCGGGTGCGGTGACCGTGGGGGTATCTTCATATGTCGTTGTGCGCTGCGGCGCGTAAGCGCTAGGCCCGCACAGAACCCACACGCAATGTTGACGACGAGGTAGACCCTTGCCCACGTACAGCCCCAAGCCCGGCGACGTCACTCGTGCCTGGCACGTGATCGACGCCGAGGATGTCGTGCTCGGACGGCTGGCGACCGAGGTCGCCACGCTGCTGCGCGGCAAGCACAAGCCGACCTACGCCCCGCACGTGGACACCGGTGACTTCGTCATCATCGTCAACGCCGAGAAGGTCGCGCTCACCGGTAACAAGCGCGAGCAGAAGTTCGCCTACCGGCACAGCGGTTACCCGGGCGGTCTGCGGAAGCGCTCGTTCGGCGAGCTGCTGGACACCAAGCCCGAGCACCTTGTCGAGAAGGTCGTCAAGGGCATGCTGCCGAAGAACAAGCTCGGCCGCGCTCAGGCGAAGAAGCTGAAGGTGTACGCCGGCCCGCAGCACCCGCACGCCGCGCAGCAGCCGCAGGCGCGCGAGATCACCAAGATCGCGCAGGTCGCGCAGTGAGTGAGGAACAGTCTGTGACCAGCACCGAGACCGAGACCCCCGAGGTCGTCGAGGCCCCCGAGGCGACCGAGTCCGGCGCCGCCGCGACCAGCGAGACCCCGGTCGCGACCAGCGAAACCCCCGCTGCGACCAGCGAGACCCCGGTCGCCACGAGCGAGAGCGCCGCCGCGCCGCGCCCGTCGCGCGCCGCGGGTGGCAACGCGCAGACCGTCGGCCGCCGCAAGGAAGCCGTCGTCCGCGTGCGCGTCGTCCCGGGCACCGGCCAGTTCAAGCTCAACGGCCGCACCCTCGAGGAGTACTTCCCGAACAAGGTGCACCAGCAGCTCATCAAGGACCCGCTGGTCCTGGTCGAGAAGCCGGACTCGTTCGACATCTTCGCCAACCTCCACGGTGGCGGCGTCTCGGGTCAGGCGGGCGCGCTGCGCCTGGCGATCGCCCGTGCGCTCATCGAGGTCGACGCAGACGACCGCCCGGCCCTCAAGAAGGCCGGCTTCCTGACCCGTGACGCGCGCGCCACGGAGCGGAAGAAGTACGGCCTCAAGAAGGCCCGCAAGGCCCCGCAGTACAGCAAGCGCTGATCGCGCCCTCCAGGCGCGAACCACCGGAGCGCCCATCCGTCCATCGGATGGGCGCTCCGGCGTTTTTCCGGCGGTGTTCGTCCTTCGGCTCTGTGTCGTTTTCCAGACGGGCAGCGACATCATCGGGGTGGGGGAACGCGGTCCGCCGGGATCGCTAGGTTGTCGTGGCGGTCGCACCGGTGTGACCGCGCAGAGGAGGTCGATCGATGGCACGCCTGTTCGGAACCGACGGGGTCCGTGGCCTGGCCAACGCCGAGCTGACGCCGGAGCTCGCGCTGGCGCTGGCGGCCAGCGCCGCCCGCGTGCTCGCCGCGCACGACCGCTCCCACCGGCCGGTCGCGGTCGTCGGCCGCGACCCGCGCGCCAGCGGCGAGATGCTGGAAGCCGCGGTCGTGGCGGGCCTCACGTCCGCCGGGGCCGACGTGCGCCGCGTCGGGGTGCTGCCCACACCGGCCGTCGCATACCTGGTCGGCGCGCTCGAGGCCGACCTCGGCGTGATGATCTCCGCGTCGCACAACCCGATGCCCGACAACGGCATCAAGCTCTTCGCCGCGGGCGGGCACAAGCTCCCCGACGGCATCGAGGACGAGATCGAAGCCGGCGTGTCCGCCGACGCCGTCCGCCCGACGGGTGCGGGTGTGGGGCGCGTCACGGACGTCGAAGACGCCCTCGACCGCTACGCCGCCCACCTGCTCGACGCCACGCCGAGCCCGCTCGCCGGGCTCAAGGTGGTCGTCGACTGCGCCAATGGCGCTTCGTCGGCCGCCGCGCCCGAGGTCTACCGCCGCGCCGGCGCCGAGGTCGTCGCGCTGCACGCCGACCCGGACGGCATCAACATCAACCAGCACTGCGGCTCCAACCACCCGGAGAAGCTGCGCGAAGCGGTCGTCGCCCACGGCGCCGACCTCGGCATCGCGCACGACGGCGACGCCGACCGCTGCGTGGCCGTCGACTCCGCCGGCGAGCTGATCGACGGCGACCAGATCATGGCCGTCCTGGCGCTCGCGCTGGCCGAGGCCGGCGAGCTGACCAAGGACACCCTGGTCGCGACCGTGATGAGCAACCTCGGCCTGCACCTGGCCATGAAGGCGCACGGCATCGCGGTCGTCACCGCCGCGGTGGGCGACCGGTACGTCCTGGAGGAGCTGCGCGCCGGCGGGTTCGCGCTCGGCGGCGAGCAGTCCGGCCACGTCGTGCTCCCGGCCCACGCCACCACCGGCGACGGCCTGCTGACCGCGCTGCGGCTGATGAGCCGCATGGCCGAGACGGGCAAGTCCCTGGCCGACCTGGCGGCCGTGATGAACCGGCTGCCGCAGGTGCTGGTCAACGTCCCGGTCGCCGACAAGGCCGCGGTCGCGGGCTCGGCCGAGGTCCGCGACGCCGTCGGCGAGGTCGAGGCCGAGCTGGGCGAGGAGGGCCGGGTGCTGCTGCGCCCGTCCGGTACCGAGCAGCTGGTCCGCGTGATGGTCGAGGCGCCGGCGCAGTCCACCGCGCAGGCCGCGGCCGACCGCTTGGCCGGCGTCGTCTCAGCGGTTTCCTGACGCGAGGGTGACCACGGCCTTCTCGAGGCCGTGGAACACCGGGTGGGTCTTCCAGCGGACTTCGCCCACCCGGCAGCCGCCGGCGAGGACTTTCGCCAGCGCCGTGAGCGCGATCTCCCCTTCGGCCACCGCGACCCCGGAGCCGGGGCACGCGTGCCGGCCGAGGCCGAACGGCAGGCCGCCGGCCAGGGAGATCGCCACCGGGCCGTCCGGGCCGAACCGGAGGACGTACCGGGCCGGGCAGATCGCCGTCACCAGTTCCCGCACGCTCCGCGGACCAGAATTCGCGAGTTCGAGGCCGGCGCACGCCAGGAAGTTCAGCGAGTTCTCGTACGCCGCGTGCGCCAGCACCACCGGGTTCAGCGCCAGCTCGTCGTCGTCCAGCCGGCCGGCCGCGTGCGCCTCCCGCAGCGCCGTCAGGCCGCCCGGCCCGGCCGGGGTGCGGCTGAGCTGCACCGCCAGCCGGAACGCCGACGCCTGCCCGGCCCGGTCGGTGCCGCCGGAGACGTCGAGGTTCGCCGTCGTCGCCTCGAGGTGGTCCAGGAACACGTCGTCGAGGGGCACGCCCAGGACCGCCGACGTCACCGCGCCCGCTACTGGCCGCGCGAAGTCGCGCACCAGGTCGAACGACGTCCCCAGCCCGGCCACGGTCGTTTCGATCCCGGCTCGCAGCGGCTCGGGAAACGGCTCCACCCCGGCGATGATCTCCCGCAGCACCGCGCGCAGGCGGGTGTGCTCGGCGCCGTCCCGCAGCAGCACGCTGGGCGAGCCGCCGCCGGGATCCGACGTCAGCTCGGGCGACCGCAGGGCTCGCGCGCAGGCGTCGCGGCCGGAGACCACCTCGATGCCGTGCCGTTCGAACTCGTCCATCGCTTCGACACGGTAGGGCAGGATGGGGCCGTGCCGCCCGCAGCTGTCCCGGATGACGTCCTCACCACGCCGTTCACGGACTACCTGCTCCGCAACGCCGGCGTTGAGCGCCCCGCCTTCACCTGCCGCACCTTCCCGGGGCCCGCCGACCACACGCTGACCTGGCCGCAGGTGCTCGCGCGCGTCCGCGGGGTCGCCCGCGAGCTGCGGCGCGTCACCCGGCCGGGCGACCGGGTGGCGATCGTCGCCCGGCAGGACCTCGGCTACGTCACCGCCTTCCTCGGGACGCTCTACGCCGGGCGCGTCGCGGTGCCGCTGTCCGTCCCGACCGGCCGCACCGGCCGCGCCCGGATCGAGTCGGCCTTCGCGGACGCCACCCCCGCGGCCTGCCTGACCTCGAAGGACTTCCTGGACCAGGTCCCGCCGGCCACCGTGCTCGCCGTCGAGGACATCGCGGACGTCGAGCCCGGCGACGCCGAGCCGCCCGCCGCCGTGGCGATGACCGATCCCGCGTACCTGCAGTACACCTCCGGCTCGACCCGCCGCCCGGCCGGCGCGGTGATCTCGCACCGCGCGCTGGTGGCGGCCTGCTGGCAGACCACCCGGTGCTACCACGCCGACGCGTCGACGCCGCTGGCCGGCTGGGTGCCGTTCTTCCACGACATGGGCCTGGTGCTGCTCATCGGCACGCCGGTCTTCCTCGGCTCGCGGTCGGTTTTCTTCACACCGATGGAGTTCGTGCGCGACCCGCTGCGCTGGATCCGGTTGCTGGCCGGGCTCCCGGGCGTCGTCAGCGCTGCGCCCAACTTCGCCTTCGACCTGGCTGCCGAAGCGGCGGAGGACCTCGAAGCCGTCGACCTCTCGCGGGTGAACTCGGTGCTCAACGGCAGCGAGCCGGTCCGCGCGGCCACCGTCGAGGCCTTCGAGCGGGCCTTCGCCCCCTTCGGGCTGCCGCGGGCCGCGCACAAGCCGTGTTACGGGCTGGCCGAGGCGACGGTGTTCGTCACGAGCGCGGGTGCCGAGGGGCCCACCGTACGGGTGTTCGACGGCGAGCAGCGCGTCTCGGTCGGGCGGCCGTACGGTCAGCGCGTTCGCATTGTCGACAAAGAGATCCAGGTGTCCGGGCCCAACGTCGCCGACGGATACTGGGGGCGGGACGACGTGATCGCCCCCGGCGGCTGGCTGCGCACCGGCGACCTCGGCTTCGTCCACGACGGCGAGCTCTACGTCACCGGACGGCTCAAGGACCTGATCATCGTCGACGGCCGCAACCACCACCCGCAGGACATCGAAGCCACCGTCGAGGCCGCGCACCCCGGTATCCGGCGCGTCGCCGCGTTCGCCGTGCGGGACGGCCACGGCGAAGGCGTCGCGGTCGTGGCCGGGTGCACGGCGCCGGACGCCTCGGTCGAAACGGCCGTGCGGCGGGCCGTCTCGGCCGCCCACGACCTGCCATTGCGCGCCCTGTGGCTGGTCCGACCGGGCGAGGTGCCGCGGACCTCCAGCGGCAAGGTGTCCCGCACCGCCGCCCGCGAGCGCTGGTGGGGCGAGAATGAGCGGCATGGCTGACCCGGGCACCTACGTCGACGAGATCCGGCGGATCATCAGCTTCGCCCTGGAGCTCCCGCCCGAGCGGCTCGCCGACACGACGCCGTTCGACGACCTCGGCATGACGTCCCGGCAGCGGATCCAGCTGCTGGCGCGGGTCGAGGTGAACTACGGCGTGTCGGTCGACCTCGACGAGCTCGACCGGCTGGTGGACATCCGCGGCGTCGCCGAGGTGATCTCCGAGGCGGTCGCGGCGCAGCGCGCCGGCGGGTAGGTCCCGGCCGGGTGCAGTTGACGGAACCCCAGGTCCGCCGCTCGGCCGACCGCTAGACTCTGTGTGCATCTGCGACGGCACCGAATGGTGTCCGGGCGCGTCACAGTCCCGGAACGTCAGTAGGGACCTGTGGGGATCGAAGGGGGCAGCGACCATGCCGAACGGGTATGAAGCGAGTTCGGAGGCGATGACGCGGGCGCAGGTCCGCCTGGCGGACGTCGCCGACGACCCGGCGGCCGAGGCCAAGAAGGTCGCGCCGACCGAGATCGTCGCCGCGGACTTCGGCCGCGTGCACCAGGAGAGCTTCGGCAAGTACAAGGCCGGGATGGACGAGATCGGCGCGGGCCTGACGGGATTGTCGAACGCGCTGATGAACCTCGGCGGCGGAATCGGGACCGCGGGCGGCAAGTACACCACGCAGGAAGCGAACGCCGGCGCGACCGCGAACCAGGCCGGGGGTAACCGCTGATGGCCGAATGGGCTGAGATCAAGAAGGTCCTCGACGACCCGAACGTCTCCATGGACACCAAGACGAAGCTCATGGAGGAGTACGACCGCAACACCTTCAACTTCAACGACGAAGAAGAAGAGTACGCGAAGAAGTACATCGAAAACTATTCCGACGGTGCCGGCGGCTGGGACGCGTTCGACTCGGACGACACCGACGAGATCGTCTCCGAGGCGAAGCAGGAGTCGGCCGCCAAGAACCAGGAACACCAGCGCCAGACCGCCGAACGCGACCAGGCGAAGAAGAACCTCGACGGAATCGCCACGCCGACGCTGGGGGTCGGCGCGAAGAGTTCCGACGAACAGCTCGACCAGGGCAATGTCGCGGTCGACCTGCTGGCGAAGTGGACCGACGAGGTCTGGAACCAGATCAAGGGCGGCGAGGGCGAAAAGAAGAACTCCCAGACCGACCTCAAGGACAAGTTCCACGAGAACCGCGGGATCCAGTACCAGAAGTTCCTCAGCGACGCCGACGACCTGAGCAAGGCGCACAAGGTCGTCGAGGACACCCTCGGCAAGAGCGACACCGAGCTCCAGACCCTCTTCGGCGAGTGGAAGGGCAAGGGCGCCAACGCCGCGGAGATCAAGTACGACGAGACGATCAAGCCGCACGCCAAGGAGCTGTCGCAGCAGATCGACGGGGCGGCGAAGCTGATCCCGCAGACCGTGACGCAGGTCTTCACCGCGGTCAAGAAGAAGGTCGACGAGGTCCTGCAGCTGCACCGCCCGGTGATCGCCGAGGCCGACATCCCGATGGCCAAGGACGTCCTCAAGATCGCCAACGGCGACACCGGGGAATTCGACGACTTCATGAAGGTCGCCGGCTGGATCGACGCCGTCAACGCGAAGAACGGCAATCCGTCGAACCTCGCCGAGCGCCTGCAGAACGACGACTGCGGCTTCAACGACGAGAACAAGGAATACGGCCGCAACGTCTGCCGCTACTGGCGCGATGGCGCGTTCGCGACCGAGTACAAGAGCCTGATCACCGCGTTCGACGGTTCCTGCCAGGCGGCCAAGCAGACCATCGACCAGCAGTTCGGCGCGCTGGCGCGGTACATGGACGGCTACCGCAACCAGCTGACCGAGGCCAAGAACGAAGGCGGCGGCGACAAGACCGGCAACACGGGCAACACCGGGAACACGGGAAACACCGGGAGCACCGGGACGGGCAGCACCGGAACCGGGGGCGGTGGCACCGGTGGCGGCGCGACGACGCCGTCGGCGGCCGAGCCACCGAAGGCCGAAGAGCCGCCCAAGCCGGAAGACGGCAAGAACCCGATCACCGGGAAGCCGCTGGAGGTCGACCCGTCGACCGGCCAGCCGTACCCGATCGACCCGAAGACCGGCGAGGCCATCAAGGACCTCGACGACACCGACACGGTGTCGGTCAAGAAGGGCGACAACACGATCTCGATGTCCGAGCCCGACAAGGAGGGCAAGCAGGACATCTCCGTGGACGACGGCCACGGCCACAAGAAGGACTACCACCTCGACTGGGGTGACGACGACAAGGCCAAGGACGGCGCAGGCAAGGACGCCGCCGCCGGGGACAAGGCCTCCTTCGGGCCGCAGGGCAGCCAGCAGGCGGTCAAGGACGGACAGCCCGCGGCCGACGGCTCCTACAAGCCGGGCGCGGACGGCAAGATCCACATCCAGGACGGCAACCTCAAGATCACCGCCGAGCGGCCGGAGGGCCCGGACGGGCCGACGATCGTGACCGTCGACGACGGAAAGGGCGAGCCGACCACCTACACCCTGGACGAGAAGCACGACCCGAAGGCAGGCGACCTCAAAGCGGACGACCTCAAGGCGGACGTCAAGCCGGTGTCCGACGGTGCGGGCTCGGACATCCGGCACGACGCGAACGCCGAGTCCGCGCCGGCGAAGGACCCCGCGCCGGCCAACCCCGACCCGGGCTTCACGCGCAGCGATGCAGCCTCGGCGACCGGCGGGTTCAGCGCACCCGGCGGCTTCGAGGGCGACCTCGGCGGCGGGAGCGGTGTCGGGGCCGAGCCCGCGGTGGCGACGGCCGATGCGGGCGTCGGAGCCGGGACGGGTGCCGCCTCCGCAGACGCGACCACGACGGCTGGCGCGAGCGACTTCGGCTCGGCCGTCACCGGCGGCGGGTCGCCGGACTTCGCCGGTGCCGTCTCGCTCGACCCGGGTGCCCAGACGGGCAGCGACGCCTCGCTGCCGATGTCCGACGGCGGCGGCGGGCTCGGCGCGACTCCGGTCGACCCCGGCGTGCACCAGGCGGCCGCGAGCTCGTCGAGCTCGAGCGCGATGTCGGGCATGGGCGGCATGGGGATGATGGGCGGCATGGGCGGCGCGCCCGGCGGTGGCGGCGGTGACCAGCAGCGCGGGCCCAGCCAGTACCGCATCGAGGGCGGCGTGTTCGAGACGAGTGGCGCGAAGGGCCGCATCAGCGGCTCGCTCGACGACGAGGGTGACCGTTCGATCCGGTACGACCGGTGACGAGGGCCGAGGAGGGCCGATGAGCAGCGCCGAAGACCGGTACCGGGCGGCGATTTCGACGATGGAAGCGGCGGCGCGGGAGCAGGACGAGCAGCGGGGGCTGCGTGAACGCCGGCTCGCCGAGGCCCAGCAGCAGGCCAGCGAGGGCATGCAGAAGGAGCTGGCCGCCGCGCAGAAGTACGCCGAGCACATGGACGAGCTCAACAAGCGCAAGCAGAGCGCGGGCGGCTGGGCGACGGAGAAGACGCTGGCCGACAAGTCCCGCGAGTCGCTGATGGAGTTCGGCGTCCACGAGGAAGAGGCGGACACCGGCTACACGAACTACCCGACGCCGAACTACGGAACCCCGGCCGTGGCGGTCCAGCCCCGGCCGGAACCGGCACCGGAACCACCGCCGACGGCACCCGAACCGCCGAAGCGTGGGCGGCACGCGCGTCAGCCCGACGACGAGGACGACTTCTCCAGCACCAGCTGGCTGGTCTGAAAGGAAAAGGGCCCGGCTCTGGCCGGGCCCTTTCCGCGTCAGTGGGCGGGTTCCTCTTCCCGCTCGATGGGGGCGCGCTTGACGTCCGCCTCGAGCAGGGGCCGGTACTTGCCGGTGCCGGTCAGGTGGGTCAGGAAGAAGGCCGTGAACAGCGCGCGGGTGAGCTGCTGCGTCTTGCGGTGCGGCTTGCCGTGCATGAACAGCTGCGACCAGTGCCTGCCCTCGGTGACGCCCAGGTGGGACGCCTTGCCGAGGAACCGCAGCTGGACGTCGTCACCGCCCCAGGCGCCCGCGATGGCTTCGGCGTGCGCGACAGCGGGGGCGACCAGGTCGTCTTCGGCGGCGAGGTGCAGGCCGGGGACGGTGATCGCTTGCGCCGACTCGGTGGCCGGCGGCAGCGTCTGGGCTGCCGTGATGGTGGCGACGGCCTTGATCCGCGGGTGGTCACTCCGCGCGTCCTGCGCCGCGGCGAGCACGGCGGAGCCACCGCCGGTCGAGTGGCCGGCGAGGCCGAGCTTGGCGGGGTCGACGCTGATGCCGTCCGGGCCGAGCCGGACGGTCGTGACGACGTCGAGGGTGGTCAAGAGGTCGGCGGCGAGCAGCCGGTGCGAGGGCAGCGGCCCGCGCTGGGTGGCCGGCGCGGCGGCGACGATGCCCCAGCTCGCGAGGTGGCGCAGCAGCTCCCGGTACCGATCGGGCGGCTGCAGCCAGCCGTGCCCGAAGGCGACGGCCGGCAACCCGAGCCCGGCGCGCGGCGTGTAGACCACGCCGGGCAGCCCGACCAGGGCGAGGTCGCCGCGCAGGACCTCGTGCGGACCCGGGTGCGTCAACTCCGCGAGCAGCTGCTTGGGCTTGCTGGCCATGTCCGGAACCCTACTGTGCGACCCCCGCCGCGGCTCGCCCGCCGCCCCGGCGCGCCGCAACGCTCGGCTCGCGGTCACCCCACCCGCCACGGTTCCGGCAAAGTCCCAGCGCTCCAGCTGCCTCACCGGCAGTGAACGGCACGCTGACGGCATGACCGGCGCCCCACCCAGACCTCCCCCGCCACCCCGATCCGAAGCCGGCACACGGACGGGGGTGGGGGGGGGGGGGGGCCGCGGCGCGCCCCGCGCCCCCCCACCCCCCCGCCGACCCAGACACACAGAGCCGGGTGGGGGGGGGGCGGGCCG
>NZ_CP100416.1:782588-1030452 GCF_026017845.1 Amycolatopsis mediterranei
GCGGCACTGCCCGCCCCCCCCCCCCCCCCCCCCCCCCAACCCCGCCCCGACCGCGCCCCCCGGCGGTGGGGGCGGGGACCCCCCCCGCTTGCCCCCCTTCCCCCGCCACCACCGTCCGTAGTCACAATCCAGCTTCGGGGTGGTGGGTCAGCGAGTGCCCGGCCGTCCACCCGCGGGGGCGCCCCCCGTTTTCCACTTTACCGGCAGCCGCCGACAGTTTCGGTCGCCCAAGCCGACTCCCCAGGTACGCGGGCCGGCCGTCCGGTGCGCGAGCGGAGCATTCGGGCACGCGAGCCGCCCGCCTGGGTGCACCGCAGTGGTTCGAACCACCGCGGCCGCGTCCCCGCAGGTCGGAGCCCGTTCACGGACCCGGTCAGCTCGCTGAATGTGCCTCGTTAGGCTGATGAGCGTGTGTGGAATCGTGGGATATGTCGGGCACCGCCCGGCTCTGGACGTCGTCCTCGGCGGGCTCCGGCGCATGGAGTACCGCGGTTACGACTCCGCCGGTGTCGCGGTCCTCGACGGCGCCGGTGCGCTGACCGTCGAGCGCAAGGCGGGCCGGCTGGCCAACCTGGAAGGCCGGCTCGACGAGGTCGGCCGCGAGCACTTCGGCGGCACCGCCGGCATGGGGCACACCCGCTGGGCCACCCACGGCGCGCCCGTCGACCGCAACTCGCACCCGCACCGCGACGCCTCGCAGCGCGTTGCCGTCGTGCACAACGGCATCATCGAAAACTTCGCCGCCCTCCGCACCGAGCTCGAAGCCGACGGCGTCGAGATGGCCAGCGACACCGACACCGAGACCGCCGCCCACCTGGTGGCCCGCGCGTACACCGAAGGCGACACCAAGGGCGACCTCACCGCCAGCGTCGCCGCCGTCTGCCGCCGCCTCGAAGGCGCGTTCACCCTGGTCGTGACGCACGCCGACCACCCGGACACGATCGTGGCCGCCCGCCGGTCTTCGCCGCTGGTCGTCGGGGTCGGCGAGGGGGAGCACTTCGTCGCCTCCGACGTCGCCGCCTTCATCGAGCACACCCGCGAGGCCGTCGAGCTCGGCCAGGACCAGCTCGTCGTCATCACCCGCGAGGGCTACGAAGTCCTGGACTTCCACGGCGACGCCGCCCAGGCCAAGCCGTTCACCGTCGACTGGGACCTCTCCGCCGCCGAGAAGGGCGGCCACGAGTACTTCATGCTCAAGGAGATCGAGGAGCAGCCCGAGGCGCTGGCCAACACGCTGCGCGGGCACTTCGAGTCCGGCCGGATCATCCTCGACGAGCAGCGCATCTCGGACCAGGACCTGCGTGACGTCGACAAGGTCTTCGTCGTCGCCTGCGGCTCGGCCTACCACTCCGGCCTGGTCGCCAAGTACGCCATCGAGCACTGGACGCGGCTGCCGGTCGAGGTCGAGCTGGCCTCGGAATTCCGCTACCGCGACCCGGTGCTGGACCGCGACACGCTGGTCGTCGCCGTGTCCCAGTCCGGCGAGACGGCGGACACGCTCGAAGCCGTCCGGCACGCGCGCGAGCAGAAGGCACGCGTCCTGGCCGTCTGCAACACCAACGGCGCGCAGATCCCGCGCGAGTCCGACGCTGTCCTCTACACGCACGCCGGGCCTGAGATCGGCGTTGCCTCGACCAAGGCGTTCCTCGCCCAGATCGCGGCCAACTACCTGGTCGGCCTGGCGCTGGCGCAGGCCCGCGGCACGAAGTACCCGGACGAGGTCGCGCGCGAGTACGCCGAGCTGGAGGCCATGCCCGCGGCCGTCCAGAAGGTACTGTCCACTGTGGAGCAGGTGCGCGATCTCGGCCGCCGGATCGCCGACTCGAAGGCGATCCTGTTCCTCGGCAGGCACGTCGGCTTCCCGGTCGCTCTGGAAGGCGCGCTGAAGCTCAAGGAGCTCGCGTACATGCACGCCGAAGGCTTCGCCGCCGGCGAGCTCAAGCACGGCCCGATCGCGCTGATCGAAGACGGCCTGCCGGTCGTCGTCGTGATGCCCTCGCCCAAGGGCCGCGCGGTGCTGCACTCGAAGCTCGTGTCGAACATCAGCGAGATCCAGGCGCGCGGCGCCCGCACCATCGTCATCGCCGAAGAGGGCGACGAGACGGTCCGGCCGTTCGCCGACGAGCTCATCGAGGTCCCGGCGGTGCCGACGCTGCTGCAGCCGCTGGTGTCCACCGTGCCGCTGCAGGTGCTGGCCGCGGAGATCGCCCGCGCCCGCGGGTACGACGTCGACAAGCCGCGTAACCTGGCGAAGTCCGTCACCGTGGAGTAACACCGCGTAAGAGGGAGGCCGTCGCCGTGCAGGGAATCTGGACCACGGAACGGATTCGCGAAGCGGAGGCTCGGGCGTTCGCCGTCACGCCCGAGGGCGAGCTGATGCGGCGGGCGTCGTTCGGCTTGTCGGTGCAGCTCGCGGACTTCCTCGACGACCACACCGGCGGCGTGTCCGGCCGCCGGGTCGTCCTGCTGGTCGGCTCGGGCGACAACGGCGGTGATGCCCTGTGGGCCGGGGCGTTCCTGCGCCGCCGCGGGGTGGCCGTCACGGCGATCCTGCTCAAGCCCGAGAAGGCGCACGCAAAGGGACTCGCAGCGCTGAAGCGCGCCGGCGGGCGGGTGGTGTCCGCCGCGGACGGTCCACAGTGGATCGCGAAGGCGGACGTCGTCGTCGACGGGATCGTCGGCATCTCCGGCCGCGGCCCGCTGCGGCCCGAAGCGGCCCGGCTCGTCGAGCTGGCCGAGGCCCCGATCGTCGCGGTCGACCTGCCCAGCGGCGTCGACCCGGACACCGGCGCGGTCGACGGCCCGGCGGTGCGGGCGGCCCGCACGGTGACGTTCGGCGCCCTCAAGCCGGTGCACGTGCTGGCGCCGGCCTGGTGCGGCGAGGTCGTGCTGGTCGACATCGGTCTCGAGCTGACCGACCCGTCGCTGCGGCGCCTCGACATCGTGGACGTCGCCGCGGCCTGGCCGGTGCCGGGCCCGGAGGACGACAAGTACAGCCAGGGCGTGGTGGGCGTCGCGGCGGGCTCGGCGACCTACCCCGGGGCGGCGGTGCTGGCCGCAGGCTCGGCGGTTCGCGCGACCTCGGGCCTGGTGCGCTACGCGGGCCACGCGGCGGACACCGTCCGCGCGCAGTGGCCGGAGGTCATTGCCACCGGCACGGTGGCCGACGCGGGCCGCGTCCAGGCGTGGGTGGTCGGGCCGGGCATCGGCACCGGCTCCGACGGGCGCGACGTGCTGCGGTACGTCCTGGGTCAGGGCGTCCCGGTCTGCGCCGACGCCGACGCGACGACGATCATCGCGAAGTCCCCGGAGGTCCTCGACGCGCGCGACCCGGACACGCCGCTGGTCCTGACCCCGCACGCGGGCGAGTACGAGCGCCTGATGGGCCGCGCGCCGGGAGCGGACCGGGTGACGGCGGCGCGCGAAGCGGCGAAGAAGTACGACGCGGTGGTGCTGTTGAAGGGGCATTGCACGGTGATCGCGGCCCCGGACGGCCGGGTCGCGGTGAACACCCCCCGCGGCGCCTGGCTGGCGACGGCGGGCTCGGGTGACGTCCTGTCCGGCCTGGTCGGCGCCCTCCTGGCGGCGGGCCTGGACCCCTGGCTGGCCGCGGCGGCCGCCGCCCACGTCCACTCGCTCGCGGGCGCGATCGCGGCCCAGAACGCCCCGACCTCGGCGTCGGGCCTGGTCCACGCGATCCCGGAGGCCATCCGGTCGATCCGCTCGCTAACGTCCTGACCTGACGACACGCGTACCTGTACGGACGACACGCGTACCTGTACGGACGACACGCTGCCCGGCCGGTCCGGCGGTCGTGTCGTCCGGCTGGGTACGCGTGTCGTCCGCTCGGGTACGCGTGTCGTCCGGTTGGAGACGACGGCCCGGCGACCGACGTGCGAAGAGATATCGAGTTCTCTGTTAACTTCGCGCGATAAATCTGGTAAGAAGTCCGTGTGAGCGGCGGCACAGCAGCATCCGGAGACCGGAAGACCCGGCCGTCCGATGCCGTCGTCGAGCAGCGGCGGCAGGACATCCTCGATCACGTCATCGAGGAGGGCGAGGCCCGGATCGACGACCTGACGTCGAAGTTCAAGGTCAGCCTGATGACCATGCACCGCGACCTCGACGACCTGGCCGAACGCCGGCTCCTGCGCAAGCTGCGCGGCAAGGTCGAGGCCTACCCGGCGCTCACCATCGAGAGCGCCGCCCGCTTCCGCGACACGCTCCACCACGGCGAAAAGGAAGCCCTCGGCCAGGCCGCCGCGAACCACGTGCAGCCCGGCCAGACCGTCTTCGTCGACGACTCCACCACCCTCCTCCCGCTGGTCAAGCGGCTCGCCGAGATCGACGCCCTCACCGTCGTCACCAACTCGCTGCACGCCGCCCGGCTGCTGGGGCCCCAGGTCGAGGTCGTCCTCGCCGGCGGCCGGTACAGCCACGAGTACGACTCCTGCGCCGGGCCAGAGGTGCTCAACCTGCTCGACAGCATCCGCGCCGACGTCTCGTTCGTGTCGGTCACCGCCGTCGCCGTCGGGCGCCTGTTCCACCCCGATCGCGACTACGCCGAACTCAAGAAGGCCGCGCTGAAGGTCGCGAACCACACCGTCCTCGTCGTCGACCACTCGAAGTTCGGCCGCACCGCCACCTACGCGCACGGCGACGTCGGCGACTACGACCTGCTGATCACGGGCCAGGCCACACCCACCGAGGAGATCGAGGCCGCGTTGAACGCGGGCACCGCGATCGAGATCGTCGAACACGTCGCAGAGGGGCAGCCCTATGACAGCTGAACTGGTCGCCGGCATCGACTCGTCCACCCAGTCGACCAAGGTCGTCGTGTGCGACGCCGCCACCGGCGAAATCGTCCGGACCGGCCGCGCGTCGCACCCCGACGGCACCGAGGTCGCTCCCGCCGCCTGGTGGGACGCCTTCAAGGAAGCCACGAACGGCCTGCTCGACGGCGTCACGGCCATCGGCGTCGGCGGGCAGCAGCACGGCATGGTCACGCTGGACGAAAACGACGACGTGGTCCGGCCGGCGCTGCTCTGGAACGACACCCGCTCCGCGCAGGCGGCCCTCGACCTCATCGAGGAGCTCGGCGGGCCGTCGGCCTGGGCGAAGTCCGTCGGCTCGGTGCCGGTCGCCAGCTTCACCGTCACGAAGCTGCGCTGGCTGGCCGAGAACGAGCCGGAGCTCGCCGACCGCGTGGCGCGCGTGCTGCTCCCGCACGACTGGCTGACCTGGAAGCTCACCGGCGGCGACCCGGTCACCGACCGCGGCGACGCCTCCGGCACCGGCTACTTCTCGCCGTCGGACAACGCCTACCGCCTCGACGTCCTCAGCCACGCTTTCGGCGGCCGGACGCCGGAGCTGCCGACCGTGCTCGGCCCGGCCGACGCCGCCGGCCACACCCCGGACGGCGTGCTCGTCTCGGCCGGCACCGGGGACAACATGGCCGCCGCGCTGGGGCTGGAACTCCAGCCCGGCGACGCCGTCGTCTCGCTCGGCACCAGCGGCACCGTGTTCGGCGTCGCCGAGACCGGCGCGGCCGACGTAAGCGGCGAGGTCGCCGGGTTCGCCGACGCCACCGGCCGTTTCCTCCCGCTCGCCTGCACCCTCAACGCCGCCCGCGTCCTCACCGCGACGGCCGCGATGCTCGGCGCGACGCTCAGCGAGTTCGACCGCCTCGCCCTGACCGCCGAGCCGGGGGCCGGCGGCTTGACCTTCCTGCCGTACCTGGACGGCGAGCGCACCCCGAACCTGCCCGGCGCCACCGGCTCGCTGTCCGGGCTGACCAGGGACAACATGACCCCGGCGAACCTCGCGCGCAGCGCCGTCGAAGGCATGCTCTGCGGCCTGGCCGCCGGTCTCGACGCGGTGCGCGCGCACGGCCTCGACGTCCAGCGCGTGCTGCTGATCGGCGGGGGCGCGCAGTCGCGGGCCGTCCGGGCGGTCGCGCCGCTGGTGTTCGGCGTGCCCGTGCAGCTGCCCGAAGTCGCCGAGTACGTCGCGCTCGGCGCGGCGCGGCAGGCGGCGTGGGCCCTGTCTTCGCAGGCGCAGGCCTCCAGTGCGGAACCCCCGTCCTGGCAGGAGAACCAGAAGCTCCGGCTCGAGCTGGACGAGCCGACCGAGGCGCAGCGCGCCGAGGGCCACCGGATCCAGCAGCGCCACCTCGAAGCCCGCGAAGCGGCTTACGGGGTCCGGCGGAATCTCGGAGAGGACTGACCGATGGCTTCCATCACCTACGACAAGGCGACCCGGCGCTACGCCGGCTCGGAGCGCCCCGCGGTCGACGCGCTGGACCTGGAGATCGCCGACGGCGAGTTCCTCGTGCTGGTCGGCCCGTCCGGCTGCGGCAAGTCGACCAGCCTGCGCATGCTGGCCGGCCTCGAGGACATCGACGACGGCGCCGTCTGGATCGGCGACCGCGACGTCACCCAGCTGCCGCCGCGCTCGCGCGACATCGCGATGGTGTTCCAGAACTACGCGCTGTACCCGCACATGACGGTCGCGCAGAACATGGGCTTCGCGCTGAAGATCGCCGGCCGCCCCGCGTCCGAGATCAAGCAGAAGGTCCTCGAGGCCGCGAAGCTGCTGGACATCGTGGACTACCTCGACCGCAAGCCGAAGGCGCTCTCCGGTGGTCAGCGCCAGCGCGTCGCGATGGGCCGCGCGATCGTCCGCGAGCCGCAGGTCTTCCTCATGGACGAGCCGCTGTCGAACCTCGACGCCAAGCTGCGTGTGTCGACGCGTACGCAGATCGCCGCACTCCAGCGCCGCCTCGGCGTCACGACGGTGTACGTCACGCACGACCAGGTCGAAGCTATGACGATGGGTGACCGCGTCGCTGTGCTGTCGGACGGCCTGCTGCAGCAGTGCGACACCCCGCGCGCCCTGTACGACCGGCCCGCAAACGCTTTCGTCGCGGGCTTCATCGGTTCCCCGGCGATGAACCTCGTCACCGCGAAGCTGACGGCGGACGGCGCCGAGGTCGGTGGCGCGCGGGTGCCGCTGACCCGCGAGACCATCGCCGCGGCCGACGGGGACACCGTGACCCTCGGCTTCCGGCCGGAGGCCCTCGAGGTCGCCACCGGTGACGGCACCCTGCCGATCAAGGTGGACCTGGTCGAGGAGCTCGGCTCGGACGCCTACGTCTACGGCAAGCTCGCCGAGACCGACGCGGCCGACAACAAGTCCAACGTCGTCGCCCGGGTCGACCCGCGCACGCCGCCGGCCATGGGCGACACCCTGCACCTGCGGATCCGCCCCGACGAGCTGCACGTGTTCTCGGCCACGTCCGGGTTGCGCCTGCCCTGACCTCGGGTCATGGGAAACTGGGAGGCGTCATGACTCCCAGTTTCCCGCGGGCCCGGGTCGACATCGACCTCGACGCGATCCGCCACAACCTCACCCTGCTGGGCGCCCGCGCGCCCGGCTCCGAGGTGATGGCGGTGGTCAAAGCCGACGCCTACGGCCACGGCGCGCTGCCGGTGGCGCGCGCCGCGGTCGAGGCCGGGGCCACCTGGCTGGGCACCTGCTCGCTCGGCGAGGCCCTCGCCCTGCGCGAAGCCGGGATCACGGCCCGCCTGTTCAGCTGGCTGGACACCCCGGACGTCGACTTCGCGCCGGGCGTCGAAAACGACATCGACCTCGCCGCCAGCTCGCTGGGTGAGCTTCGCCGCATCTCGGCCGCGGCGAAACCGGGTACTCCGGCTCGTGTGCACCTCAAAATCGACACCGGGCTCTCGCGCAACGGCTGCCCGCCCGCCGCGTGGGCCGAACTGGTCGAAGCGGCGGCCGCCGAACCGCGGGTCGAAGTCGTCGCGATCTGGTCCCACCTCGCCTGCGCCGACGAGCCGGAACACCCCTCGATCGACCTGCAGGCCAAGCGCTTCGCCGAGGCCTACGACACCGCCCGCGCCGCCGGGCTCGACCCGATGCGGCACCTGGCGAACTCCGCGGCCCTGCTCACCCGCCCGGACCTGCACTTCGACATCGTCCGGCCCGGCATCGCGATGTACGGGCTGAACCCGGTGCCACAGCCGGAAGACCTGCGCCCGGCCATGACGTTCCGGTCAGCCGTCGCACTGGTCAAGCGGATCGAGGCCGGGGAATCGGTGTCCTACGGGCACACCTGGACTGCTTCGCGGGAGACGAATCTGGCGCTCGTCCCGGCCGGGTACGCCGACGGCGTCCCGCGGTCGCTGTCCGGCCGCATGGACGTACTCCTCGGCGGGCAGCGGCGGCCGGTCGCCGGGCGCGTCTGCATGGACCAGCTGGTGGTCGACTGCGGTGACTACGAGCCTTCCGTCGGCGACGAGGTCGTCCTCTTCGGCGCCGGCGCGCACGGTGAGCCGACGGCCCGGGAATGGGCCGACAAGCTGGGCACCATCGACTACGAGATCGTGACCTCGATGTACCGGCCGCGGGTGCGGCGCCGGTATCTGGGGGAACGCCCGTGACACCTTCACGACGATTGCTGGCCATCGCCGGCGGGGTCGGGGCCCTGGCCACCGGTACCGCCGCCGCCATCGCGGTCGCCGCGCAGCAGCGGCGGCACAGTGAGGATCCGTACGTGGACGAGCCGTTGGGGGAGCTGAAGCCGGACCGCACTTCGACGGTCGCGGCCGAGGACGGCACGCCGCTTTCGGTCGAGGAGATCGACCCGGAAGACGGCGGTGAACCGGAACTGACCGTCGTGGGGGTCCACGGCTTCGCGCTTTCGCGGCGCTGCTGGCATTTCCAGCGTCGTGACCTCGCCTCGCTTCGGCTGCCTCGCGTGCGTCAGGTGTACTACGACCACCGCAGCCACGGCCTGTCCGGCGCGGCTTCGACCGAGACGTCGACCATCGAACAGCTGGCCCGGGACCTGGACTGCGTGCTGCGTTCCGTGGTGCCGGAGGGGCCCATCGTGCTGATGGGGCATTCGATGGGCGGCATGGTGATCATGGAGCTGGCCGCCGAGTTCCCTGAGCTGTTCGAAGAGCGGGTGGAAGGTGTTGCCTTCATCGCGACGGCGGCGGGCGAAGTCGGCGCACGCGGGTTGCCGCGTTCGCTGCTCTCGAAGTACAACCCGCTGACGCGCGCCGCCGGCGGGCTCGCCGGCTGGCAGCCGGGGCTGGTGGAGTTCGTCCGCGCGGCGGGCGGCCAGCTGACGCGCCAGGCCGTGCGCCGGCTGGCGTTCGGGAGCCGCGACGTCGCCCCGCGGCTCGTCGACTTCATGCTCGAGATGCTGGAAGTGACGCCGGTGCGCGGGCTCGTCAACTTCATCGACACGCTCGGCAGCCACAACCGCTACGCCGCGCTGGCCGGCCTGAAGCACGCGCAAGTGCTGGTCATCGGCGGCGATTCGGACCGGTTCACGCCGTTCGCGCACGCCGAGCGGATCGCGGCCGAGCTGCCCGACGCCGAGCTGGTGCGCGTCCGCGGCGCCGGGCACATGGTCCAGCTCGAGCAGCCCGAGCTGGTGAACAGCCATCTGATCGATCTCCTGCAACGCTGTTCCGGTGTGGACGGCGAATCCTCGTCCCGGCGAACCTGGTGGTGGCAGCGTTGAGTTTCGTGTTCCCGACCCCCGAAGACACGATGGAGTTCGGGCGGTCCCTCGGCCGTTCCCTGCGCGCGGGTGACCTGGTGCTGCTCGCGGGTCCGCTCGGCGCGGGCAAGACGACGCTGACCCGCGGCATCGCGGACGGCCTCGGTGTCGGCGGCCGGGTGAGTTCCCCGACGTTCGTGCTGGCCCGCGTCCACCCGGCGGGCTCGGCGGGTGTCCCCCTGGTGCACGTGGACGCGTACCGCCTGGGCGGCGACCTGTCCCAGCTGGACGACCTGGACCTGGACACGGACCTCGAGCGTTCGGCGATCGTGGTCGAGTGGGGTGAGGGGTCGGCGGAGCGGCTGTCGGAGGATTACCTGGTGGTCCGCCTGGACCGCCGCGAGGACGACGTCCGCGAGATCACCCTCGAACCGCACGGCACCTGGGCCGACCGCACTCCGGAGCTGGCACAGGCGTGACCTCCCGCAGTGAATGACTCATTCCTGGCGTCGGACGCAAGGAATGAGTCATTCACTGCGGTTGAGCCCTCCGCAGCTGCGCTCAGCCGCCGTTGTACTGCTGGTAGGCCGGTGCCCGGAAGGTCCTGGCGCCGGCGCCCGCGATCTTGTCGACCGCGCACAGGAACTTCGGCCCCATCTTCGCGCTGGCCTGCCGGACGGGGTGCGTGGCCCCGAAGTCCTCGGGGTTCGCCTGGCCGTGCGCGAACATCGAGTAGATCAACACCGGCTTGCCCGCGGCGTCGAACATGATTCCCGCCTCGTTGCGGCCGTCGTTCAGCCAGCCCGCCTTCGTGGCGATCCTCGACCGATCGACCGACGACATCTCCCGGCGGATACCGTCGGTGAACGCCACCTGCGACCGCAGGAGGGACAGCAGGTAATCCGTCGACGCCGGGCTCAGCAAGGTGCCCGCGACCAGCGCCTTCAGCAGGTCGTGGGTCTCGCGCGGAGTGGTTTGGCCGAGGAAGTAGCGGTTCGGGTTGGCCACCGGCGTGACCTGGGTCTTGGGGAAGCCCTTGGCCACCAGGATCTGGTTGATCTCGGCCGCCGGAACCACGAGCCCCACCAGCCGGACGCACGTGTCGTCCGAAACCGTGAGGAACAGCGACAGGACGTGGCCCAGCGTGAACGCGCTCGGGTACGCCTTGTCCAGGATGATGATGCCGTCGCCACCCGGCACGACGATGCTCGCCGGCACCTGGACCTGCTGGTCCAGGGTGAGCAGGCCACGGTCGATCTTGTCCATCAAGGTGACCGCGACGGCCACCTTGTTGACGCTGTACGCCTCGACGATCTCGTCGGGCGCCACGTCGACGGCCACCTGGTCGGCCACGCTGATGTAGGAGTTCCAGATGCCGCCTGCCTCAGCGGCCGCGGTGTCGTAGACGCGCTTCACCTTCTGCCTGGCCCGGTCCGGTGTGGCCGGGCTGGCCTCGATGTCTGCTTCCTGCGCGTACGCGGGAGAGCCGGCCAGAATGCTTCCGGCGGCGACGGCGGTCCCCAAACCGAACGCCGCTCGCCTGTTGAATTGATACCCCATCGCAAGATCCAACCACGGATGGACCCGCCGGCGGCACAATCCTCGTCGACTGCACCCTGCTCACCGGACGTCGATCATCGAGCCGGACTCACCACCGCCCGCGCGACGCCCAGGTCCACGAGGTCCTGCGGTCGCAGGTGCAGCCGGTTGGCGATGTCCGGCACCTCCTCGGCCGGACGCTTGAGGATCGCCGCCGCGGCTTCCGGGGACGTCACCGAGAAGTACGCGTCCGGGGCCACCCAGGTCGAACCCGCCGCGGCGAACGCCAGTGCACCGCCCGAGCCGCCTTCGCCGATCACCAGCGTCGTCACCGGGACCGAGGCCGTCGCCACCGCCTCGAACATCTCCGCGATCGCGCCGCCCGCGCCCGCCTGCTCCGCCGCCGCGTCGTTCGCCGCGCCCGGGGTGTCGACCAGCGTCAGCACCGGGATGCCCAGGCGGGAAGCCAGCCGCACCAGCCGGGCCGCCGTCCGGAACCCCGACGGCAACGTCGGCGTGCCGCACTGAGCCGCGTACGCGACCGTCCGCCCGTCGCGCCAGCCGAAGCCGCACGCGACACCGGGATCCGCGCCGCCGACGCGGTCGCCGCTGATGTCCTGCCGCCAGTCGAAGTAACTGTCGAGGTACTCCGCCGCCCGGGCCCGCGATGGTGACCGCGCGGCCTGAACCGCTTCCCAGCCCGTGGCAGGCACCGAAGCGGCTCGCAGCGCGGAAGGCGGCGGAGCCGCGGCCGACGAATGCGCGGTCAGCAGCCGCAGCCACCGTTCCAGCGCCGTGCCGAGTTCCTCCGGCGCCACGACGGCGTCGACCTGACCCCAGCCGAAATGCGCCTCCGCGGTGTACGCCTCGGGCGAGCCGGGCGGGCGCACCCGCGAGCCCGCGAACCCGACCTGGGCTTCCGGCAGCGCGAGGATGACGTCGGCGCCCGCGCCGAGCGTCGCCCAGCCGCCGCCGGTCGTCGGGTCGCGCAGCACCGAGAGCTGGGGGATGCCCACCGAACGCGTCAACGCCGACGCCCGCGCCACCCGCTGCAGCTGCATCAACGCGCGCATGCCCTGCTGCATGCGGCTGCCGCCGGTCGCGATCAGCGACACCACCGGCAGCCGCACGTCGCGGGCGTGCGCGAACGCCGCTTCGATCCGGTCGCCGGTGCGCTGCCCGAGCGATCCGCCGAGGAACCCGAACTCGAAGGCGATCAGCACGGCTTCGACGTCGCCGATCTTCGCCGTCCCGCAGAGGACCGATTCCTTCTCACCCGTGCGCTCTTCCGCGGCGGAACGCGCTTCCCGGTAGCCCGGCCAGCCGATCGGGCCGTCGGCGGGCTCCTCGCGCAGCGGGGTCGGGAACTCCGTGAAACCGCTTCCGATCGCGCCGAGGATCTCCCGCGCCGGCAGCCTAGGCACCGAGCGCCCGCTTCATGACCTTGCCCATGTCGTTGCGCGGCAACGCGTCCAGGTATCGGACGACCCGCGGGCGCTTGTGCGGTGCGAGCAGTTTCGCGACGTGGTCGGCGAGCTCGTCGGCGGCCGGTGGCTCGCCGGACGGCACGATCCAGGCGACGATGCGCTCGCCGAGGTCGTCGTCCGGCTCGCCGGTGACGGCCGCCTCGGCGACGCCGGGGTGCTCGAGCAGCGCGTTCTCGATCTCACCCGCGCCGATCTTGTAGCCGCCGCTCTTGATCAGGTCGGTCGCCTTGCGGCCGACGATCTTCACGTACCCGTCGGTGTCGCGGGTGGCCATGTCGCCGGTGCGGAACCAGCCGCCGTCGAACGCGGCCGCGGTCGCGTCCGGGCGGTTGAGGTACTCGGTGAACAGGTTCGGCCCGCGGACCTGGATCTCGCCGACCGTCTCGACGTCTTCGACCACTTCGCCGGCGTCGCCGACCAGCCGCAGTTCGACACCTCGCAGCGGGACGCCGACCGTGCCGGGCTTGTGCTCGCCGTCCGCGCGGACGCTGGTGTTCATCAGCGTCTCGGTCATGCCGTAGCGCTCGACGACCTGCTGGCCGGTCGCCGCGGTGATCAGCTGGTGGTCGCACACCGGCAGCGCCGCCGACCCGGAGACCAGCAGCCGGGCCCGCTTGAGCGCGTCGGCGAGCGCGGCGTCGGAGCCGACCTCGCCGGCGATCCGGTGGTACATCGTCGGGACGCCGAACAGCATCGTCGCGCCGGCCGCCAGCTCCCGCGCGACGCCTTCGGTCGAGAACCGGCCGAGGTGGCGCACCGAACCGCCGCGGCGCAGCGGGCCGAGGATGCCGAGGATCAGGCCGTGCACGTGGAACAGGGGAAGCGCGTGCACCAGGACGTCGTCGGCCGTCCAGCCCCAGGCGTCCTCCAGGGCGTCCAGTGTGGTCGCGAGCGCGCGGCGGGGGAGCACGACGCCCTTCGGCGGCCCGGTGGTGCCCGAGGTGTAGACGATCAGCGCCGGGCTTTCCGGGTCGGGCTCGTCCGCGACCAGCGCTTTCCCCCCGCTCAGGGAGATGTCCCGGTGCGGCAGGGCGGCGAGCCCGGCGGGCAGGTCGGCGCCGGGCTCGGCCAGGACGAGGGCGGGTTCGCTGTCGGCGAGGATGTGGGCGAGCTCGCGCTCGCCGATCTTCGGGTTGAGCGGCACCGCCGGCACCCCGGCGAGCAGCGCGGCGACGACCGCGACACTCGTGTGGACGGTCGGCGTCGCCCACACCGCCACCCGGCCGGGTGGCAGCTCGCGGGCGAGACCGCCGGCGACGGCGGCCAGCTCGTCGTAGGTCAGGACGTGGTCGCCGAAGCGCAAGGCTTCCTTCGCGGCACCGGCGACGAGCGTGGGAAACAAGGGGTCGGGCACCGCGGGGACCTCCCAGTGTCGGACTCCTTCCGCACGTTACCGTGCTGATCCGTCCCCTGCAGCAACCAGCCGAAGACGCTGGTCGTAGGCTGGGACACCGTGTTGGTACTGGCGATCGATACCTCGACCCCGGCGGTGACCGCGGGCGTCGTCGCGCTGGACGGCGGCTTGGTCGAGACGCGCGGTGAGCGCGTCACGGTCGACCCCCGCGCCCACGGAGAGCTGATCACGCCGCACGCGCTGGCCGCCGCCGAGGCCGCCGGGGTGACCTTCAAGGACCTCGACGCGATCGTCGCCGGCGTCGGCCCCGGGCCGTTCACCGGCCTGCGTGCCGGCCTGGCCACCGCCGCCGCGCTCGGCCACGCCCTCGGCATCCCGGTGTACCCGGTCTGCAGCCTCGACGCACTGGCCGCCGACGTCGCCCCGGGGGACAACGCTTTCCTCGTGCTCACCGACGCCCGTCGTCGCGAGGTCTACTGGGCGGCCTACGACGCCGCCGGGCGGCGCACCGACGGCCCGCACGTCCAGCGTCCCGCCGGCCTCGAGACCGACGTCAAGGTGGCGGCCGGGGACGGCGCCCTGCTGTACGCCGAAGTGCTCGACGTCCGGCCGGTCGAGCCGCGCTTCCCGTCGCCCGCCGGGCTGGTGAAGGTCGCTCGGAGCGCCTTGCTCACTTCGGAGCCGCCGGCCCCGCTGACGCCGTTGTACCTGCGCCGCCCCGACGCCGCCGAACCCGCGGCGCCGAAACGGGTGACCGCTTCGTGAGACTCGAGCCGCTGCGCCGCATGGACATCGCCCGGTGCGTGGAGATCGAGAAGATCCTGTTCCCCGGCGACGACCCGTGGAGCGCCCGCGCCTTCCACTCCGAACTGGACGCGGGCAACTTCTACCTCGCCGCCCGCCCGGACGAGGGCGATGAGCTGCTCGGCTACGCCGGGCTGGCCGTCGTCGGCCGCCGCCGCGGCGAGTACGAGGCGACCGTGCACACCATCGGCGTCGCGCCCGAGCACCAGGGCCAGGGCATCGGCAAGGCGCTGCTGCAGGCGCTGCTGACGCGGGCCGACGAGTTCGAGGCGCCGGTCTTCCTCGAGGTCCGCACGGACAACACCACCGCGCTCGCCCTGTACGAGCGCCACGGCTTCGAACGGCTCGGCATCCGGAAGCGCTACTACCAGCCCTCCGGCGCCGACGCGTACACGATGGTCCGCCCGGCGCGGACGCGAGACGGGGTGGCGGGCTGATGGCACGCATCATCATGGGTATCGAGAGCTCGTGCGACGAGACCGGCGTCGGGCTGGTCCGGCTGCACGACGACGGCACGGTCGAGCTGCTGGCCGACGAGGTCGCCTCCAGTGTCGAGCAGCACGCCCGGTTCGGCGGGGTGGTGCCTGAGGTTGCCAGTCGTGCGCATCTGGAGGCGATGGTCCCGACGACTCAGCGGGCCTTCGCCACGGCTGGTCTTTCGCTGTCCGATGTGGACGCTATTGCGGTGACGGCCGGCCCGGGGCTGGCCGGTGCGCTGCTCGTCGGTGTCTCCGCGGCCAAGGCGTATGCGACGGCGTTGGACGTGCCTTTGTACGGCGTCAACCACCTGGCCGGGCACATCGCTGTCGACACGCTGCAGCACGGGCCGTTGCCGGCGCCGTGCCTGGCGTTGCTGGTTTCCGGTGGGCACACGCAGCTGCTGCGCGTTGACGACATCGCGTCGTCGATCACCGAGCTGGGGTCCACTGTGGATGATGCGGCCGGTGAGGCGTACGACAAGGTTGCGCGCGTGCTCGGGCTGCCGTACCCGGGTGGTCCGCCGATCGACAACGCGGCCAAGAAGGGGAACCCGGCGGCGATTGCGTTCCCTCGGGGGATGACGGGGCCGCGGGATGCTGCGTTTGATTTTTCCTTCTCGGGGTTGAAGACTTCGGTTGCTCGTTGGGTCGAGGGCGCTGCGCGGCGTGGCGAGGAGATTCCGGTGGACGATGTTGCGGCGTCGTTCCAGGAGGCCGTTGCGGATGTGCTGACCGCGAAGGCGATTCGTGCCGCGAAGGAGCAGGGGATCGGCACGATGGTGATTTCCGGTGGTGTGGCCGCGAATTCTCGGTTGAAGGAACTCGCGGCCGAACGCTGTGCGGTTGCGGGTATTGAGCTGCGGGTTCCTCGGCCGCGGCTGTGTACTGATAATGGTGCGATGATTGCAGCCTTGGGTGCTCATGTGGTGGCTGCCAAGCGTCCGACTGCTCCGCTGGAGTTCAGTGCTAACCCGGCTTTGCCGGTGAATGTGGTGTCGTTGTAGATTTTCCGCCACCCCGAAGCCTGATCGTGACTACGGCCGGGTTTTGGCTTCGGATCGGGGTTGCGGGGGTGTGGGCGCCGTGTTGCGGTTGGTGAGGTTGCCGCGATTGCTGTGCGCGCGTCAGGATGCCGTTGCCGGGGTGGGGGTTGGGGCCCGTACGCCCAGCAGTTCCTCGATTGCTGCTACCGCCAGGATTGCCGCATTGCCTTCGCCGTAAGGGTTCCCGACCTGGGCCGGGCGCAGTTCGCCGCTCAGCAACCTTGCCGCCGTGTCCGCTATGCGCTCGGTGTCCGTGCCCGCCAGCCATGCGCAGCCGGCCGCCACGACCTCCATGCGCTCGGTCACGTCGCGCAGCACCACCACTGGGGTGCCGAACGTCGGGGCCTCCTCCTGGATGCCGCCCGAATCCGTCAGCACCAGCGATGCCAGGCGCAACGCGCGGACCAGGTCCGGGTACTCCAGCGGGTCCGTCACCGTCACCCGGGGGAGGCCGGCCAGTGCCGCCTCCACCTGGGCGCGGACCTGGGGGTTCGGGTGCGCCGGGAACAGTACCTGGACGTCCGGGTGCTCGGCCACGATCAGCTGTACCGCCGCCAGCGTCCGCTCCAGGGGCTCGCCCCAGGACTCTCGCCGGTGGGAGGTGACCAGCACCAGCCGCTCGCCGGCTTCGGCGAGTCCCATCTCCAGCAATGCCAGCGCCGTGTCGCGGGCCGGTAGGTCGCGGGCCGCGATGTCCAGGACCGCGTCGACCACCGTGTTGCCCGTGACCGCGATCTGCTGCCGCGCAACGCCTTCCGAGCGCAGGGCCGCCGCCGCGCCGAGCGTTGGGGCCAGGTGCAGCGCCGCGATGCGGGACACCATCTGCCGGGCGCCCTCCTCCGGGAACGGGGCCGCCAGGTCGCGGGTGCGCAGTCCTGCCTCCAGGTGGACCACCTGGATGCCCAGCCAGAACGCCGCCAGCGCGCCGGCGAGCGTCGTCGTCGTGTCGCCCTGGACCACCAGTGCCGCCGGGGTGTGGCGGCGCAGCACCTCGTCGAGTGCGGGCAACAGGCCCGCGACCAGCTCGGCCTGGCCGCCGGTCACCCGCGGTGGCACGTCGAGCCACACGTCCACGGCCAGCCCGAACGGCTCCAAGGCCTGCTCGACCATGCCCGGGTGCTGGCCGCTGTGCACGACGACCGGGCGCAGCACCGGGTGCGCGGCCAGCGCCAGTGCCAGCGGCGCGAGCTTGACGGCTTCCGGCCGCGTCCCGGCCAGCAACATCACGTCCACCCCGTGCCGCCCTTCTCCACATCGTCCAGTGTCCAGCAAATTTCCACCCCCGGCCCCGGGTGGGCGGGGCAGTGTCATTTCCATCAATGGGGGCCGCCGGCGTGCGAGGGGCACACGCCGGCGGCCCTTGGTCGCCGTCTCAGTCCCGCGCCTGGGAAAGACGGCGGTTGCGGCGGTGGACGGCGATCAGCGCGCCGGTCCCGAGCAGGACCAGGAGCACGCCGAGGGCCAGCCACCAGCCGATGTCGGCGCCGGTGGCCGCGAGGGTGCCGATCCCGCCCCCGGCCACGCCGACGCCCGCGCCCGGCATCTTGTACATCCGGACCTCGCTCAGGCCTGCGCGGAACGGCGGCGGAGGATGCGGGTGCCGACCGGCACGGCGACGGCGCCGAGCAGGCCGAGCCCGATCCACAGGCCCGCCCCCGAGGCCAGCGGCATCGGCGGCGCGGCCGGGCCGCAGGTCGCCGACGACACGATCACGTCACCCGAGCCGAGTGCCTTGAGCCCTTCGCCGAGCAGTCGCACGTGGACGGCGTTGACCGTGAGGCTGCCGTCTTTGTTCTTGACCTGCTCGTTCAGGATGATCGTCGCGACGTTGAGCCCGCCGAGGCCGACCTTGATCTGCGTGTTCGCGGCCGGGGTGGCGTCGACCGCGCCGACGCTGCCGAGGTTCGCGCCGACCAGCTTCGTGCTGCCTTCGACGCCCTTCTGCGTCGCGGTGCACACGGCCTCGACGAGCTTGATGCCGACGTTGCCGAGCGCCGTCTTCAGCAGCGGGAGTGCGACGTCGGCGGTGCTCGCCTTCGCCGTCACCGCACCGGAATTTTCGTCTTGCTTGGCTTCGGTGTTGATCGCGCCGGCGGTGAGGATGCCGGGGAGGTCGACCTTCGCCAGGCTGCTGCTCGTCGGGCCCGCGGTGTTCGCGGCCGCGAACGGACCCGCCTTCACCGCGTTCTGGCCGAGCAGCTTGACGTCGACCTTGACGCCGTACGCGGATCCGTCGCCGGGGGCTGCCGAAGCGGGGGCCGCGCCGGCGAGCACGACGCTCGCCACGACCGCGGCGAGCAGCCCGCCACGGCGCACGAGGGAGCTCTTCATCAAGTGGTCCTCCGAATTCGCTGGATTTATCGGGGGTGCGTGACGGCGGCGCGGATCGACCCGGCTTGCCATGAACTCGGCACGCGGATCGACTATCGCGAAGACCGGGCCGAATAGCACACAAAATTTTCCGAATCACCGGATCGGGTAAGGCTTGAGCCATTTCCCCTGGTCGGTTTCGATGTCACTCGATCGGCGTAACAAGTTCGCCTGAGGTCCAACCGATTGGGGCGGCGTTTCCATCCCTCCGAGTGGAAACGCGTGGCACACATGTCCTACGCTCGCCCGTGCCTCCGAACTTGACCGGGAAATCGACACCGAGAGGAACGTCGTGGCGGTAGCGAGCGCTCCGAACTCAGGAATGGCACGGTTTCCGCTGGTCGTGGCGCTGAGCGCGCTGGCCGCGGCGGGTGCCGTGGTGGTGCTGGCCGAGCGGTTCTACCGCGAGCTCGAAGTGCGGCTCGCCGGTGCGATCCTCGATCTGTTCACTACATCGGGTGTTTATGTCGCGCCCGATCGGGAGTCTGTTTACTTTGGGTTGACCAGTGCTGCTCCGTTCGGGTTGAGAATGACGCCGGAATGTTCGTCGGCGTTCCTTTTGCTCCCGCTGCTCGTTGTGACGATGGCCATGGTGTACTTCCGGCCGTCGAATGCGCGGCGGCTCTTCTTTTCGCTCGGCATTTCGGCGCTCGTCGTGGTGCTGGTGAACCAGCTGCGCATTCTGACGATCGTCGGGCTGGTCCACTGGTTCGGCACCGACGAGGGCTACTACTGGGGTCACACGCTGCTCGGCTCGATGGTGAGCGTGTTCGGCGGCGCCGTCTCGATCGTGCTGTTCGTCTGGCTTTCGACGCGGAAGAAGACCGCATGAGCGTCCAGGTTCTGCTGGCCATCACCCAGGCGTTCGCGCTGACCATGAGCGTGGCGTTCCTCGTCTACGTCGTGGTGATCGTGGTGCCGTACCTGCGCCGCAAGCCCGGCCCGGCCGGCGACCCGGCCGGCTTCACGTGGCACTTCTTCGTGCCGTGCCGCGACGAGCAGACGGTCATCCGCGAGACGACCCGCTACCTGCGCACCACGTTCCGCCGGGCGCACGTCTGGGTCGTCGACGACGACTCGGAGGATCGCACCGCCCGCGTCGTCCGGATGCTGTGGCGGCGCCACGGCGGCTACGACCCGTACCTGCACCTGGTGCCGCGCGTGCGTCCCGAGGCCCGGACCGGCAAGGGTGACGCGCTCAACGCGGCCTACCGCGCCCTGAACGACTGGATGGGTCCGGACGCCGCCCGGGACGACGTCGTCGTGGTGGTCGTCGACGCCGACGGCCGCCCGTCGCCGAACTGCCTGGAGGTCTGCGCGGCGGACCACCTCTTCGGCGATCCGGCGGTCGGCGCGGTCCAGCTTGACGTCCGGATGGGCAACGTGGAGACGCCACCGCTGTCGCGCAACCCGGTCGGCCGCTGGTTCGGCCTCAAGCTCGCGCAGCTGCAGGACCTGGAGTTCCGCACGGCCATCGCGGCGATCCAGACCTCGCGCGGGTTCACCGGCACGATCTCGATGGGCGGCAACGGCCAGTTCACCCGCCTCACCGCGCTGGACTCGATTGCCGGCGACGCCGGACAGCCGTGGCGCGGCTCGCTGCTGGAGGACTTCGAACTCGGCGTCCACCTGCTCACCGCGGGCTGGCGCACCGGCTTCACCCCGGATGCCCATGTGTCGCAGGAAGGTCTGTACAGCCTGCGGCGGTTCCTCGTGCAGCGCACGCGGTGGGGCCAGGGCACCATGCAGTGCGCCCGGTACCTGCGCCGGATCTGGGATTCACCGCACGTCAGCACGCTCGGCGCGGCGGAGATGATGTACTACCTGGCCCAGCCGTGGCTGCAGCTGCTGGGCTCGCTGCTGTACCCGATCCCGTTCGTCCTGCTGGTGATCGGCACCGCGGGTGACCCGGTGCAGATGTGGACGTGGTTCACCGGCGGCGCCTGGATCCTGTTCGCCATCTACGGCTCGTTCGGGCTGCTGCCGTTCCTCGTCTGGGGCCCGATCTACCAGCTGAAGTGCTTGCACAGCAAGAACTTCCTGCGCGGGCTGGGGATGGGCTTCGCCTACGCCGCCTACATCTACACGTTCTACGTGACGTCGTGGCGCGCGCTGTTCCGGCTCGTCCGCGGGCGCAACGGCTGGGCGAAGACGCGCCGCAACACCGAGCAGGCGGCCGGGGTGAAGGTCGCGCTCGACGCGTGAGCGCGACCTCCGCCCACCGGCTCAGAACGCCGGGACGATCCGGACGTCGTCGGCCTTGACGAAGGCGATCCGGTGCCCGAACTGGATCTGGACGTACTTGAGCTTGCCCTTCACCACCACGTGGTCGGCCACGTCGAAGGTGGTCGCCCAGTAGTACTCCGAGCCGACGACGCCGCCCGACGAGTACTTCTGGCCGGCGGAGAGCGTGTACGGCAGCGGCGTGATCGCCTGCACGGTCACGTTCGCCGGGTAGGCCTCCGGCTCCGGGTAGGCGCGGCCGTACACCGGCACCGTCGCGAGGCCGGGTTTCGGTGTCACGACCCAGCCGATCGCGGGCTTCGCGACCCGGGCGCCGCGCGGGTTGTGGAACCAGCCCTTCTGGCCGAGGTACCAGATCGCCGTCCAATCGTCCTTGACGTCGGCGACGGCGTACCGCTGCCCGGTCGCGACCCGGCTGCCGACGTCGGAGACGTCCATTGTGGACGCCCTGCCGTCCGGGTGCAGGCCGGTGTCGACCAGCAGCGGCGACGACTCACTCGGCTGCGAGTGCAGCACGACGGCCTCCGAGCCACGCGGCACGCAACTGGTGCCGGAACCGTCGCAGCCGGTGAACGCGGGCTGGTTCTTCGTGAAGTCCGGGTCGATGGTGACCAGCGACGACCCGGGCAGGCCGAACCCGCCGAGTGGTGCGCCGAGCAGGTCGAAGTAGTGCGACCAGTCCCAGTACGGGCCCGGGTCCCAGTGCATGCCCGGGATCGTCAACGGGGTCGTGCCCGGCACGTTGTCGTGGCCGATGATGTGCGCCCGGTCGAGCGGGATGCCGTACTTGCGCGAGAGGTAGCCGACGAGCTTCGCGCTCGAGCGGTACATGGCCTCGGTGTACCAGGTGCCCTTCGCGGCGAAGCCCTCGTGCTCGATGCCGATCGACTTCGCGTTGACGTACCAGTTGCCGGCGTGCCAGGCGACGTCCTTGGTCGGCACGTGCTGCGCGATCAGGCCGTCGGCCGAGCGGATGGTGTAGTGCCAGCTGACGTACGTCGGGTCCTGGACGAGGTCGAGGACGTTGGCCCAGTAGCCCTCGGTGTCGTGGATGACGATGTGGTCGATCTTCTGGCTCTCGGGGCGGTTCGCGAGGTCGTGGTTGCCGTAGTCGTCCTTCGGCAGCGGCTGGTACGGGGCCGGCACCGACTCGCACGTCACCCTGCGCGGGCATTCGACGCCGGCCGGCGTCTTGTCCGCGTGCTGGGGGACGACCAGGTCCGGGGTCGGGCTCAGGGTGACCTGCTGGCCGTCGTCGGTTGTCCGGGCGGTGCCGGCTTTGATGGTGTCGAAGACTTCGTCGGCGAAGGTTTGCGCGGCGGACTGGTCGGCTGAGCCGCTGTAGCGGGCTACCGCGTTGTACCAGTCGCTTTGGCCGGTGTGGTACTTCGCGAGGAGGGCGGCGCCGCCGCGGATGTTCTGGGTGGCGTCGGTTCGCAGCGTTTTTGCGTCGGTTCCGAGCAGGTGTGCGGCTTCGTCGACGGTCTGCAGGGTGGGCGGCGGGGCGGTGGGCCTGGCCTGGGGGTGCGTGGCCGGGCGGGCGTCGTCGCCTCTTGCGTCTTCGGTGCCCTCGTCGTGGTGGCTGGTTGCCGCTCCGGCTTCGCGCAGGTCCGTGAGGTGCATCGGGCCGTAGCCGGCGGACGTGCTGGGCGTGCCGGCGTTCGTGTCCCAGCGGGACTCCAGGTAGGCGACGCCGAGGAGGACGTTCTCGGGGACTTTGAACTCGTTTGCCGCGGCGGTGAAGTCGCGTTGGCGTTGGGTTGTGGGGTCGGGTTGGGCTTGGGCTGGAGCTGCGGTCAGCGTGGTCAGGAGGGTTGCGGTGGCGAGGATGGCCGCCGTTCTCGGGATGGGGTGGGACATGGGCATGGACCCCCAAGGTGCTGGTGCCGGTGGTCAGAACTTAACCAGAAACTCACTTGGGGGGTAAGGGGGTGCCCGTTCTGCCTTGGTTCCCGCTCCTCGTCCTCGATTGTTCAACACCGGAGAGTCGCCCTCAAGGGCGCCTTCGGCGTCGCTTCGCGATGAGCTTCGCTCACCCTTGACCCCGGCTCTCCGGTGCTGACTGCGGCTGGGACGAGGGGCGGGGAGGTTCAGGGCGGTGTTGTTGCGTTGATCGTTGCCGCGCGGAGTTTGCTGGCCACCTCGTGGGTTGGGTTGACCCTGATCGCCGTGAAGCCGGCTTCTCGCAGGAGGTTCTTGTATTGGCCGGCGGTCAGTGCGGTGGCCAGGCACTCGATCGCTTCGGTGCGGGTCGCTTGCTCTCGCTCTGCGTCGGTGAGGGTTTCTGCGGCCAGGATGTCCGTTATGCCCAGTCGGCCTCCTGGGCGGAGGACTCGGGCTATTTCCGCGAACACCGCCCTTTTGTTGGGGGAGAGGGCTATTACGCAGTTGGAGATCACTACGTCCACCGACGCGTCCGGGAGGGGGATCTGCTCGATCGTGCCCTTGATGAACTCCGCGTTCGTCACTCCTGCCTGCTCTGCGTGACGGCGGGCCAGCGTCAGCATCTCGTCCGTCATGTCCAGGCCGATTGCGCGGCCGGTCGGGCCTACTCGACGTGCCGAAAGCAAGACGTCCAGGCCGCCGCCCGAGCCCAGGTCGAGCACCGTTTCGCCCGGGTGGAGATCCGCCACCGCCAGGGGATTGCCGCACCCCAAGCTGGTTGCCGCCACCTCCGGTGGGACCTCTTCGCCCGCGTAGTGGACCGCGCCGATTCGCTCGGCCTCGCCGTCTCCGTTTAGCAGGCCCGTTTCCTCGCCTGCCAGGGCTCGGCGGGCCGCTGCTGCGTAGCGGTCGCGGATTGCGTCGGGGTTCATCGGGTTGTCTCGCACGTCACCGCCGCGAACGGCAGGACTCCGCGGCCCATGACCACGTCGGCCGCCGTGGGGAAGCAGGACACGCAGCGCTGGTTGACCTGGTAGAGGCGGGCCGTGCCGCGGGGTTCGGCCAACACGAACCGGGCTTCGGTGAGGATCTTCAGGTGCGCCGAGACCGTGGACTGGCCGACGTCGACCCGCTCGACTATCTGACCGACCGTCATCGGGGTTCCGGTCGCCGCCAGCAGGTTGAGGATCTGGACCCGGGTCGGGTCGGCCAGGGCCCGGAACCAGCCGGCGTAGGTCTCGGCCGTTGCGCGGTCCAGCATGGGCGTCCCCTTTTCATCGTTTATCGACGATAGACGATGGAAGGGGGTTCGCTCAAGATGCGCTGGGGACCAGTTCGGCCAGCAGGGTGCGGACGCGGTGGTCGATCTCGTCGCGGATGGGGCGGATCTGCTCTGCCGGGAGGCCGGCGGGGTCGTCGAGCTGCCAGTCGAGGTAGCGCTTGCCCGGGAAGATCGGGCAGGCGTCGCCGCAGCCCATGGTGATCACGACGTCGGCCGCCTCGACCGCGTCCGTCGTCAGGCGCTTGGGGAACTCTCGGGAGACGTCGATCCCGAGTTCCGCCATGACCGCGACCACCGCCGGGTTCACCTCGCTCGCCGGCGCCGATCCGGCGGAGCGGACCGTGACGCGGCCGGCGGCGTGGTGGTCCAGCAGGGCGGCCGCCATCTGTGAGCGGCCGGCGTTGTGGACGCAGACGAACAGCACTTCGGGGGTGTTCACGGGGTGACCTCCACGGGAGCGGGGGTGAAGCGGCGGCGCAGCGCCAGGGACACGTACACGAGCGCGACGAGCACCGGGACCTCGATCAGCGGGCCGACGACCCCCGCCAGCGCCTGGCCGCTGGTCGCGCCGAACGTGGCGATGGCCACGGCGATGGCGAGTTCGAAGTTGTTGCCCGCCGCGGTGAACGCCAGCGTCGTGGTGCGCTCGTACGACAGGCCCGCCGCCTTGCCGAACGCGTACGACCCGGCCCACATCAGTCCGAAGTAGACCAGCAGCGGCACGGCGATGCGGACGACGTCCAGCGGCCGCGCGGTGATCCGGTCTCCTTGCAGGGCGAAGAGGATCACGATGGTGAACAGCAGCCCGTAGAGGGCGGCCGGGCCGATCTTCGGCAGGAACCGCGTCTCGTACCAGGTGCGCCCCCTGGCTCGCTCGCCGAGCCGGCGGGTGAGGTAGCCGGCCAGGAGCGGGATGCCGAGGAAGATCAGCACGTTTTTCGCGATCTGCCAGCCGGAGACGGCGAGGCCGGCTTGGGGGAGGCCGAGCCAGCCGGGGAGGACGGTCAGGTAGAACCAGCCGAGCAGGCCGAACGCGAGCACCTGGAACACCGAGTTCAGGGCGACGAGCACGGCGGCGGCCTCGCGGTCGCCGCAGGCGAGGTCGTTCCAGATGACGACCATGGCGATGCAGCGGGCGAGGCCGACGATGATCAGCCCGGTCCGGTACTCCGGCAGGTCGGGCAGGAGCAGCCAGGCCAGCGCGAACATCAGGGCCGGGCCGGCGAGCCAGTTCAGCACCAGCGACGGCCACAGCAGCCGGCGGTCGCGGGTGACGCTGCCGAGCCGGTCGTAGCGGACCTTCGCCAGGACCGGGTACATCATCACCAGCAGCCCGAGCGCGATCGGCAGCGAGATCCCGTCCACCTGCACGGCGGACAGCGCGGTGTCCAGCCCGGGCACCCAGCGGCCGGCGAGCAGCCCGGCGACCATGGCGGCGGCGATCCACCCGGGCAGGAACCGGTCCAGCGTGGAGAGCCTGCCGGCGACCTCGTCCGTCATGCCGGGACGACCGCGTCGCCGGGGACCAGCACGGCCGAAAGCCGGGCCAGGACCTCGGGGTGGACGCGGTAGTAGACCCAGGTTCCTCGCCGTTCGCCGGTGATCAGCCCGGATTCGCGCAGCACCTTGAGGTGGTGGGAGATGGTGGGGCCGGTCAGGTCGAAGGCGTCGGTCAGGTCGCACACGCACGCCTCGCCCCCGGCGTGGGAAGCGATCAGCGACAGCAGCCGCAGGCGGACCGGGTCGGCCATCGCCTTGAACAGCTTCGCCAGCTCGACGGCCTGCACCTCGGTCAAGGGCTCACGGGCAAGCGGCGAGCAGCAGGTGTCCACGATCGGCAGCTGTTTCGGCATGCGTCTATCTTGACAGACTTCTAAGTAGAAGACAATCTAAGTCCCGTCACTGCTTAGATGAACATCTATTCAAGGAGATTCCGATGTCACGGGTACAGCTCGCGCTCCGGGTCGGCGACCTCGAAGGTTCCATCGACTTCTACTCGAAGCTGTTCGGCGCGGAGCCGGCCAAGCGCCGTCCCGGGTACGCCAACTTCGCGATCACCGAACCGGCGCTCAAGCTCGTGCTCCTGGAGGGCGAGCCGGGCCAGGCGACGGTCATGGACCACCTCGGCGTGGAGGTCGAGTCGGCCGACCAGGTCGGCGAGGCCGGCCGTCGGCTCACCGGCGAAGGCCTGGAGACGCTGACCGAGGACGACACGACCTGCTGCTACGCGGTGCAGGACAAGGTGTGGGTGCACGGACCGGGCCAGGAGCCGTGGGAGGTCTACACCGTGAAGGCCGATTCGCCGACGTTCGGGACGGACAGCGCCGCGCTCGCGGCCACCTGCTGCACGCCGGGCGCGGAGTCCGCCGAGCCCGAGGGCTGCTGTTCCTGACCGGGGCGCATAATGGCCGGTCAGGCGAGGTCGCGAGGTATTTCGGCACGCCGGGTGGACCCTCCTTGCACGACTGGCACTCACGTGGCTAGAGTGCTAATCGCACGGCCCGACAGCCCCGGCACCCGCGACGGCGGGGGTGGTAGAGCCGTAACCACATCCTGCCAACGCTTTCGACGACCGTGGAGGTCAACCCGGTGAGCGTGAACATCAAGCCGCTCGAGGACAAGATCGTTGTCCAGACGAGTGAGGCCGAGGAGACGACCGCTTCCGGCCTCGTCATCCCCGACACCGCCAAGGAGAAGCCCCAGGAGGGCAAGGTTCTGGCCGTGGGCCCGGGCCGGATCGACGACAAGGGCAACCGTGTCCCGCTGGACGTGAACGTCGGCGACGTCGTCATCTACTCCAAGTACGGCGGCACCGAGGTCAAGTACAACGGCGAGGACTACCTCATCCTGTCCGCCCGCGACGTGCTGGCCGTCATCAACTGACGTCCGCTCGCAGCGCATGACGCCCCGGGCCCCGCACAACGCCGGGGAGCGGGGCGTTCGTGCGTTCAAGACCACCGGAAGGTAAGCGGAAAACGCTATGCCCAAGCAGATCAAATTCGACGAGGACGCTCGTCGCGCACTCGAGCGCGGGGTGAACAAGCTCGCCGACGCGGTCAAGGTCACTCTCGGCCCGCGCGGTCGCCACGTCGTGCTCGACAAGAAGTTCGGCGGGCCGACCATCACCCTCGACGGCGTGACCGTCGCCCGTGAGATCGAGCTCGACGACCCGTTCGAGAACCTCGGCGCCCAGCTCGCCAAGAGCGTCGCCACCAAGACCAACGACGTCGCGGGTGACGGCACCACGACCGCGACCGTGCTCGCGCAGTCGCTGGTGAAGGTCGGCCTGCGCAACGTCGCCGCCGGCGCCAACCCCTCGGCGATCGGCCGCGGCATCGAAGCCGCCGCGGAGAAGGTCATCGAGATCCTCAAGGCCAAGGCCACGCCGGTCAAGGGCCGCGAGAACATCGCCCAGGTCGGCACCGTGACCTCGCGTGACGCCAACATCGGCGCCCTGCTCGGCGAAGCCGTCGAGAAGGTCGGCGAAGACGGCGTCATCACCATCGAGGAGTCGTCGACCCTGGCGACCGAGCTGGTGATCACCGAGGGCGTCCAGTTCGACAAGGGCTTCCTCTCGGCGCACTTCGCGACCAACCCGGAGGAGCAGAAGGCGATCCTCGAGGACGCCTACATCCTGCTCGTCCGCGAGAAGATCTCGTCGCTGGCCGAGCTGCTGCCGGTGCTCGAGAAGGTCGTCGAGGCCAAGAAGCCGCTGCTGATCATCGCCGAGGACGTCGACGGCGAGGCGCTGTCCACCCTCGTGGTGAACTCGCTGCGCAAGACGATCACCGCGGTCGCCGTCAAGGCGCCGTTCTTCGGTGACCGCCGCAAGGCGTTCCTGGACGACCTCGCGGTCGTCACCGGCGGCGAGGTGATCTCCGCGGAGATCGGCCGCAAGCTGTCCGACGTCGACCTCGGCGCGCTGGGCAAGGCCCGCCGCATCGTCGTCACCAAGGACGACACCACGATCGTCGACGGCGACGGCACCAAGGACGCCATCTCCGGGCGGATCGCGCAGATCCGCAAGGAGATCGAGACGACCGACTCCGACTGGGACCGCGAGAAGCTGCAGGAGCGGCTCGCGAAGCTCGGCGGCGGTGTCGCGGTGATCAAGGTCGGCGCGGCCACCGAGACCGAGCTGAACGAGCGCAAGCACCGCATCGAGGACGCCGTGGCCGCGACCAAGGCGGCCGTCGAAGAGGGCATCCTGCCCGGCGGCGGTTCGGCGCTGGTGCACGCGGTCAAGGAGCTCGAGGGCGGCCTCGGCCTCTCCGGCGACGAAGCGACCGGTGTCCGGATCGTCAAGGACGCGCTGACGGCGCCGCTGTTCTGGATCGCGACCAACGCGGGCCACGAGGGCGCGGTCATCGTCAACAAGGTGCAGGAGCAGGGCTGGGGGCAGGGCTTCAACGCCGCCACCGGCGAGCTGACCGACCTGCTGGCCGCCGGCATCGTCGACCCGGTCAAGGTGACCCGGTCCGCGGTGGCGAACGCCGCCTCCATCGCCCGGCTGGTGCTGACCACGGAGTCGTCCGTGGTCGAGAAGCCGGCCGACGAGGAGCCCGCAGGCGCGGGCCACGGCCACTCGCACTGATTTCGATCCCGACGAGAGCGGGGCGGTACTCCTGGGAGGGACCGGTCACGAGAAGAGATTCGAGCCGGACGACGTCTTCGGCAGTGGCCTGACCGCGTCGGAGGCGGAGTTCGCCGCCGACCTGTCGGCCGTGCAGGCCGATGACGCCCTGCTCGACGCGCTCGGCGGGTCCGACCCGGCGCTGGCCGACGGTCTCGGCGACCAGGAGCTCAACGCGTTGCTGGTCGCGTGGCGAAGAGACATCGACAGCGAGCCGCTGGCCGAGCTCGTCGACGTCGACACCGCCGTGCGCACCGTCAGCACCGCCGCTCTCGCGAAGCGGCACGCTTCGAGCGGACGCCGCCGCAGGCTGCTCGTCCCGGTCGCCGTCGCCGCCGCCGTGCTGGCGATCGCCTTCACCGGCACCGGGCTGGCCGCGCGCTCCGCGCAACCCGGCGACACGCTGTGGGGCCTCGCCAAGGTCCTCTACTCCGACCACACCCGTTCCGTCGAGGCGGCCGCGACAGCGAAGCTCGACCTCGAGAAGGCCAACCTCGCCATCGCCGGCGGCAACCTCGACGCCGCCCGCCAGGCCCTCCAGGACGCCCAGGCCGCCCTGTCGCAGGTCACCGACGAGGAGAACCGTGACCAGCTGATGGAGCAGCACCGGCAGCTCGCCGCCCAGCTCCAGAACCCCGAAGCGCCGGTCCAGGGCCCGATCCAGACCTCGATCCCGCCGGTTTCGCCCGGCGCGCCGACGAGCCAGGTGCCGCCGGCCGGGTCGGCGTCGTCCCTCCCGGGCAGCGGCAGCGGCACCACGAGCCTGCCGGGCAGCGTGACGCCGACGCCGACACCCCCGCCGCCGACCACAACGCCCCCGCCGCCGACCACGACCCCGCCGCCGCCGACCACCACCGGCGCCACCGGCAACGACCCGGGCACCCCACGCAGCGAGTCCGCCGGCGGTCAGCCGCAGGGCGTCAGCGAAACGCCGTAGGACGGACACAGAAAAGCCCTGGTGAGGAAGCTCACCAGGGCTTTTCTCTGTCCGGAGGAAGCGCGCTCAGTAGGCGCTTTCGTTGGCCGTCACACCGTCGGCGAAGCCGCGGCAGTAGTCCCAGCTGACGTAGTCGCCGGGGTTCGGGTCGTAGGCCGGCTCGTGCGGGCGCATCCGCCCGTCGGCCAGCAGCTGCTCGAGGCTCGCCCGCAGGAGGTGCCAGTCGTGGTAGTGCGGTTCGTCGCACTCACCGCAGTCGACGACGATCCCGCGGACCCCACGGGGTTCGAGGAGAGCCTGGTAGACGGCCAGATCCGAGAGATCGGCCAGTAGTTCGGTGCGTTCGGAGTCGCTGATCGGCTCGTCCAGCCGGTCCTCGGGGTCTCCGAATGCGCGGGCCGGGTCATCCGGGTCGTCCGCGAACGGGTCTGGAGGCAGGACATCGTGCGCCACGGCCTGCACGGTACCGGGCGGCCCGGCCGGCCCGCCCACCGCCCGGGGCGGGCGCCGGGCGGCGGATATCATGAGGGGAAGGCTCCGGGTTGCCGCTGATCTTGAATCGAAGACCGGCGACCCCCGCTCATCCCGCGCCAGGAAGGCCCTTCACCCGCATGACCAGCGACGGCACCACCGCCCCCGTTCCGGCCAAGTTCGCCATGCTCGGCCTGACCTTCGACGACGTGCTGCTGCTGCCGGCCGAATCGGACGTCGTGCCGAGCTCCGTCGACACGCGTTCCCGGCTGACCCGGAACATCACCCTCGGCGTCCCGCTGGTGTCCGCCGCGATGGACACCGTCACCGAGGCGCGGATGGCCATCGCCATGGCCCGCCAGGGCGGCATCGGCGTGCTCCAGCGCAACCTGCCGATCGACGAGCAGGCCGCCGCGGTCGAGGTCGTCAAGCGGTCCGAGGCCGGCATGGTCACCGACCCGGTCACCTGCGCGCCGGACGCGACGCTGGCCGAGGTCGACGCCCTGTGCGCGAAGTTCCGCATCTCCGGCGTGCCGGTGACCGACGCGGCCGGGACGCTGGTGGGCATCATCACCAACCGGGACATGCGGTTCGAGGTCGACCACAGCCGCCCGGTGTCCGAGGTCATGACAAAGGCGCCGCTGGTCACCGCCCAGGTCGGCGTGTCCGCGGACGCCGCGCTCGGCCTGCTGCGCCGGCACAAGATCGAGAAGCTGCCGATCGTCGACGGCGCGGGCAAGCTGCGCGGGCTGATCACGGTCAAGGACTTCGTGAAGACCGAGCAGTACCCGAAGGCGACGAAGGACCCGGACGGCAGGCTCATCGTCGGTGCCGCGGTCGGCGTGGGCGTCGACGGGCACAAGCGCGCGATGACGCTCGCCGAAGCGGGCGTCGACGTGCTGATGGTCGACACCGCGCACGGGCACTCCCGCGCGGTCGTCGACACGGTCTCGCTGCTGAAGAAGGAGCTGGGCGAGTCGGTCGACATCGTCGGCGGCAACGTCGCGACCCGGGCCGGCGCGCAGGCGCTGGTCGACGCGGGTGCGGACGGCATCAAGGTCGGCGTCGGCCCCGGCTCCATCTGCACCACCCGGATCGTGGCGGGCGTCGGCGTGCCGCAGATCTCGGCGATCTACGAAGCCGACCAGGCCGCCCGGCCGGCGGGCATCCCGGTGATCGGCGACGGCGGCATCCAGTACTCCGGCGACATCGCGAAGGCCATCGCGGCCGGCGCGTCCACGGTGATGCTGGGCAGCCTGCTGGCCGGCACCGCCGAGTCGCCGGGCGACTTGATCCTGGTCGGCGGCAAGCAGTTCAAGGTCTACCGCGGCATGGGCTCGCTGGGCGCGATGCAGTCCCGCGGCCAGGGCAAGTCCTACTCGAAGGACCGCTACGCCCAGGACGACGTGCTCAACGAGGACAAGCTGGTCCCCGAGGGCATCGAGGGCCGGATCCCGTTCCGCGGGCCGCTGTCGAACGTCGTGCACCAGCTGATCGGCGGTCTGCGCGCCGGGATGGGCTACGCGGGTGCCGAGACGATCGCGCAGCTCCAGGAAGCGCAGCTGGTCCGGATCACCGCGGCCGGGCTCAAGGAGAGCCACCCGCACGACATCACGATGACGGTCGAGGCGCCGAACTACACGACCCGCTAGCCAGGGCGATCTTTTCCGCTACTGCAAGCAGGCGGCCCGCACTCCGGACCCGGTCCGAAGTGCGGGCTTCTCGCTGAGTCACCGTGACCTAGCGTGCTTACGGTAATCGGTCTATCGCCTTGCGTGGCCATGGTGGTGTGCACTAGGACACATGACGGCCGACCGGCTCACCCGCGTGCTGCGCAAGGTGTTCTTCACGGCCGTCGCCCTCGTGTCGCTGCTGCTCGGCGGTGTGGTGTGCCTGATGTGCCAGGTGCTGGCCGGGCGCGACGCACCGACGTACCGCGTGGAGGGCCACGTGGTGTCCCACGCGCGCGGCGAGCTCCCGGTCGGCGGCAACGAGGACGCGGTGAGCCACACCATCGCGGTCGACGCCGGCGACCGGCACTACCGCGTCACCGCGGTGGACCCTGGCCTGGACCTGCCGTCGGGCCAGCCGGTGACGCTCGACGTGTCGACGGCGGACGGCAGCATCGCGTACCTGCGCGCGGGCGGCGGCGTGGTCGACCTGCGCTCCGGCGTGGTGCGGCCGGTCCTGCTGATCTCCACGGCCTTGCTCGCCCTGGGCGCGGTGTACTTCGGCGCGGTCCGGCTGAACGTCTACCCGCCGGTGGCGACCTGGCTGGCCCTGGCGCTGGGTGCGCTGCTGGCGCCGGTCGTCGTGTTCGTGCGGGTGTAGACCCCCGTGCGCAGGTCACCCACGCGGACTGGCGACAATGGGGCACGGCAGATTGTCGTCGGCGGAGGAGGCTTCACGTGCGGGACCTGGTCGAGATCGGGATGGGCCGCACCGCGCGGCGGGCGTATGACCTCGACGACGTCGAGATCGTGCCGTCGCGGCGCACTCGCTCGTCCTCGGTGGTGTCCACGTCCTGGCAGATCGACGCCTACCGCTTCGACCTGCCGCTCGTCACGCACCCGACCGACGCGATCGTCTCGCCCGGCACCGCGGTCGCCGTCGGCGAGCTCGGCGGTCTGGGCGTGCTCAACGCCGAAGGGCTCTGGGCGCGGCACGCGAACGTCGAGGACGCCATCTTCCAGCTGGTCCGCGCGGCCGAGGACCTCGAGGACCCGACCGCGGTCGGCCGCGTGCTGCAGGAGCTGCACGCCGCGCCGATCCGGCTCGACCTGCTGACCGAGGCGATCAAGACCGTCCGCGAGTCCGGCGTCACGGTCGCTGCCCGGGTCAGCCCGCAGCACGCCGCCGAGCTGACCCCGGACCTGATCGCGGCCGGCGTCGAAATCCTCGTCGTGCAGGGCACGATCATCTCCGCCGAGCACGTCCAGCGCGACGCCGAGCCGCTGAACCTCAAGGAGTTCATCGGCCGCCTCGACGTCCCGGTCATCGCCGGCGGCGTCAGCGACTACCGCACCGCGATGCACCTCATGCGCACCGGCGCGGCCGGGGTCATCGTGGGCCACGGCTACACGCCGGGCGTGACGAGCACCGACCGCGTGCTCGGCATCGGCGTCCCGATGGCCACCGCGATCATCGACGCCGCGGCCGCCCGCCGCGACTACCTCGACGAGACGGGCGGCCGGTACGTGCACGTGCTCGCCGACGGTGGCATGACGGTGTCGGGCGACATCGCCAAGGCCATCGCGTGCGGCGCGGACGCCGTCATGCTCGGCTCCCCGCTGGCCGCCGCCTCCGACGCGCCCGGTCAGGGCCTGTACTGGACGGCGGCCGCGGCGCACCCGTCATTGCCGCGTTCGCGCGTGGCGGCCGGCCCCGACTACGCCGTGGACCTCAAGACCCTGCTGTTCGGGCCGTCGTCGGACGCAGAGGGCGTGGTGAACCTGTTCGGGGCCCTTCGCCGGGCGATGGCGAAGACGGGCTACTCGGACCTCAAGGAGTTCCAGCGGGTGGGCCTCACCGTCCGCCGGTGAGGTGGCCGAGGAACGCGGCGAAAGCGGCCGCGGAGTAGACGAGGACCGGCCGGGGCACCGCTTGCTTGGTGTCCCGGACCCCGACGATGCCGGGGCCGGTGCCGATCTCGACGCAGGCGTTCTCTTCGAAGTGGCTGTGGCTCGACTTGCGCCAACCGGTGAGCGTTCGTGGGCTCATCGTGGTGTCTCCCGCCCTTGTGTCCCGCCCGGCGGTGATTCGCCGACGTGGACATCGACCACTGTTGAGATTACCCACTATTGTCGTCGGACAAGCGTAACTGGCCGGTAACTTACCTCTGGTCAGAACGCCGGGCCGGAGTTACGCTCCAGGTGTGACTGCCAGTAACACCACCACCAGCGCGGGTGGCCCCGACTACGACGTCGTCGTGGTGGGGTCGGGGTTCGGCGGCAGCGTTGCGGCGCTGCGGCTCACCGAGAAGGGCTACCGGGTCGCCGTCGTCGAGGCGGGCCGCCGGTTCGCCGACGACGAGTTCGCGAAGACGTCGTGGGACCTCAAGCGCTACCTCTGGGCACCGCAGGTCGGCTGCTACGGCATCCAGCGCATCCACATGCTCAACGACGTCATGGTGCTGGCGGGCGCCGGTGTCGGCGGCGGCTCGCTCGTCTACGCGAACACGCTGTACCGGCCGCTCCGGCCGTTCTACCGCGACCGGCAGTGGGCGCACATCACCGACTGGGAGTCCGAGCTCGCCCCGCACTACGACCAGGCGAGCCGCATGCTCGGCGTCGTCACGAACCCGACGATCACCCCGTCGGACGTCGTGATGCGCGAGGTCGCGAAGGACATGGGGGTCGCCGATTCGTTCCACCCGACGCCGGTCGGCGTCTACTTCGGCAAGCCGGGCGAGCGCGCCGCCGATCCGTACTTCGGCGGCGCCGGCCCGGCCCGCACCGGCTGCACCGAATGCGGCTCCTGCATGACCGGCTGCCGCGTCGGCGCGAAGAACACGCTGGTCAAGAACTACCTCTACCTCGCCGAGCAGGACGGCGCGCAGGTCATCCCGCTCACCACGGTGACCGCCGTGACGCCGATCGACGGCGGCTACGAGATCTCGCTCAAGAAGACCGGGACGACCTCGAAGAAGTTCCGCACGACGATCACGGCCGAAAAGGTCGTCTTCGCCGCGGGGACCTGGGGCACCCAGAACCTGCTGCACCGGATGAAGGACACCGGACGGCTGCCGCAGCTCTCGCGGCGGCTCGGCGAGCTGACCCGCACGAACTCCGAGGCCATCATCGGCGCGGCCCGGACCGACGTCGACGAGAGCCGGAACTTCAGCCGCGGCGTCGCGATCACCTCGTCGATCCACCCGGACGAAAACACCCACATCGAGCCGGTCCGCTACGGCAAGGGCAGCAACGCGATGAGCCTGCTGCAGACGATCGCGACCGACGGCGCCTCGCCGGTGCCGCGCTGGCGGCAGGCCGTCACGTTCATGCTCAAGCACCCGGTCCAGGCCGCGAAGCTGCTCAACGGCTACCGCTGGAGCGAGCGCACGGTGATCCTGCTGGTGATGCAGAGCCTGGACAACTCGATCACCACCTACACCAAGCGCGGGCTGTCCGGCCGCCGCAAGTACACGTCCAAGCAGGGCCACGGCGAACCGAACCCGAGCTTCATCCCGGCCGGTCACGAGGCCAACGAGCGCACGGCCGAGCACATCGGCGGCATGGCGGGCGGCACCTGGGGCGAGATCTTCGACATCCCGCTGACGGCGCACTTCATCGGCGGCGTCCCGATCGGCGCGACGGCCGACGAGGGCGTGATCGACCCGTACCACCGCGTGTTCGGCTACCCGGGCCTGTCGGTGGTGGACGGCGCCGCGATCACCGCCAACCTCGGCGTGAACCCGTCGCTGACGATCACCGCCCAGGCCGAGCGTGCGTTCTCCTTCTGGCCGAACAAGGGCGAGGAGGACCTGCGCCCGGCGCAGGACGTGCCCTACGCGCGGCTGGAGCCGATCGCGCCGAAGAACCCGGCCGTCCCGGCCGAAGCCCCCGCCGCCCTGCGTCGTTCCTCCTAGACTCGGGGCCGTGACGGCATCCGAGAAGGCACACGCACTGCTCGACGGCATCCGGAAGCTCGACGACGAATGGGCGCGGGCCATCGGCGGCCTCGGCGAACCCGAGCTGCGCGCCCCCAGCGCGTTGCCCGGCTGGTCGCGCGCCCACGTCCTCACGCACGTCGCCCGCAACGCCGACGGCCTGCAGAACCTGCTGGTCTGGGCGAACACCGGCGTCGAGACGCAGATGTACCCCAGTGCCGAGGCCCGCGAGCGGGACATCGAAGCCGGCGCCCAGCGCCCGGCCGCCGACCTGCTCGCGGACTTCGTCGCGTCGGCCGGGCGGTTCGAGCAGTACGCCGCCGCGATGCCGGACGACGCCTGGGCGCGCGAGGCCCGCAACCGGCAGGGCGCGCCCGTCACCGGGGCCGTCGTGGCGCGGATGCGGCTGTCGGAACTGACCATCCACCTCGCCGACCTCGACCGCGGCTACGACCTCGACCGCGTGCTCGCGCTGCTCGGCCCGCTCACCGAGGACGTCGTCCAGCACGCCGTCACCTCGCGCGGCGCCCACCTGCCGGCCCTGCACCTGGCCACCGACGGATTCGCGTGGACGATGGGCTCCGCTCCGAAGACGACCGTCCGCGGGTCGGCCGGGGAGCTGCTGGCCTGGCTCAGCGGGCGTTCCGACGGCGCCGCCCTCGACGGCGACGTCCCCCGGCTCCCCGCCTGGGCGTGACCGGCCCGCTCCGCCCGGTGAGCGCCTTGCGCCCGCTCTACACTGGGCGTCCCGGCCCCGAGGAGTCCGCTGTGGACAGTGAGCACGACCAGGGGCGGCCCGGCGTCCGCCGCCGGACGTTCCTGCGGATCGCGGGCGTCTCGGCCGCCGGCGCCGTCGCCGCCGCGTGCGGGCCGGAGAACCCCGCGGCCCCGGTCGCCTCGACGGCCCCGGTGGACCCGACGTCGACCCCGACGGCCACCCGGCTGCCCACCGGGCCGCCGAACTGGGACGAGCTGCGCCCCCGGCTGACCGGCGGCCTGCTGCGTCCGGGCTCCGAAAGCTACGACACCGCCAAGCACGGCTTCAACCAGCTGTTCGACGGCAACAACCCGGTCGCCGTCGCGACCGTGTCGAGCGCCAAGGACGTCCAGGCCTGCCTGCAGGCGGCCGCCGGACGTGTCGCGATCGCCGCGCGCAGCGGCGGCCACAGCTACGCCGGCTACTCGGTGCCGGTGGGCGGGCTGGTCATCGACGTGGCCGCGCTGAACAAGATCGACGTCCAGGGCGGCAAGGCCGTGATCGGCGCCGGTGCGAAGCTGACGGACGTCTACGCCGCGCTGGCCAGGGCCGGGCGCGCGCTGCCCGCCGGGACCTGCCCCACGGTCGGGATCGCCGGGCTGACCCTCGGCGGCGGCATCGGCGTGCTCGCCCGCAAGTACGGCTTGACCTGCGACCACCTGAGTTCCGCCCAGATCGTCACCGCCGACGGCCGGACGCTCACCGCGTCCGCGAGTTCCGAACCGGACCTGTTCTGGGCGCTGCGCGGCGGGGGCGGCGGCAACTTCGGCATCGTCACCGAGTTCACCTTCGACACCGATCCGGCGCCGGAAGCGCTGACGGTGTTCTCGCTGCGCTTCCCGGACGGGTCCGCGAGCGGCGTGCTCGCCGCGTGGCAGCAGTGGATCGCCGCGATGCCGCCGGAGCTCTGGGCGAACCTGGTGCTCTCGGGCGGGTCGCCGGTGCAGTGCCGCGTCGGCGGCTGCTACGTCGGAGGCGCCGCCGGGCTCAACACGCTGCTGAACAACCTGACCACCAACGCCGGCGCCCGGCCGACGCAGCGCGTGGTGAAGACCCTGGACTACCTCGGCGCCATGAAGTACTTCGAGGGCAGCTCGAACCGCCAGTCGTTCGTCGCCTCCTCGCGGATGATCACCGCCCCGGTCGACGCCGCGAAGGTCGTCGCGGTCGCCGACGGCCGGGCGGGCATGGACCTGCTCATCGACGGTCTCGGCGGCGCGGTGGCCGGGCCGGCCAAGAACGCCACCGCGTTCTGGCACCGCGACGCGCTGGCCAGCGTCCAGGTCTACGCGCAGGCGACGACGAAGACCCGGACGAAGGTCGCGCAGGCGGTCGGTGACGTCGTCGCGGGACTCGCCGCGGCCGGTGCGGACGGCGGGTACGTCAACTACATCGACCCGGCCCTGCCCGACTGGAAGGCCGCCTACTACGGCGACAACGCCAAACGCCTGCAGGACGTCGCGAACAAGTACGACCCCAACAACGTCTTCCGGTTCGGGCAGGGCGTCGTTAGTTGATCAGCGGAGCGAAGCTCCTCCGTTGAGGGTGGTGGCGGGGGCATGGATGGACTAGAGGTCGATGCCGGTGAAGACGGTGACGCGTTCCTCCGTCAGATCGTGCATCGCCGCGAGCACGCCTTCGCGGCCGACGCCGGAGCCCTTCACGCCGCCGTAGGGCATCTGGTCGGCGCGGTAGGACGGGACGTCGCCGATGATCACGCCACCGACCTCCAGCTCGGCCGACGCGTGGAACGCCAGCTGGACGTCGGTGGTGAAGACGCCGGCCTGCAGGCCGTACGCCGAATCGTTGACCGAGCGGAAGGCCTCGTCCACTCCGTCCACAACAGACACCGCGAGGACCGGGCCGAAGATCTCCTCGTTCCACGCCTTGGTGTCCGGCGGGACGTCGGCGAGCAGTGTCGGGGCGACGGTCGCGCCGTCGCGGGTGCCGCCGGTGAGCACCTTCGCGCCCGCTTCGACAGCCTCGCCGATCCACGCGACGATCCGCTCGGCGGCGGCTTCGTCGACCACCGGCCCGACGTCGGTGTTGCGGTCGTACGGGTCGCCGGTCCGCTGGGCCTCGACCGCTTCCACCAGCGCGGGCACGAACTCGTCGGCCACGGCGGCGTCCACGATCACCCGCTGCACCGCGATGCAGGACTGGCCGGCCTGGTAGTTGCCGAAGGTGGCGATCCGGTGCGCGGCGCCCTCGGGGTCGGGCCAGTCGCGCAGCACGACGGCCGCCGCGTTGCCGCCGAGCTCGAGCACGACGTGCTTGCGCGGCGCGGCGTCCTTGAGCGACCAGCCGACCGGGCCGGACCCGGTGAACGACACGACCGGCAGCCGCGGGTCGGCGACGAGCGCCTGCGTCTGCTCGTTTCCCAGTGGCAGCACGGAGAACGCGCCTTCCGGCAGGTCCGTCTCGGCCAGGATTTCCCCGAGGATCAGCGCCGACAACGGCGTCCGCGGCGCGGGCTTGACGATGATCGGCGCGCCGATCGCCAGCGACGGCGCGACCTTGTGCGCCACCAGGTTGAGCGGGAAGTTGAACGGCGCGATGCCGAGCACCGGCCCGCGCGGGACGCGGCGGGTCAGCGCCAGCCGGGCCTCGCCGGCCGGGTCGGTGTCGAGGCGCTGGACCTCACCGGTGAAGCGGCGGGCCTCCTCGGCGGCGATGCGGAACACCGACACCGCGCGCTTGACCTCGGCTTCGGCCCACTTGAGCGGCTTGCCGTTTTCGGCGGTGATCACCTCGGCGATCTCCTCGGCCCGCGCGGCGAGCACGCGGGAGACGTGGTCGAGCGCGCCCGCGCGCAGGTGCGCGGGGCTGCGCCGGAACTCCTTGGCGACCGCCGCCGCGGCGGCCACCGCGCGTTCGACCTGGTCCGGCCCGGGCACGGCGACCGTGGCGACCTCGCTGCCGTCGTACGGGTGGTGCACGACGAGGGTGGTGGCGCCCGGCTCCGGGCGCCCGGCGATCCAGGCGGGGCGCGGCTCGGGGGTGATCATGTCCATGCGTACCAACATAATCGGGGTGGGGGTGCGACCGGCGGACCCCCACCCGGACGGGTCACGGCCGGATGAGCACCTTCAGCGCTTCGCGGTCGGCCATCGCGCGGTAGCCGCCGGGGATTTCCTCGACGCCGATCGTGCGGTCGAAGACCTTGCCGGGCTGGTACTTGCCCTCGAGGACGTCGGGCAGCAGCTCGGGGATGTAGTGCCGCGCCGGGGCGACCCCGCCGGTGACGGTGATGTTCCGCCGGAACAGCGCCGGGCCGATCGGGCCCTCCTCGTACTGCGGGACGCCGACGCGGCTGACCGCGCCGCCCGCCCGCACGACCCCGACGGCCATCTCGAAGGCGGGCTTCGTGCCGACGCATTCGAGGACGGCGTGGGTGCCGTCGCCGCCGGTCAGCTCACGCACCTTCGCGATACCTTCCTCACCGCGCTCGGCGACGACGTCGGTCGCGCCGAACTCGCGGCCGAGGTCGGTCCGCGCCTGGTGGCGTCCCATGAGGACGATCCGCTCGGCGCCGAGGCGCTTCGCGGCGAGGACCGCGGAGAGTCCCACAGCGCCGTCGCCGATCACGGTGACGTTCTGGCCCGCGGTCACCCGCGCCTTCGTCGCGGCGTGGTGGCCGGTCGGGAAGACGTCCGAGAGCGTGAGGAGCGACGCGAGCAGCCCGTCGTCCTCGGTGTGCGGGACCTTGACGAGCGTCCCGTCGGCCTGCGGCACGCGCACGGCTTCGCCCTGGCCGCCGTCGACGCCCTTCGCGCCCCAGAACCCACCGTGCACGCAGGAGGTCTGCAGGCCTTCGCGGCAGAACCGGCAGGTGTTGTCGGAGTAGACGAAGGGCGCGATGACGAGGTCGCCCTTGGTGACGGTGGTGACGTCCGCGCCGGTCTCCTCGACGATCCCGAGGAACTCGTGCCCGATGCGGCGGCCGTGCTCGCTCGGCGCCATGTCGGCGTACGGCCAGAGGTCGCTGCCGCAGATGCAGGACCGGACGACCCGCAGGATGACGTCGGTCGGCTCCACCAGCTTCGGGTCGGGCACGGTCTCCACCCGCACGTCGCCGGCGCCGTAGATGACTGTCGCTCGCATGCAAGTCCTTTCGTTAGCTTCCCTAAGTAAGACCGGCGGCGAGGAGACGGCATTCCTGGCTGTGGTTCTCGTGACAAACGGCGGGGGTGCGGCGGCCGCGGCGCCCCTAGATTTTCGGTCATGACCGCTCGCGCCGCAGCTCGCCACCCGTTCGGGGCGCTCGCCACCGGACCGCGCCGCCCGATCCTCACGGCCGCGGTGTTCGCGGTGACCCTGGCGTGCGGGATCGCCCAGCTGGTGCACCCGCCACTGTACGACGCGGTCGTCCGCGACGCGGCCCGCATCGACGCCGGCGCGTGGTACCGCCTGGTGACCGGCATGTTCTTCCAGGACGGCTGGACCTTCGGCCTGACGTCCAACCTGCTCTGGCTGGCGTTCTTCGGCGCGGTCGCCGAGCGCGTGTTCGGCCGCGCGCGGTGGCTGCTGCTGTACTTCGGCTGCGGCCTCTTCGGCCAGTTCATGAGCTACGTCTGGCTCAACCCGGTCGGCGCGGGCAACTCGATGTGCGTGGTGGGCCTGATCGGCGGCCTGGCGGCGGTCGTCATGGTGGCTTCGCGCCGCTACGGCGTGGTGCTGCCGGTGCAGTTCCGGGTCATCGCCTTCGCCGCGCCGGTGCTGGCCGTGGTGGACACGCTGGCGCACGACAACCACGGCCTGCCGCTGCTGCTGGGGCTCGCGCTGGGCTTCGCGCTGCTACCGGCTCCGGTAGAGGTCGCGCAGGAGTAGGACTTCGGCGCAGTGGTGGATCAGCTCGCGGTGGATGTGCAGCACCAGGGTGGCCATCGGGTACTCCGCGTACGGGCCCTCGGCCGGTCCGCACGGCCGGGCCAAGGCCTCTTCGTCGAGCGACTTCACCCCTTCGACCCACTGCGCGTAGAGCTTGTCGAGCTCGGCGAGCGCCTCGACGGCGGTCCCGGGGTAGGGGTAGGTCTCGTAGCCGATCGGCGCGCCGCCGAAGTGCGCCCCGATCCGCGCGCCCAGCACGCCGACGAGGATGTGGCCGAGCCGCCAGGCGATCGTCGTGACCGGCGGCGGCGTCGGCTCCGGGAAGGCGAAGTCGATGGTGAACGGGCCGGTGCCGGGTTCGTCGTCCGACTTCCTCGGCCGCACGGTCCAGCAGCCCGCGACCGGCTGCCAGAAGTACTCGTCGTCGGTGAGCCCTTCGAGCTTCCGGTGCACCAGGAAGTTCCAGTGGAAGTCGAGCTGGTCGGTCAGTTCCTTCGTCCAGTTCACAGCCATACCGGGCACCGTAGGCCCGATCGAGGACAGGACCGGCCCTGAATCCGGGTGACCCGGCCCACCTGGGACGATGGAGGCCTATCCCACCGTCGCAGGAGGTCGCCAGGTGCCCAGTCCCACCGGTCCGGTTCTCGTCGTGGACTTCGGGGCGCAGTACGCGCAGCTGATCGCCCGGCGCGTCCGCGAGGCACAGATCTACTCGGAGGTCGTCCCGCACAGCGCGTCCACCGAAGAGATCCTCGCGAAGAACCCCGCGGCCATCATCCTCTCCGGCGGCCCTTCGAGCGTGTACGCCGAAGGGGCCCCGGGCATGGACCCGAAGCTCACCGAAGCGGGCGTGCCGATGTTCGGCATCTGCTACGGCCACCAGCTGCTGGCCAGTGCGCTCGGCGGGGTCGTCGAGCCGACCGGTGTCCGCGAGTTCGGCCGCACCGAGGTCCGCGTGACCGGGGACGGCGGGGTCCTGCACTCCGGCCTGCCCGCGCACCAGCCCGCCTGGATGAGCCACAACGACAGCGTCACCAAGGCCCCGGAGGGCTCGGTCGTCACGGCGTCTTCGGACGGCGCCGAGGTCGCCGGCTTCGAGGACGTCGAGCGTCGCTTCGCCGGCGTCCAGTACCACCCGGAGGTCGCGCACTCGCCGCACGGCCAGGAGGTGCTGCGCCGGTTCCTGCGCGACATCGCCGGCATCGAGCCGCAGTGGACGACGTCGTCGATCGTCGAGGAGCAGGTCCAGCGGATCAGCGACCAGATCGGCGACGGCCGCGCGATCTGCGGCCTGTCCGGCGGGGTCGACTCCGCCGTCGCGGCCGCGCTGGTCCAGCGCGCCATCGGCGACCGGCTGACGTGCGTGTTCGTCGACCACGGCCTGCTGCGGGCGGGCGAGCGCACCCAGGTCGAGCAGGACTTCGTCTCCGCCACCGGGGTCAACCTGGTCACCATCGACGCCCGGCAGCGCTTCCTCGACGCGCTGGCCGGCGTCACCGACCCGGAGCAGAAGCGCAAGATCATCGGCCGCGAGTTCATCCGCGTGTTCGAGCAGGCCGAGCGCGACCTGAAGGCCCAGGGCGACTACAAGTTCCTGGTCCAGGGCACGCTGTACCCGGACGTCGTCGAGTCCGGTGGCGGCGAGGGCACGGCCAACATCAAGAGCCACCACAACGTCGGCGGCCTGCCGGACGACCTGCAGTTCGAGCTGGTCGAGCCGCTGCGGCTGCTGTTCAAGGACGAGGTCCGCCGGGTCGGCCTGGAGCTGGGGCTGCCGGAGACGATCGTGCAGCGCCAGCCGTTCCCCGGCCCCGGTCTGGGCATCCGGATCATCGGCGCGGTCGACCAGGAGCGCCTCGACACCTTGCGTGCGGCGGACCTGATCGCGCGTGAGGAGCTGACGGCGGCCGGGCTGGACCGCACCATCTGGCAGTGCCCGGTGGTGCTGCTCGCCGACGTCCGCAGCGTCGGCGTCCAGGGCGACGGCCGGACCTACGGGCACCCGGTGGTGCTGCGGCCGGTGTCGTCGGAGGATGCGATGACCGCGGACTGGACGCGCCTGCCCTACGACGTCCTCGAGCGGATTTCCACGCGCATCACCAACGAGGTCGCGGAGGTCAACCGGGTGGTACTGGACGTGACGTCCAAGCCGCCGGGCACCATCGAGTGGGAATGACCTCGCCCTGAACAGGGCTCGAGGCCCCGGCGTGGGATCCGGGGCCTCGAGGGATTTCGGTGGGTCAGCGCCGCCGCTTGCCGCCGAACGACGCGCCGAGCAGCAGCAGCCCCACGAACACCGCGCCGCCGGCGATCACCCAGCGGAAGTCGAACGGCGGCAGCCAGCTGGCGCCGTCGGAGAGGACGTACGCCGACACCAGCAGCGTCGCGACGCCGACGATCAGGGTGAAGACGTTGAGGCCCCCGCGCGGAGCGGGCTCGGTGCCGGTCGTCTCGTCGTAGGCGTAAGGGTTCTGCTCAGCCACGTCGCACCTCCACATTGCCCAAGCTGTTCGACACCTTCAGGGTGATCTGCTGGCCGCCGACGCCGTCGCTGCCGGTGTCCGTCCCGGTCACGGCGTCCTGGCTGACGCCCTCGCTCCGGTGATCGAAGCACGAGACCTCGCCGGCCCCGGTGCGGCAGTCGAAGGTGACGTCGGCGGTCTCCGGCACGATGACCGTGGTGTCGCCCGCGCCGTTGGACACGGTCGTCGTGTACGGCGCGCCGGCCGGCACCCCGGCCAGGTTGATTTCGTACTCGCCCGCGGCGTGCTGGTAGAGCGGCTTCACGGCGGCCACCGACTGCGGTGTCTCGCCGGAGTCGCCGACGCCGCCACGGACGTTGAGGTCGTGGAACGGCGCCGTGGTCAGCACCATCCCGGCGATCGACAGCGGGATCGCCAGGCCGATCAGGCCGCGCCCGCCACCGGTGAAGGCGCCGGTGACCAGGCCGATCCCGACCACGCCGAGCACCAGGCCGATGATGTGCTGCGCGGAGAACCAGCCGGCGCCGTCGAGGCCGGCCAGCACCCCGGCCCCGGCGGTCAGCACGGCGAGCGCGAACGTCACCGAGCCGGCCTTCGACCGGTGCCGCCGCCGCGGCGCCCGGTACGACGGCTGCGGTGGCGTGACGGGCGGCGGCTCCGGGGCGGGCGGGGCGTCGGGCAGGTCCCAGCCGGCCGGGTCGGCGGCCAGGGGATCCCAGCCCCGCGCCGGCGACGGCGCCTCGGCGGTGTCGGTCATGGTGAAGGCTCCGTTTTCGGTGAAGGCCGGGTACGACGTCCGTGCGGCGACCGGCGCGGGGCGGTTCTCGTGGCCGCGGCTGCGGTGCAGCAGGTAGAGCGCGGTGGCGATGAGGGCGAAGCTGATCAGCCCGCCGCCGTCGAACCACGAGCCGCTGAGGAAGCCCCCGGCGCTGACGACGGTGAGGACCATGAGCACGACGGCGAACGCGGGCGACACCGACGACCGGCCGCGCCCGATGAGGCTTTCGAAGCCGGAGACCTCGTCGCTCTCGCCGGGCAGGAACAACCAGCCCAGCAGGTAGAAGGGAACGCCGAAGCCGCCGAAGATCGTCGTGACCACCAAGGCGATCCGCACGACGACGGGATCGACCCCGTACCGCCGCCCGATGGCGGCGGCCACCCCGGCCAGCTTCCGCCCGGAGTGCGGCCGCCGGGGCCGGCTGACCCAGAAGTCCTTGACGGTCTCCTCGAAGCCGTTCAGGGCACCCGGCTTCGGCGACCGGGTTTCGCTCGCACCACTCATACCGAGAAGCATGCGACACCGGCGGCGGCGGGACATCCGGGATGGTCCCTGAGGTTTCCCCGAGGGGAGACGGGGGTCGCGCTCAGCGGCGGAAGCCGCCTTCGGAGCTGATCGTCTGGCCGGTGATCCAGTCCGCGTCGTCCGTCGCCAGGAAGCCCACCAGCTTCGCCGCTTCTTCCGGCGTGCCCCACCGGCCTCGCGGGAACCGGCGCCGCATCGCCTCGTGCACGTCCGGGGGCGCGTAGCCGGTGTCGACCGGGCCGGGGTTGACCGCGTTCACCGCGCCGCCAGCTCCAGCTCCAGCCCCGCGGGCCGGGCGGGATCCGCGCCCCACGGCTGTTCCCGGTCGTGCGGTGCGTAGTGGTGGCGGAAGACGGTGGCGCCGAGCTCGCCCGGCCCTCCGGCGATCGCGTGGCCGATCCCCGCTCGGCGGCTGACTCCGGTGACCAGCGCGACGCGGCCGTCCAGCGATGCAGGCATGATCGGCAGTCTTCCACCGGATCAGGGGTTTCCCCGATGGAACCGCACTCCGGAGCGTGTGACCATGGACGGCGTGCAGGAGTCCCTCGACCACGTCACCGCCGAGCAGGCGATCGCCACCACGGAACCGGCCGCGCCCAAGATGTTCCGGCGCCGGTCGGGGCGGGCCATCGCCGGCGTCGCCGGGGGGCTCGCCGATCACCTCGGCGTGCCGGTCGTCTGGGTGCGGACGGCCTTCGCGCTGCTCGCCGCGCTCAACGGCGCCGGGCTGCTCGCCTACGGCCTCCTCTGGGTGTTCGTCCAGCAGCAGTCCGAAGAAGCCGCGGACGCGCCGACCCCGAAGGAACGCCAGCAGGCGTTCGGGCTGATCGCGCTGGGCGTCGGCCTCGCCGTCGCCAGCGGGACGCTCACCGGGTTCATCAGCGGCTGGGTCGCGGTGCCACTGGCCGTCGCCATGATCGGTGCCGCGGTCGTCTGGCGCGAGGCCGACGAGTCGCAGCGTCGCCGCTGGAAGGTCGGCGCGAAGGACGGCTTCGCCGGGGCGTTCCTCGGCGGGGGCGGCTGGTCGGCCGCCATCCGGATCGTCGCCGGCGTCGCGCTGGTGATCACCGGCATCGGCGTCGTCGTGCTCCGCAGCGGCAGCCTCGACCAGGTCCAGTTCGCGCTCATCGCCGTCATCGCCACCCTGATCGGGGTCGCGGTGCTGACTGTGCCGTTCTGGCTGCGGCTGGTCCGGGACCTCTCCGACGAGCGCAAGGCCCGCATCCGCACCGACGAACGCGCCGAGATCGCCGCCCACCTGCACGACTCGGTGCTGCAGACCCTCGCGCTGATCCAGAAGCAGAGTGAACAGCCCCGCGAGGTCGCGCGGCTGGCCCGCAGCCAGGAGCGCGAGCTGCGCGGCTGGCTCTACGGCCCCAACGGCTACGGCAAGCCCGCCGAGAACGTCGAGGAAGCGGCGACCGGCCAGCTGTCCGAAGCGCTCGCGACGGCGTGCGGCGAGGTCGAGGACACCTTCGCGATCTCGGTCGGCCAGGTCGTCGTCGGCGACGCCGAACTGGACGAATCGCTGGTGGCGCTCGTCCAGGCCGCGCGGGAAGCCATCGTCAACGCGGCCAAGCACGCCGGCGTCGACGAGGTCAGCGTGTACGCCGAGGTCGAGCCGACGTCGGTGACGGTGTTCGTCCGCGACCGCGGCAAGGGCTTCGACCCCGACCTCGTCCCGGACGACCGCCACGGCCTCGCCGACTCGATCCGTGGCCGGATGAGCAGGCACGGCGGCACGTGCAAGGTCCGGACGGCGCCGGGCGAGGGCACCGAAGTGCAGCTCGCCATGCCGGTGAAAGCGGGAAAGGGAGCGGCGTGAGGCGGCTATGCTCGACGACGTGACGGACAACCAGCGTGAACCGGTCAAGGTGTTCCTCGTCGATGACCACGCGCTGTTCCGCGCCGGGGTGCGTACCGAGCTCGACTCGATCACCGACGAGGTCCGCGTGGTCGGCGAGGCCGGGTCGGTCGCCGAAGCGGTGGCCGGTATCGCCCGCACGAAGCCCCAGGTCGTGCTGCTCGACGTCCACATGCCCGACGGCGGCGGCGCCGAAGTGCTGCGCCGCGTCCGCCCGGAGCTGCCGGACGTGGTGTTCCTGGCGCTGTCGGTCTCGGACGCGGCGGAGGACGTCATCGCGGTCATCCGCGCGGGCGCCCGCGGCTACGTGACGAAGACGATCTCGTCGAAGGAACTGGTCCGCGCGGTGGTCCGCGTGTCCGACGGCGACGCGGTGTTCTCGCCGCGGCTGGCCGGCTTCGTCCTCGACGCGTTCGCCGACCGCCCGGGTTCGGCGCCGATCAACGACCCCGAGCTGGACCTGCTGACGCCTCGCGAGCGGGACGTCCTGCGGCTGCTGGCGCGCGGGTACGCGTACAAGGAGATCGCGTCGGAGCTGTTCATCTCGGTGAAGACGGTGGAGACGCACGTGTCGAGCGTCCTGCGGAAGACCCAGCTTTCGAACCGCTACGAGCTCTCCCGCTGGGCCTCCGACCGCCGGCTCGTCTAGACCCGTTCCATGACCGGTGCCGCCGTCGGCGCGCGCTTCGGGAGCCGCGTCAGCGCCACCCCGCCGAGCACGATCACCATGCCCGCGATCACCCGCAGGTGCAGCTGCTCGCCGAGGAACACCGCGCCGAGCAGTACCGAAACCACCGGCAGCAGGTACCCGACCACTGACGCCGCCACCGCGCCCTCGCTGGCCAGCAGCTGGTAGTTCAGGGCGAAGGCGATCCCCGTCGACCCGATGCCCAGCACCAGCACCGCCAGCAGCGGTCCTGCGGAAACGTGCACCGGCGCGAACCCACCCGCCGGCAGCGCCAGGACCAGCATTCCGCTGGCCAGCACCATCTGGCCGGCCGAAGTCGCGTACGGCGACACCGACGGGTCCGACAGGTACTTGCCCTCGTAGACGAACGCGAAGCCGTAGCTCGCCGCCGCCGCGAGGCAGCCCAGCGCACCCCAGCTCAGCAGGCCCGACGCCTGCCACGGCGCGAAGATCAGCAGGATCCCGCCGAGGCCCGCGACCAGGCCGGCCAGCCGCACCCCCGTCATCCGGGACGACGTCCCCATCAGCGGCGCGGCGAGCAGCACCCACAGCGGCGTCGTCGAGTTGAGGACGCCGGTGATGCCCGAGTCGACCGTCGTCTCGCCGATCGCGAACAGCAGGAACGGCAGCGCGTTGTGGAAGAACGCCGCCACCGCCAGGTGCCCCCACGTCCGGCGGTCGCGCGGGAGCCGGGCCCGCTGCAGGCGGCACAGCACCAGCAGCATGGCGGCGCCGAGCAGCAGCCGCGCCAATACCAGCTGAACCGGCGAGAACATCCCCAGCCCCAGCTTGATCCAAAAGAAGCTCGAACCCCACATCAGCGCCAGCGCACCGATCCTGAGCAGGGTCTTCGTCTCGCCCACCCCAGTCCTCCTTCGACAGCCGAGGTCAGCTTCACCCGGACCAGACGTAAGGACAAGCGAAATTAACTGCATGAACACTTAAGCTGATCTGTACGATCGAGGGCATGCTGGACGTCCGCCGCATGCAGGTCCTCCGTGCCGTCATCACCAGCGGGTCGATCACCGCCGCGGCCCGCAACCTGGGCTACACGCCGTCCGCGATCAGCCAGCAGCTGTCCACGCTGGAGCGCGAGGCCGGCACCGAACTGCTCGAACGCGTCGGGCGGGGCGTCCGGCCGACGGCGGCGGGTGCGCTGCTGTGCGAACACGCCGAGACGCTCAGCACCGAGCTCGCCAAGGCCGAGGCGGCGCTGACCGAGCTCAAGGAGGGCCGCACCGGCCGCGTCACCATCCGCTACTTCGCCACGGCCGGTGCGTCGCTGGTCCCGCCCGCCATCGCCGCGGTCCGCCGCGAGCACCCCGGCGTGCGCCTCGACCTCAAGCTCGTCGAGCCGGACGACCCGATGGTCGACGTCGAGGCGGGCCACGCCGACGTCGCCATCACCGTCTTCCCGCGCCGGACGCCGCCCGCCAAGGGGGTCGAGCTGGTGCACCTGCTGGACGACCCGTACCGGGCCGTGCTGCCGAAGACCCACCCGCTGGCCCGCAAGCGCGTGCTCGACCTGACGGACTTCGCCGAGGAAGCCTGGGTCGGCGTCGACGGCCTGCCCGGCATCTGCCGAGACATCCTGGACAGCGCGTGCGCGTCCGCCGGGTTCACCCCGAACGTCGTCGTCGAATCCGAGGACTACCAGACGGCGCAGGGGTTCGTGGCGGCCGGCATCGGCGTCGGCCTGATCCCGGAGCTGGGGCTCGGTGCGCAGCACCCCGGCGTCGTCGTCCGCCGGATCCGCAACCCGGAACCCTTCCGCGCCATCCACGCCGCCGTCGCGTCGCGCGCCTGGGGCCACCCGGCCGTCCGCACGCTGCTGGAAGCCATGCGCGCGGCGACCGCCAAGGTGGCCTAGACGAAGAACAGCTCCGTGACGAGGATGCCGACCAGCACCGCGGCGAGGATCGCGGCCACGGTGACCAGCGTCTTCTTCGACACCGGCAGGTTCCAGGCCTCGGCCTGCTGCGCCGCGGCAGCGGGCGGCGGCGCGTACTGCGTCATCTGCGAAGCCGGCGGGACCGGCGGGATCTGCTGCGTCGCTCCCTGCGCGTAGCCGGGCGGCGGCGTCATCGGGTACTGCGGCTGGAACTGCGGGCCCGACGGCGCCATCGGCGGCCCCTGGGGCGGCATCTGCGGGGCGCCCTGCGTTGCCGGCCAGCCGACGGGCATGGTCGGCATCGCCGGCGCGGTCGGCGGGATGAACGCCGTCTCGCGGCCTTCGGTGATCGCCTTCAGCGAGTGGACGGTGTCCGCCATCGTCGGCCGGGTGGTCGGGTCCGCGCGCAGCATCTTGCGCAGCGCCTCGGTCAGGACGCCCGAGTTCTGCGGCGGGCGTTCGGACGACTGGCCGTCGTCCCCGAACGGCGGCACGCCCTCCACGGACGTGTAGAGCGTCGCGCCGAGGGAGAAGACGTCCGACGCCGGCGTGCCCGGCAGCCCGCGGGCGACCTCGGGCGCCACGTACGCCGGGCTCGGCCCGCCGCCGCTGATGCCGATGTCGGTGAGCTTGACGCCGCCGTCGTCGGCCAGCAGCACCGTGCCCGGCTCGAGGGTGCGGTGCACGAAGCCGGCCCCGTGGATGGCCGCCAGCGCGTTCCCGAGCTGGATGCCCAGCAGTGCCGCCTGGTCGGGGGTGAGCCGGCCGTGCTCGGCGAGGAACGTCGCCATGCTGCGCGACGGGATGTACTCCATCACCAGCCAGACGTCCTGGCCGTCCGGCAGCACGTCGAACACCTTGATCGCGCACGGGTGCTCGATCCGGGCCGCGTCCTTGCCTTCCTGCATGGCGGCGGCCCGCGCTTGCTCGGCGCGCTCACCCGCGCCGACCGGCAGGTACATCCGCTTCATCGCGACGGTGCGGAACAGCCGCGTGTCGAACGCGAGCCACACGATGCCCGCGCGGCCGCGGCCGATCGGCTGGTCCAGCCGGAACCGGCCGCCGACGATGGTGCCTTCAGAACTCAAGACTTACCTCGGGTCACGACGTGGGGGGTGGTGTGGACGTCACCGGCGTGGTAGGCGTCGTTTCCGGAGTCGACTCCGTAGGTGTGGTCGTCTTCGGAGTCGTCTTCGGCGTCGTGGTCACCGGCGTTTCGGTCGCCCGCGAGGTCGTCGCGCGCTTCGTCGACGAGGTCGTCTCCGACGCGGGAGGGGGCACCTCCACCGGGGTGAACGAGTCCTGGGTCGTGGACGGCTCCGACTGCGACGTCGCGACGGGCGACGGCTTGCTGCTGGGCACCGGCGCGGCCGGGGCCTCCGGGTTGTTCGGGCTCAGCAGCCAGACGACGAGCGCGACCAGGCCCACGACCACGATGCCGCCGATGATCGCCGGGCGCTTCCACGCGCCCGGCTTGCCCTCGTCGTCGTCGACCGGGCTCAGCTGGGGCCGGGACCGGGCCGGGGGCGGCTCGGGATCGTCGTCGTAATCGTCGTAGTCGTCCTCGTACCCCTGCTCGTGCGGCGGCACCGGCACGGCGCGGGTCGCGGCCAGCCCGGGCGGCACGCCCCCGGCCGCGTGGTGGTCGTCCTCGGGGTAGTGGCCGTACCCGTCGTAGTCGTCCTCCGGGTAGCCGGTGCCCTCCGGGTAGTCGTCATCGTCGTAGTACGGCACGGCCTGCGTCGGCGCCCCGCCGCCGGCGAGCAGCGTGCCCGAGTGACCCGCGGGGATCTCGTCGAACATCTGCGTCGCGTTCGGGTCGGCGACGGCGGCCGCGCCGAGGACGCCGGCGGACGGCGCCATCATGGTCTCGTCGGCCGGGCCGCCGAGCGGCGTCTCGCCACGGGCGACGGCGGCGAGCAGTTCCTCGCACTCCTCGGCGGTCGGCCGGTGCTCGATTTCCGGGTGCAGCAGCACGGCCAGCACGCTGGCCAGTGGCCCGGACTGGCGCGGCGGGTTGATCTGCCCGGCGGCGACCGCGTGCAGCAGGCTCAGCGTGTTCTCGGACAGCCCGAACGGCGGCTGGCCCTCGCACGCCGCGTAGAGCGTGGAGCCGAGCGAGAAGACGTCGGACTCCGGCCCCGGCTCGCCGCCGATGGCGACCTCGGGGGCCAGGTAGGCGGGAGTGCCGGCGATCATCCCGGTCTTGGTGACCGTGACGTCGTCCTTGGCCCGCGAGATGCCGAAGTCGGTGATCTTCACGGTGCCGTTGGCGCCGAGGAGGATGTTGCCCGGCTTGATGTCGCGGTGCACGATCCCGACCGCGTGCGCCTCGCGCAGTGCCGCGGCGACCTGGGCGCCGATGCGCGCGACCTCGGTCGGCGGCAGCGTGCGGCGCTCCTGCAGCACGGCGGCCAGGCTGGTGGAGTTGAGGTACTCCATGATCAGGCACGGCTGGCCGTTGTCGTCGGTGACGACGTCGAAGACGGAGATCGCGTTGGGGTGGTGCAGCCGGGCCGCGATCCGGCCCTCGCGCATCGTCCGCTGGCGGGCGTCCTCGGCGTCGTGCTCGTCCAGGTGCGGCTGGAGCAGGAGCTGCTTGATGGCCACGGTGCGGCCCAGGACCTCGTCGTGCGCCTGCCAGACGGCCCCCATCGCGCCCGTGCCGATCCGGCCGACGATGCGGTATCGATCGGCGACCAGACGACCCTCGTCGCTCACGCGACCTCCCTTTGGGCTCCGGCTTCACCAGGACGGGCGGATCGGTGCCTGGTGACGCGGCCACGAGCACGCCGCTTCGTTGGAGCGTATGCACATGTCGTGGGCTCTGAACCGGCTTTTCCGAGACCGGTCCGTGACAAGGCTAGGCGCTCACTCTGCGCACACGAATTCGGCACGGGCACTTGAACCAGGGGTGAAGGGGTGGTCGCCGTGGGCTACATGTACTGGGCCGAGACGAGCTCGGCTTCGGTGATCAGCCCGCCGCTGTCGGCGACCCGGAACAGCTGGGTCACGCGCACCAGGGCACCGTCCGGCCGGTGCAGCGTCGCGACAGCGAGGATCGAGCCGTCCGGCTTGATCTGCGTGTCGGCCTCCTGGACGTCGATGGCGTCCATCGCGCTCCAGGTGCGGACCAGCTCGCCGGCCGTCCCCTCGACCAGTGCCGGGCTCAGGAGCGCCAGCGCGCCCGCCGAGTCACGGGCGATCTTGGCGTAGAAGTCCTTGACGGCCTGGATCTTGCGGCTCGCGCTGCGGGCGTCGGCGACGCCGTCCAGGATCTCGGCCGGGATGACGTCCTCGACGCGGACGGCGTGAGGTGACTCACGCCGTGTGCGCTGCCGATCAAGCACGAAAGTCCTCGCTCTGGGTTCCGGGGACGGTCACTCGGCCGTTCGGCCGGGTTTCCGTTGGTCCGGTCGGCCGACTCGTGGCCGGTTTCCGGATTCGCTGTCGTCAGGTAACCCTGTGCGGACGGCGACCACCAGGCTCTGTCGCCGGAATGCCGTCGCCACACGACGAGCGGCAGCTTATGTCACCCACCCGGACCAGGCATAACCGCTCGGCGCACCGCACGTGCATCAGAACGGGCGAACCGCACGTGCAGGATCCGCTACTGACCGTCAGCCGTGATCTTGTCGCCGTCGCCGAAGGTCAAGGTGCGCTCCTCGACGGTCTTGGTCCCGTCGGTGTGGGTGACTTCGACGGTGTTGACCGTGACGCCGCGCTGCTGGTCGATGCTGACCTTCTTGACCTCGAAGTAGGCGATCCCGGCGTACCGGTCGGCGAGCGCCTGCGGCCCCTGGTCGTGCAGGTGGCCGGTGGTCACCGACGACGCCGCGGACGGGTCGGTGGTGACGGTGTTGAAGAACTTCTCCGAGTTGTCCCCCATGGTCTGGGCGTCCGGCGGGAAGGAGTACCACCACGGCGGCTTGACCGGGGTTTCGCGCTGGGCGGGCGTGACCGGCGGCTTCCGCGGGGTCGCGCCCGGCTCGGCCGGGCCGGGCTTCGCCGGGGAGGCGGGGGTGGCGGTGCCGCGGGCGGGCGGGGGAGCCACGCCGTCGACCGGCCCGGCGCCACCGCCGCTCTGGGCCTTCCCGGAGGTGGTTTCCGGCCGCGACGCGGATTCCGGCTCCGGCGCGGAGCCGCCCTGCGTCGGCGGCCGGTGCTCGCCGGTGGGGTCGGCGATCGTCGGCACGCCCTGGTAGCCGGGCCACGCGCCCTGCACGGCCTGGTCCATCGGCGGCTTCCCGACCAGGAAGGAGCCGGCGCAGAGCAGGCCGACGACCACGGCACCGGACGCACCGGTGGCGAACCAGGCGGCCTTCCGCCACGTCTTCGGCGGCGTCACCGACGCGGGAACGGACCCGATCGTGAAGCCGCCCAGGCCGTCGAGGGGAGGGGCGGAGTAGATGCGGACGTCGTCATCGTCGAAGTCCGCACCCCGCGGCTCGGGCGCGACCAGCGAGACGCGGGTGCGCCGGGCGGCCAGGTCGGCACGGCTTTCGGCGGCCGGCGCCTCGTCCGGGCCGGGATCGAGGTCGTCGTCTTCGAAGGCGTCGAGCGGGAGACTGCCGTGCGCGGCCGGAAAGAGCGGCGACGAGGGCCGCCGGTCCCGCGGTTGCGGCAGCGACGGCTGCGGAAGCGGCAGAGACCCGGACACCGGCGGATCGGCCGGCGCGGGTTCGGTGGCGCGGCGCGGGAAAGGGCGGCTGCCGCCCTCCGGCGATCCGGCCGAGGGGTAGTGCGGCAAGGGAAGGAAGCCACCTCCGGGCGGCTCGGCGGGCGCGTAATGCGGCCAGAAACCGGAGTCTTCCGGCGGTTCGGCCGCTCCGCGGTGCCACCGGGGGTGGGAGCCACCTTCGGGCGGCTCGGCCGGCGTGTAGTGCGGCCAGAAACAGGAGTCTCCCGGCGCCTCGGCCGCCCCCCGGTACCGCACGGGAGGCGAGCCACCGTCCGCCGCGTCGGCCACCCCGCGGTACCGCAAGGAATACGAGCCACCCTCCGGCGCCTCACCAGACCCCTGTCGCCGCAACGGAAGCGAGCCCGGCTCGGGCGCCGCTCCGGCCGCGTGGTGGCGCACCGGGCGGTGCTGGGGCAGCGGGGGCGTCCAGCTCTCCGCGCCGCCGCGCCGGTGCCGCCCGGGATGCGCGGCCGCCGCGGCGTGCCCGTGGAACTCCGTGCCTTGGCTCATGTGGGCTCGACCACCCGGCGGTGCGGTCCTGACGCCATCCGGCGGCGAGACGACCCGATCGGAGCACCCTCACGCGCGGAATCCTGTTCGGAATCCTGCGCAAATGCACGCGCACGCGACTGGAGGCGCGCGGGGCCAGTGCCCCCGCGCGTCCCGCGGGCATCGCCCGACCCAGACGCAAGGGTCCTCACGCCGTCAACCCTAGGAGCATCCGGCGGAGAAAGTCGCCCCCAAACCTGCAAGTTGCAGAGGTTTCACTCGGTCGGGCGCGACCGAACGGGCGATGGTGACGCTGTGAAGTTTCACCCAGCGCCATCGGCCCTGATCAGGAGTTTCAGCCTCCCGTGCGGTAACGGTCGCGCGTGGATTGCAGCGCCTTCGTCGCCACCACGCCGCTACCCGCGGCGACGATGATCGCGAAGATGTCCAGCGTCGGTCCCCCGGCCGTGAGCAACCAGGCGAAGAGCGAAGCCGCGGTGGTACCGCCGGCAACGGCCCACCTGCTCTTGACGTACTGCGCCACCGGAGCGCCCCCGGCCCGCTTACCCGCCGCGTTGTTGAGCAACGCCAGATACCCCACATGGCCCAGCGCGGCCAGCACGCTCGCGAGCGCGACGATGACGGCGATGAGGTTAACGAGCCAGTCCATGACCCCAGTCTGCCCGCACCGGGGCCCCCGGTGCCTCGGGGAAGTCCCCGAATTCGGGTAACCGTTACCGGCCGAGCCGCCCGCGGCCCAGGTTCAGCAGCGCCATGGCCAGCTGCCGGCCGTCGGGGCCGAGTTCGCGGTAGCGCGCGAGCACGTCCATCTCGCGGTTGTAGACGATGCGCGTGCCGCCGGCGGCCATCCGCGCGGCCCCGATCGTCTTGGACACCTCGACCCGGCGTTTGACCAGCCGCAGGATCTCCTTGTCCAGCCAGTCGATCTCCTCCCGGAGCGACGCGATGTCGTCGCCCGCGGGAGTGTGCTCGGCGGGCTGGCCGTCGGCGTTCGTCGCGTGTGCGTTCATCGGGACCTCTTCCTTGAAGCCCGGATTCGGCCCCAGGGACGGCGACAGCCCCGGGTCCGTGGACTCCGGGGCTGGCGTGATGGCGGTTCGGGCACTACGCGATCACGGGAGCCGGAGTCCGGGTCCCGTAGAAAAATCGCTTCGCGTGGTGCCGCATGCGGTCAGTATGGCACAGCGGCACGGGGCCGCTGCCGGACCGAGCGCACCCGGGCGTGGACCAAGAGGCTCATCCCGAGCCAGAACACCGGGAACGCCGGCCAGAAGAACCCGGCGCCCAGCACCGCCCACCGGACGACCACCAGCACGGCGATCGCGACCACGACGGCGAGGTGGACGCGCAGCGCGGGATGGCGCCGCAGCGCCTCCCGGGTCAGCGGGAAGCCGGGCGACGGCGGCGCGGGCCGCGGCAGGTCGGTGGTGAGCGCGGCGAGTTCGTCGGTGAACCGCGCGGAGTAGACGCGGCTGAGGCGTTCTTCGACCTCGTCGAGGGTGAGCCGGCCTTCGGCACCGGCGGTCTGGACGGTGGTGGCGACGCGTTCACGATCGGCGTCGGCGGCCCGGATGCGGGCGGAGCTGGTGTCTTCCATGTCGCCGATGCTCCGCGCGTGGAACCCGCGGCGCGTCGGGTGGCAGGCGACATCCGGAGCTACGCCCACCGCCGTAGCCGCTCGCGCCGACCGGGCGTCCGCCCGCCCGACCCGCCTCGGCACGCTGTGCCGCACTCCCACCCACCCGGGGTAGCGTGGACGCACGATGGACACCCTCTTCGATCTCCCCGCCGCGACCCCTGTGCGCAAGCCCGCCGCCGGCGGGCAGGCCGAGCTGCTCGACGACCTCAACCCCGCCCAGCGCGAAGCGGTCACCCACGCCGGTGGCCCGCTGCTGGTGGTGGCGGGCGCGGGTTCGGGCAAGACCCGGGTGCTGACCCGCCGGATCGCCTACCTGCTCGGGCAACGCCGGGTGCACCCCGGCGAAATCATGGCGATCACGTTCACCAACAAGGCCGCCGCCGAAATGCGCGAGCGCGTCGCCGCGCTCGTCGGGCGCCGCGCGAACGCGATGTGGGTGTCGACGTTCCACTCCATGTGCGTGCGGATCCTGCGCCGCGAGGCCAAGGTCCTGGACATGTCGTCGAGCTTCTCCATCTACGACTCCGACGACACCAAGCGGCTGATCACCCTGGTGGCGCGGGACCTCGACATCGACCCGAAGCGCTACGCCGCCCGCACGCTCGCCGTGCACATCTCGAACCTGAAGAACGAGCTCACCGACCCGGAGACCGCGGCGGCGAACGCGGGCAACGACCTCGAGCGCCGCGTCGCCGAGGTCTACGGCGAATACCAGCGGCGGCTGAACCAGGCCAACGCCTTCGACTTCGACGACCTCATCATGCGCACGGTCTCGCTGCTGCAGACGTTCCCGGACGTCGCCGAGTACTACCGGCGGCGCTTCCGCCACGTGCTGGTCGACGAGTACCAGGACACGAACCACGCGCAGTACACCCTGGTCCGCGAGCTGGCCGGGACCGCGCCGAACGAAGCGGGCGTCGAGCCGGCCGAGCTGGTCGTCGTCGGTGACGCAGACCAGTCGATCTACGCCTTCCGCGGCGCGACGATCCGCAACATCGAGGAGTTCGAGCGGGACTTCCCGAACGCGCACACCATCCTGCTGGAGCAGAACTACCGCTCCACGCAGACGATCCTGAACGCGGCCAACGCCGTGATCGAGCGGAACCCGAACCGGCGGGCCAAGCGGCTGTGGACGGATTCGGGCGACGGCGAGAAGATCGTCGGCTACGTCGCGGACAACGACCACGACGAAGCAGCGTTCGTCGCGGGCGAAATCGACGCGCTGGCGGAGAAGGGCGAAGCCGACTACTCCGACGTCGCCGTCTTCTACCGCACCAACAACCAGTCCCGCGTCTTCGAAGAGATCTTCATCCGGCTCGGCCTGCCGTACAAGGTCGTCGGCGGCGTGCGGTTCTACGAGCGCCGCGAGGTCCGCGACATGATCGCGTACCTGCGCGTGCTGGCGAACCCCGAGGACACGGTCAGCCTGCGGCGCGTGCTGAACGTGCCCAAGCGCGGCATCGGCGACCGCGCGGAGGCCGTCGTGGCGACGCACGCCGAGCGCGAGCGGATCTCCTTCGCCCAGGCGCTGCGGGACGCCGTCGAGGGCAAGGTGCCGCTGCTGAACCCGCGCTCGGTCAAGGCGATCGGCGGGTTCGTGGCCATGCTCGACGAGCTCGGGATGCTGGTGGCGGACGGCGCCGAGGTGCACGACGTCCTGGAAGCGGTGCTGGACAAGACCGGTTACCGCATCGAGCTCGAGGAGTCGGAAGACCCGCAGGACCACACGCGCGTGGAAAACCTCGACGAGCTCGTCACCGTCGCGCGGGAGTTCACCGAGATCACCGCCGAGGTCGCCGCGGACGAGAACGCCGAGCCGGTCGTCGAGGACGGCGTCCCGGCGCCGGGCTCGCTGCCGGCGTTCCTCGAACGCGTTTCGCTGGTCGCGGACGCCGACTCGGTGCCTTCGCCCGACGGCGGCGAGGAAGGCGACGGCGGCGCGGGCGTGGTCACGCTGATGACCGTGCACACCGCGAAGGGCCTGGAGTACCCCGTGGTGTTCTGCACCGGCTGGGAGGACGGCGTCTTCCCGCACATGCGGGCGCTGGGCGACCCGGCGGAGCTGGCCGAGGAGCGACGGCTGGCGTACGTCGCGATCACCCGCGCCAGGAAGCGGTTGTACGTCTCGCGCGCGATCACGCGCTCGGCGTGGGGCCAGCCGTCGATGAACCCGGCTTCGCGGTTCCTCGACGAGCTGCCGCCGGACCTGGTCGACTGGCGGCGGCTGGAGCCGTCCAGCAGCGGCTTCGGCTCCTTCGGTTCCGGTTCGCGCGGCACCCCGCGGGCGGCGACCACCTGGGGCGGCCGGCGGTCTTCTTCGCCGTCTTCGTCGGGCACGCCGTCGTTCGGCAAGGGCTGGAAGGACACGGTGGCGCTGAAGCTGGACGTCGGCGACCGCGTCAGCCACGACAAGTACGGCCTCGGCACGGTGATCTCCTGCGACGGCGTCGGCCCGCGGGCCACGGCCACGATCGACTTCGGCGCGGCGGGCAAGGTCCGCCTGATGCTGATCGGCAGCGTGCCGATGGTGAAGCTCTAGCTGTAGCGCCACCCGTCCGAGTGAATCCGGCGGCGATCACTTCGATCGCCGCCGGAATCGTCGTACCCACCCGGTAGAACTGACCCTGCGATCGAACAAAGGTTCGACGGAGGGGGTAAAGTGGTGTGGACGCGGTGCTGTTTGGGCTGTTGGCCGAGGGGGTACAAAAATACCTGCGAGGAGTCCTGGGGTCGACGGTTCCGGATCGGGGTCGGGAGCCTTCGGGGGCTTCGGGAATTCCTTCGCGTGCGGGAGCGGAGGCGTGCCGGCTGGCCGCCGCCTGGCGAGCGCTGCTCAGGCAGCACGAGCTCGGTGCGGACGGGCGTTGTGTCACCTGCGGCCGGGGACGCCGCTGGACGACCAGAGCCCGGAGTGCCGCGCGTGTCCGCTCCGCGGGGGGCGCAAGGGGAGCTGTGCCCTGGGGCTGGTTGCCGGTCCGGCAGCCGGCGGAGCTGTGCACGGTGTGGCAGGTCGCGGTGGCGTACTTCATCCGCCGGTTACCGGGCGGGCAGCGGTAGCCCGTTGCGGGCGCTGAGGCGGCTGTGGGCGGCCTGGATCCGCTTTCCCGTGACATCGGACGCCGGCGGGGATCCGCTGCGGCCTGGGGAGTTTCCGCTGCCGGGGGCGATCGGCCTCAAGATCGACGCGTGCGAACTTCGTCCGGAAAGCCCGGTCGGGTCGGGCGCGGTGACCTGGCCGGATCCGCTCGATGGTGTCCGGCGGCCTGCGCCGGGGAGCGAAGACGTACCCGATCCGGGTGTTTGTGTTTGGCCCGCAGTGGCCAACCTTGATCTTGTGACCGGTTTCAGCGTACGAGCGGCTCGGCGGAGCGCGTGTGTCCAGCGCCCTTCGCCTGCTGCTGCCCGCGGTGTCCCGGCCGGAGCGGGTGGTCGCTCTACGGCCGGGTTACCGCTGTCGTACGTGCTGGTGCCTGCTCCCGTGCCGGGAGCGAACGGATCAGAGAACGATGCCGCGCGCGGCGAGCCAGGGCCGCGGGTCGATCTTCTTGGTGCCGTTCTGCCACACCTCGAAGTGCAGGTGCGGGCCGGTGCTCTGGCCGCGGTTGCCGATCTCGGCGATCTGCTGGCCGCACTTGACCTTCTGGCCCTCCTTGACGGAGAAGCTGTTCATGTGGCCGTAGACCTGGATCGTGCCGTCGTCGAGCTGCACCCGCACCCAGAGACCGAAGCCGCTGGCGGGGCCGGCCTCGATCACGGTGCCGTCGGAGGCGGCGTAGATCGGGGTGCCGATGGCGTTGGCGATGTCGATGCCGAGGTGGCTCGTGCCCCACCGGGCACCGAAGCCCGAGGTGAAGGTGCCGTGCGCGGGCAGGCAGGTCTTGGGGCGGGAGGCTTCTTCGGCGGCCTTCTTGGCGGCGTCGGCTTCGCGCTGCTCACGAGCCTGCGTGACAGAAGCGCTGTCAGCGAGCTTCGCGGCTTCGGCGGAGGCGTCGACGGTGTGGCCGGTGGGCAGGAGTTCCGGAGCGCCCCCGGAGCCCGCACCTCCCGCGGTCAGCGAAGCGCTGGCGTCCTGGCTGTTGGCCAGGGGGGTGAAGGCGGCGTCGGAGTCGGTGACTGTCTTGAGGGTCGAGCCCGCAGCAGCAGCGGCGAACGCACCAGCCGCAACAGCGGCAACCACGACACGGCCGCGGAGGGCCGAAGAGGGCGGGGCGATGCGGTGCGCACCCCGGACACGAACGACCGCACCTTCCAGTGCGTCCTTCAATGCCGGGGAAGGAGCTTGGCCGCCGGGGGAGCGGTGTGAAGCCAAGACAGGGCCTTCCATCGTCGGGGAGCCGGGTCGAGGACTGTGGGCGGGGGAACCCGGTGAGCCAACCTCGGGGGTGGTTTGCTCGTCGTCCTACTTCGTGACCTGACTGTAATGGGGACCCCGGGACAGTAACGAAGGGGTACCGCTGTCGGCAAGACGTGCCCCCGCTGTCGGCCGATCGGGTGGAACCGGCACGCGGCTCACCTGTGTAAATCACCCAAAGTTAGAGGGGGTTTACGGCGTTCGGTGTGACTTGCCTTACAGGCTTGACGGGTGGTGAAGGTCCGCCAAAAGGCCCAACGGGGCCTCCTTGCGCCTCCTGAAGGCTCCGAAGGCCGGAATAACGAAGTGCGGAGGAGGGTTGAAGCGCATCCGACGACTCGCGCCCCGCCACGGCTCCCGGGCGGCGCGAACTTGCTAGCGTCGCGGGCAATATGCCCCCACGCGCAGAGCCTCCCACCGGAAGCACCCCCGGCCCCCGCCAAGAGCCCGAGGCACGAGGTCCGGCGAACGCGGCCCCGAGCCCGCCCCCCGCCCGCCAAGAGCCTGCGCAGAGCCCGGCCTCCACGGCCCGGAGCGCACCGGGTTCGAACGAGCCAACGCGCCCCGTCCCGGCCGCGGGCGCACCCGGCGGTACCGCTTCGGCGGGCGGCTCGGCCGCCGCCGCCCAGTCCGGTGAGCCAACGCGGCCCGTTCCAGCTGCGGGAGGCAGCCCAATTGCGCCCGGAGTTTCCGCCGACGCGGCCAAGTCCGGCGAGCCGACCCGGCCCGTGCCTGCCGCCGGCATCGCTTCCGGAGTGCAGGCCAAGGCCGCAGGCAGTTCCCCCCAGCCCGCATCGACCGGCCGAGCTGCCCGGACACCCGGCAACCCCTCGCAACCAAAGTCCACCGCCGGGCGCACGCCCGGCAAGCCCAAACCCTCAGCTGCCAACGAGAGCGAGCCCTGGGCCGACGACACGGAAACCCGCCCCTCACGCGCCCTGAAAACCGCCCTCGTCCTGGCCGCCCTAGGAGCCGTTGCCCTCGCCGCCGCCGGATTTGTTCCCGTCTCGCCCGCCGCCGGGCCCGGGTTCACCAGCTGGCCTTGGCTTGCCCTGCTCGCTCTCGCTCCCGCCGTCGCCGCGATCCGGTTTGCCGCCGCGGGGAAACCCGGCCTCGGTGGCGGCCTCGTCCTCGGCCTCGCCGCCCTCGCTCCCGGGCGGCTGGTCCTCGACCTGCAGTTCGCCGTCAACGGCCCGCTCACCATCCGGCCCGAGCTCTACCTGCCCGACCGGTTTCTCGACAGCTCCGCCGTCGGCGGCGGGTTCTGGCTGCTCGTCGCCGGGCACGTCCTGACCGCGGCCGCCGGGGTCGTCGCCTGGCGGGCCCTCCGGAACCACGACGAACCCGAACGGCGGCGGTGGCGGCTGCTCGTCCCGCTGCTCGCCGTCGTCGCCGGGGCCGGGCTGCTCACCGCACCCGTCCACTCCGACAACGGCTTCCTGCTCGCCCGCGCCGCCTTCGAAGGCCCCTGGCCCGCGCTCGGCGGCTACCTCCTGATCGCCGCCGCCCTGCCGCTGGCCGCCGCGCTCGCCCTCGCCGCTCCGGCCGAGCACGTCGCCCGGGGTGCTCTCGCCGGGCTGGCCGCCGCCGCCTTCGGGGTGGCCGCGCCGCCCGTTCTCGCCGGGCTCTTCCGAGACGATCTGCACGTCACCTGGGGACCTGCGCTCGCGCTCGTCGCGACGGCCATCGTCGCGGGCCTCGCGGGCACGCGGTTGACCGAGCGCACCGGAAAGACCGAAACCGACCTCGCCGGCAGCGCGAAGCTTCCCGGCCTCTTCTGGTGGCGGCTCACCACCGGCCTGCTCGGTCTCGCCACCGCCATCGCCGCGCTCATCGGCGCCTTCGCCCCGCAGGTCGCCGTCACCGCGCTGAACCCGGGCGCCACCACGCCGGTCAGCGCCGCCGCCGACAGTCCCGCGCGCTGGTTCCTCCTCGTCGCCGCGCTCGTGCTCGCCGTCCCCGCCGCCGGCGTGCTCGTCCCGAAGACCGCCGCCGTCGCGCGGCCCGTGCTCGGGGTCGCCTGGGCCGGGATCGTGCTGGCCGGCACGGCCGTCCTCAACACCGCGCTGACCGCCACCCAGGCCGGCAACCTCGCCGGCTTCGGGGGCGCGGCCGCCCCCGTCTTCAGCTACGACCTCGGGGCCGGCGCCGCCTGGACGTTCGCCGCGCTCGTGCTCGCCGCCCTGGCCGCGCTCGCCGCCGCGGGCACCGGTGTCGTCGAACGCGAAGACGCCGGCGACGCCACCGAGCCGGACCACAAGAACCTCGCCCCCGTCGCGGCCGGTGCGGTCCTGGCCGTCGCCGCGTTCGGGCTGCCCGTCTTCGCCGTTCCCGGCTACGTCGCCGCCGGCCTCTGGTCCCACCTCGACACGCCGTCGTGGGGCCTGCTGACCGCCGCCGCGGTCGTCGTCGGCGCCACCGCGCTCGCGACACGGTCCCGGCCGAAGCCGGCGGCCGCGCTGCTCGTCGGCGCCGCCCTGCTGACCGCGCTGCACGCCGCGGAGCTGCCGCTCGTCGGCGGCACGCTCGGCGGGGCGAGCCCGGCCGCCGGGTTCTGGGTCGCGCTCGCCGCCACGGCCGCGTTGCTCGCCGCCGCCGGCATGTCGGCCGCCGGCAAGTCCGCCGGCGACAGGTCCGCCGCCGGGGAACGCCGTGCGCCGTGACCGCCGTGGGTCGGCGAACGCCGTCCGCCATGACCGCCATGCGCCGTGACCGCCATGCGCCGTGACCGCCATGCGCCGTGACCGGCTGCGGGTGCTGCTCGTCGAGTTCACCCGCCCCGACCCGGCCGCCGTCGCGCTGGGCCGTCTGCTGCGCGACGACGGCGTGGAGGTCGTCCACGCCGGGCCCGTGGTCACCGTCGAACAGATCGTCCGCACCGCCGAACAAGAAGACCCGGACGCGGTCGGCGTGCTCGGTGCCGCTCCGCCCGAAGACCTCGAGGACGCGCTCGGGGGTGTCCCCGTCTTCACCGCCGAGACCGCCTCGGAGGTGGTGAAACGGCTCGCCGGTGGGCGGTCTCACACCGGTGAAGCACCGTCTGACCGCGTACGGTGACCGACTTCACCAGGTGCGGAGTCCCCTGCGTCTGCGCAGGTCGCTAACCTCGACTGGTCCGACAGCGCGGTCCGGTCGCGGACCACCTGCAGTGGCGTGTCGTCAGGAGACTGGAGTAGTGGACCTCTACGAGTACCAGGCGAGGGATCTCTTCGCCGCCCACGGAGTACCGGTTCTGCCGGGCTCGGTGGCTAGCACCCCCGAAGAAGCCAAGGCCGCCGCGGAGCACATCGGTAACCAGGTCGTCGTCAAGGCGCAGGTGAAGGTCGGCGGCCGTGGGAAGGCGGGCGGCGTCAAGCTGGCCCAGACCCCGGACGAGGCGAAGGAGAAGGCGGAAGCCATCCTCGGCCTCGACATCAAGGGTCACATCACGCGTCGCGTGCTCGTGGCCGAAGCCTCGGACATCGCGTCCGAGTACTACTTCTCCTTCCTGCTGGACCGGTCCAACCGGACCTTCCTGGCGATGGCGTCCTCCGAGGGCGGCATGGAGATCGAGCAGCTCGCCGTCGAGCGCCCCGAGGCGCTCGCCAAGATCCCGGTCGACTCGATCACCGGTGTCGACAAGGCGAAGGCGCTCGAGATCCTGAAGGCCGGCAACTTCCCGGCCGACATCATCGACGAAGCCGCCGACGTCGTGGTGAAGCTCTGGGAGACCTTCGTCTCCGAGGACGCCACCCTGGTCGAGGTCAACCCGCTGGTCCGTGACCCGCAGGACAAGATCATCGCCCTCGACGGCAAGGTCACCCTCGACGAGAACGCGGACTTCCGCCAGCCGGGCCACGAGGCCCTGGTGGACAAGGACGCGGAGAACCCGCTCGAGGCGAAGGCCAAGGCCAAGAACCTCAACTACGTCAAGCTCGACGGCCAGGTCGGCATCATCGGCAACGGCGCGGGCCTCGTGATGTCCACTTTGGACGTCGTGGCGTACGCGGGCGAGAAGCACGGCGGCGTGAAGCCGGCGAACTTCCTCGACATCGGCGGCGGCGCGTCGGCCGAGGTCATGGCGGCCGGGCTGGACGTCATCCTCAACGACACCGACGTGAAGAGCGTCTTCGTCAACGTCTTCGGCGGCATCACCGCCTGCGACGCGGTGGCGAACGGCATCGTCGAGGCCCTGAAGATCCTGGGCGACGAGGCCACCAAGCCGCTGGTCGTCCGCCTGGACGGCAACAACGTCGTCGAGGGTCGCCAGATCCTCGCGGACGCGAACCACCCGCTGGTCACCGTGGTGGACACAATGGACAACGCGGCCGACAAGGCTGCCGAGCTCGCCGCGGCAGGTGCGTGAGATGTCGATCTTCCTGAACGAAAACAGCAAGGTCATCGTCCAGGGGCTCACCGGCTCCGAGGGCATGAAGCACGCCACCAAGATGCTGAAGTCCGGCACGAACATCGTGGGCGGCGTCAACGCCCGCAAGGCCGGCCAGACCGTCACCATCGAGGGCAAAGACCTCAAGGTCTTCGGCACCGTCGAAGAGGCGATCAAGGAGACCGGCGCCGACGTGTCGGTCATCTTCGTGCCGCCGAAGTTCGCCAAGGACGCGGTCCTCGAGGCGATCGACGCCGAGATCCCGCTGGCCGTGGTGATCACCGAGGGCATCCCGGTGCACGACTCGGCCTACTTCTGGGCCCACGCCGTCGCGAAGGGCAACACGACCCGGATCATCGGCCCGAACTGCCCCGGCGTGATCAGCCCGGGCAAGTCGAACGCCGGCATCATCCCGGCCGACATCACCGGCCCCGGCAACATCGGCCTCGTGTCGAAGTCCGGCACGCTGACCTACCAGATGATGTACGAGCTGCGGGACATCGGTTTCTCGACGGCGGTCGGCATCGGCGGTGACCCGATCATCGGCACCACGCACATCGACGCCCTCGAGGCGTTCGAGGCGGACCCCGAGACCAAGGTCATCGTGATGATCGGCGAGATCGGCGGCGACGCCGAAGAGCGCGCCGCGGCCTACATCAAGGCGAACGTGACCAAGCCGGTCGTCGGCTACGTCGCGGGCTTCACCGCGCCCGAGGGCAAGACCATGGGCCACGCCGGCGCCATCGTGTCGGGCTCCTCCGGCACGGCCGCCGCGAAGAAGGAGGCCCTCGAGGCCGCCGGCGTCAGGGTCGGCAAGACCCCGAGCGAGACCGCCGTCCTCGCGCGTGAGCTGTACAACAACCTGGGCTGACCGCCGTGTTGTCCCGGGGGCAAGCCCCCGGGGCCGGGGGCCCGCCCCCGGACCCCCGGTGAAAACGGGGACGTAACGCCTGGTGAGGCCGGGCACCCGAACGGGTGCCCGGCCTTTCCGCGTTCCGGCAGGAAACCGCGCGGCGGATTCACACGTCTGGTGGGCTGGCGGCCGCGGAGTGCGCTAGCGTTCTGCGCACACTAGCCGCCTCGTCTTCTTCCGGGCGCCCGCGCGCCCGGAGTGCCGGTGGAACCGACAGGAGTGCATCCGATGACCTTCCCCAGCGGTGGGCCCGGCTACCCCCAGCAGGGTGGCGGCCAGCAGCCCCCCGGACCGCCGTCCAGTAGCTTCCCGTCGCAGCAGCAGCAACAACAACAGGCGCCGCCTTCGCACCAGGCGCCCTCCGGCGGGACGGGCCTGCCCCAGAACCTGCCGCTGCTGCTGGCCCTGGTCGTCGCCGGCCTCGGCCTCGTGCAGTACTTCCTCGGCTTCTCCGACAACGGTGAAGTCGGCCTCGGCGGGACGTTCCTGCTCGGCGGTGGCCTGCTCGCCGCGCTGCACGCGCTGCCCAAGGGCCCGAGGACGCTGCCGTTCGCGGCGCTGTTCAGCGTCCTCGGCGCACTCGAGGTCCTGGACACCCTCGTCGGGCTGCAGACCTCGCCCGGCATCGTCACCGTCATCCTGATCCTGGGGATCCTGCAGATGCTCGTCGCGGTCGGGGCGCTGCTGATCGCGCACGACGTCATCAAGCCGCCGTCGCCGAAGCCCGCCGCGCCGTCCTACGGCGGCCAGTACGGCCAGCCGGGCCAGCAGCAGTACGGCGGCCAGTCGGGTCAGCCCGGTCAGCAGTTCGGCCAGCCGGGCCACGGGTCGGGCCCGGTCGCCCCCACCGGGGAGCCGTCGGCGCCGTTCTCGCAGCCGGGCCAGTACGGCTCGCCGAACCCGCCGTCGACCACCCCGCCGCCGGGGCAGCAGGCCACGACCTACGCCCCGCAGCAGGGCCAGTTCTTCCAGCAGCCGCCGCCGGAGAACCCGGGCACGCCGCCCGGTGGCTTCGGCAAGTCGAACTGACGCCGCCCCGCTTCGAACACCCGCTGTGACGCTCTATGTCACAGCGGGTGTTCTTCGTCGGGGGAGCCCCGACCGGGTGAGCTCCCGCGCCCGGTGGCGGCGTGGCTCACCCGGACGGAGCAGCCCGGATGTCAGGGTGCTGATCATGGAGCTGCTCACCGACGACCCCCACCCGCCGGGTGAAGCGGTGGGCGAGCCCGGACCCGGCGTCGAACCCGCCCCGGCGTCCCGGCTGCGCGTGCTGCTCGCCGCCGCTCTCGGACCGCTGGTCACCGGCTACGCCGCCGTCGCGACCGTGCTGGCCCTGGTCGCCCTCACCGCGGGCCGCTCCGCCTTCTCCACCACCGGCGTGCTGCTGGCCGCCGGGCCCGGCTGGCTCGCCGCGCACCAGGTGCGCCTCGGTATCGGCGGCCACCCCCTCGGACTGCTGCCGCTGCTGCCGACGCTGGGCGTGGTCGCCCTCGCGGGGCGGACGGCGTCCGGCGCCGCCCGGCGCCTCGGCTGCCGGTCGTTCCGCGAAGCCCGGCCGGTGCTGATCACGATCACCGGCACGCACGCGGTGTTCGGGCTCGTCGTCGCGCTCTGCGCGCAGGGTTCGCCGGTGACGGCCAACCCGGCGCTCGCCTTCGCCGTGCCCGGGCTGCTGGCCGCCGCAGCCTCGTGCGCGGGCATCACCCGGTCGTGCGGGCTGCCGGACGCCGTCGCCGACCGCATCGACCCGCTCGCGCTGCGCGGGCTGCGCGTCGGCGCGATGAGCCTGGCGATCCTGGTGGCCGGCGGTGCCGCCGTGTTCACCGTCGCGACCGGGCTGTCGTGGGCGACGGTGTCCGGCACCTATGAACCCGGGTTCGGCACCAGTTTCGGGCTCTTCCTGCTCTCGCTGCTGTACCTGCCGAACGCCGTGGCGGCCGCGCTGTCCTTCGTCACCGGGCCCGGGTTCTCGATCGGGCCGCTCTCCGTCGGCATGTTCGGCTACCGCGGCGGCGCCGTGCCCGCCGTCCCGCTGCTCGGCGGCCTGCCCGAGCACCACGCGGCCTGGTGGCCGGCGCTGCTGGTGCTGCCCGCGGCGGCCGGCGCGCTGGCCGGCTGGTCGCTGCGCAAGGCCGACGCCGATCCGGCGCAGCGCATCCGCGCGGTCGCGGTCGCCGGTGCCGTCGTCGCGCTGGGCTGCGTCGTGCTGGGCACGCTGGCCGGCGGGCGGCTCGGTGACGGCCCGTTCGACCCGGTGAGCGTCCCGGTCGGCGTCGCTTCGATCGTCGCGTTCTGCTGGATCGTCATCCCGGGGTCGTTCGTCGCGTTCTTCACCGGCGAGCACGAGCCGGCCGCACCGCCGCCCGAAGCGCTCGAAGACAACGAGGCCTTCCAGGACGCCGACGACGTCGACGCCGAAGAAGCGGCCGAAGCCGTCGAGGAGCTCGAAGCGGCTGAAGCCTCCGAGAACTCTGAAGAGTCCGAAGAGGACGAGGAGATTTTCGCCGAGGACGCGGAGTTCGAAGCCGAGGCCGACGCCGAGCTCGGGCTCGGCGAACCGGCTGAGGACGTCCCCGAAGCCGCTCCCGGACCGGGCGGCGCTGTGACCGGAGGCACCGAGACCTGCGGCGACGTCGAGCCGGACGAGGGCGACCGTTAGGGTTTAGGTGACCTGGTGAAGCGCCGTGCGCCCGGCTGCGCACCGCCCGCGGCAAGGAGCCCGCTCTGTCTCAACGGTTGGACCTGCCCACTCCGGTGAAGCTCGTCGTGCTCGCGTCGGGCTCCGGCACCCTCCTGCAGGCGGTGCTGGACGCCACCGGGCGGTCCGGCTTCCCGGCCAAGGTCGTCGCGGTCGGCGCCGACCGCACCGGCATCGAGGCCCTCACCCGCGCCGAGCGCCTGAGCATCCCGTCGTTCACCGTCCGCGTCGCCGACCACCCCGACCGCGCCGCGTGGGACAAGGCGCTGACCGAGGCCGTCGCGGCGTACCGGCCCGACCTGGTCGTCTCCGCCGGATTCATGAAGATCCTCGGTGAGCAGTTCCTCGGCCGCTTCACGGTGATCAACACGCACCCGGCGCTGCTCCCGTCCTTCCCCGGCATGCACGCGGTCCGCGACGCCCTGGAGGCCGGGGTCAAGGTCACCGGCTCGACCGTGCACTTCGCGGACGCCGGGGTCGACACCGGGCCGATCATCGCCCAGGAGGCGGTCGTCGTGGAGAGCGACGACGACGAAGACGTCCTGCACGAACGGATCAAGGCCGTCGAACGCAGGCTGCTGGTGGAAACGATCGAGCGACTCGGCCGCGGTGGCTGCACCGTGGACGGACGAAAGGTGACATTTCGTGAGCACTGACCTGGGACGGCGCCCGGTCCGCCGGGCGCTGATCGGCGTCTCGGACAAGGCGGGCCTCCTGGACCTCGCGACCGGCCTGCACGCGGCCGGCGTCGAGATCGTCTCCACCGGTGGCACGGCGAAGGCCATCGCCGACGCCGGGGTCCCGGTCACGCCGGTCGAGCAGGTCACCGGTTTCCCGGAGTCGCTGGACGGCCGCGTCAAGACGCTGCACCCGCACGTGCACGCCGGGCTGCTGGCCGACCAGGGCAACCCCGACCACGTCGAGCAGCTGCGCAAGCTGGACATCGCGGCGTTCGACCTGCTCGTGGTGAACCTGTACCCGTTCGCGCAGACCGTCGCGTCCGGCGCGAGCCCCGAAGACTGCGTCGAGAACATCGACATCGGCGGCCCGGCCATGGTCCGCGCGGCGGCGAAGAACCACGGCAGCGTCGCGGTCGTCGTCGACCCGGCCCGCTACGGCTGGGTGCTCGAGCGCGTCGCCGACGGCGGCTTCGAGTTCGAAGACCGCAAGCGCCTCGCCGCCCAGGCGTATGCGCACACTGCGGCGTACGACACGGCTGTCGCGTCATGGTTCGCCAGCGCGTACGCCCCCGACGAGAACACTGTCGACGCCGGCTTCCCGGACTTCCTCGGCGCCACCTGGGAACGCGCCGACGTCCTGCGCTACGGCGAGAACCCGCACCAGAAGGCCGCGCTGTACAAGAGCCAGAACCCGGGCCTGGCGCACGCCGAGCAGTTGCACGGCAAGGCCATGTCGTACAACAACTACGTCGACACCGATGCCGCCCGCCGCGCCGCGTACGACTTCGCCGAGCCCGCCGTCGCGATCATCAAGCACGCCAACCCGTGCGGCATCGCGATCGGCGTGGACATCGCCGAGGCCCACCGCAAGGCGCACGCGTGCGACCCGGTTTCGGCCTACGGTGGCGTCATCGCGACGAACCGGCCGGTCAGCCGCGAGGCCGCCGAGCAGATCGGCGAGATCTTCACCGAGGTCGTGCTGGCGCCGGACTTCGACGCCGAAGCCCTGGAGATCCTGCAGCGCAAGAAGAACATCCGGCTGCTGAAGCTGCCGGCGGCCCCGGCGTCGCCGATCGAGTTCCGCCCGATCTCCGGCGGCGTCCTGCTGCAGACGGCCGACGCGATCGACGCTTCCGGCGACGACCCGGCGAACTGGACGCTCGCCACCGGCGCCGCGGCCGACGAGCAGACCCTGCGCGACCTCGAGTTCGCGTGGCGCTCGCTGCGCGCGGTCAAGTCCAACGCGATCCTGCTGGCCACCGACGGCGCGACCGTCGGCGTCGGCATGGGCCAGGTCAACCGGGTCGACTCGTCGCGGCTCGCGGTGGCGCGGGCCGGCGACCGGGCCAAGGGCTCGGTCGGCGCGTCGGACGCGTTCTTCCCGTTCCCGGACGGCCTGGAGGTGCTGACCGAGGCGGGTGTCCGCGCGATCGTGCAGCCCGGCGGCTCGGTCCGTGACGCCGAGGTCATCGCGGCGGCGGAGAAGGCGGGCGTCACCATGTACCTGACGGGGACGCGCCACTTCGCGCACTGACCGCTTTCGGGGGCTCCGGGTGGCGGAGCCCCCGGCCCCGGGGCGAAGCTCCGGATGTCACTGACCGCTTTCGGGGGCTCCGGGTGGCGGAGCCCCCGGCCCCGGGGCGAAGCCCCGGATGTCACTGACCCGCTCTTCGAGAGGGAGGGCTCGATGCAGCAACCGCCGCCGTACGGCCAAGGCCAGCCGGGGTACCCGGGCTATCCGCAGCAGCCCGGATATCCGCCGCAGCAGGGCTATCCGTCCGGGTACCCGCAGCAGCAGGGCTATCCGCCCGGGTATCCACCGCCGGGCTACCCGCCGGCCGGGTACGGCGCACCGACACCGCCGCCGAAGAAGAAGCGGACCGGGCTGGTCCTCGGCATCGTCGGCGGCGTCGTCGTGCTGCTCGGCGCGGGCATTCCGCTGGGCATCTTCGCGGGCGACTACTTCGCGAGCACCGGCGCGGCACCGTCGTCGTCGCCGGTGCCCGCCGAGTGCCAGGTCCCGGCGCCGGTGCTGGAGAAGGCGGGCTTCCCGAGCTTCGTGCTGGGCGGCCAGGGCACCCAGGACCTCCCGGGCATCAAGCAGCAGGGCTGCAGCTGGAAGCCGGGCCCGGACGAGAACGTCCGCGACGCCACCATGCACGTCCAGATCACGCAGTACTCCGGGGCGAGCGCGCGCGAGCAGGCGAACGACCTGTTCAAGCCGAAGGCACCGGCGCTCCCGCCGACGGACGTGCGCGGCATCGGCGACAAGGCGGTCCTGGTCCGGCTGGCCACCGACAGCGCGTTCAGCGGGTCCGAACTGCATGTCCTGAAGGGCACGACCGTCGTCATCCTCGAAGTGTCCGGCTGGGACAAGGGGTTCTTCTCGAACTCGCCGATGCCGCAGGAGGAAACCGACGCGGCCGTGCAGGCGGTCGGCGCGGAGATCGTCAAAAAGCTGCGCTAGGCGGGCGCGGGCAGCGTCCGGCAGAGCGCGGCCGGGAACTTCGGCTCGACCACCAGGATCTCCGCGCAGCCGGCGGAGCGGGCCTGCGCGAACGACGTCCACCCCGCGTCGCTCCAGCGGAAGGCGGTGCGGGACGGCGGCTCGGACTGGTGCTGCAGGAGGTCGAGGATCAGCCAGCCCGGCACGCACGCGCGGATCGTGCCGGGGCTCACGGCACCGGCGGCGGACACCGCGGCACCGATCCACGCGGGATCGCAGTGGTCGGCGGGCGCGGCACAGCTGCCTTGGCGGTCGCAGTGGCCCCAGCCCGCGCCCAGCTTGTGCCAGGCGTTGCCGGTGTCGGCGTTGAGGATGACCGTCCGGTCCGCGATCGGGTCCCTCGTCGTCAGCCGCACTTCCGCGGCCACCTTGTCCTGGCAGCCGCCCGCGGCCGGGCGGGTCGAGTAGACGACGTCCGCGCGGATGTCCGTCTTCGCCTCCACGACCTGTTCGATCCGCGGCTCCCGGACGCAGCCGGGGTCCTTGCCGGGCAGCGCGACCTGGACGAAGAGGCTGTGGTCGTCCGAACCGGGGCGGATCCCGGTGATGTCGGCGCGGAACGAGCGCCACTGGGCGCCGATGGTCGTGGGCGCGGTGGCCGCGGCCGTGGCGCCCGGAACCCCGCAGCCGGCGACGACCGCTGCAGCCGCTACTGCCGCTCCCACCACTCCTGCCGCGACGAGGGCGCGGGTGACTGCCGAGTCCGGCCGTCTCCGCGGTTCGGTCATCGCCACCCCCAAAGTCCACCGGGGAATCTAGCCGACGCCGCAGCGTCAGGCGGCCGGACCGGGTTTTTCGCGCAGCGTGACGTTCTTCTCCAGGTAGACCGCCCCGGCGATGTGGCCGTCGGGCGCCGGCGCGTCGGTGAGCCGGTAGCCGGCCCGTTGGTACAGCGCGATGTTGCGGGTACTGCGCGCCCCGGTGAAGAGGGCGAACCGGCGGGCTTCCGCGGGCGCCTGCGCTTCGGCGTGGGCGAGCAGCCGGCGACCCAGTCCGCGCCCGGCGAAGTCCGGTGCGACCATCAGCCTGCCGAGTTCCCAGCGGTCCCCGTCCAGACGGGCGCGCACGGCGCCGATCAGCCGGTGGTCCTGCCGCAGCACCCACACCGACCACGTTTTCGTCCAGTCACGCACGTCTTCGAGGGTCTCGTGCAGGGCGGGGATGGCGAGGGTGTCGTTGAGGACGGCCTCCTGCACCCAGCAGCAGCGCTGGAGGACCAGCAGTTCGGCGCAGTCTTCGGGGCGGGCGTCGGTGAGCTCCACGCCGCCTGTCTAGTGACCGGCGCCGGTGCGGGCAACTTCATTACCGTGGCGGGGTGAACCTGCGTCACGCGCTCGACGCCCCGGGATTCGCCCCGCTGCCGCCCCGGGCGCGGACTTTGCTGGAGACACTGGCCGCGCCGCCCCGATTGGGCGCGCACCTGCGGGTGGTGCACGACGTCGTGGTCACGCTGACCGGGTGGGTGGGGCCGCGGGTGGACGTCCCCGCGGTGCTGTTCGGTGCGGCGACGCACGACATCGGGAAGATCCTGCATCCCAACGAGCTGTCCGGGCCGGGATCGGCGCACGAGCTCGCCGGGTACTCGTTGCTGCGTTCGCGGGGGGTCGAGGAGTCTTTGGCGCGCTTCGCGCGGACGCACGGCTCTTGGGACGCTGCCGACGTCACCTTCGAAGATCTGCTCGTCACGCTGGCGGACAAGGTGTGGAAGGGAAAGCGGCTGCCGGAGCTGGAGCAGCGGGTCGCCGAGCGGCTCGATGGGCCGCCTTGGGAGACCTTTCTGGCCCTCGACGACGAGCTCGAGCGGATCGCTTCCGGTGCCGACGCGCGCTTGGCTTTCCAAGCCGCGTACCCCACTAGTGGGTGACTTGACACCTCGAGTGGTTCGCGGTTGACTGGTCTCAGTCGAACAGACGTTCGACGTGGAACCGCCGCCTTCCCCGCGGCGAACCAGTGCTGTCGGTCGCGTTTTGGGAGAGGCTCGGCCGCCGGCCCTAGTCCGTAGTGGGGAGGTGCGTGCGGTGACCGCTGTGGTGGAGCCGCCGGTGGCCCGGCTGGCGGCCCTGCCCGGGGTCAGCACGGCGAGCCGGGTGGCGGCCCAGGCCGAGCGGGCCAGGGCGACGGGAAGGGTGCTCCCGGTCGTCCCGGCGCTGGCCGGGCTGCTGCCCGACATCGGGCTCCGGCGCGGGAGCACGGTGGCGGTCCACGGCGGCACCTCGCTGCTGCTCGCCCTCCTCGCCGCGGCCACGACGGCGGGCTCCTGGGCGGCGGTGGTCGGCATGCCCTCGTTGGGGATCGCGGCGGCGGCCGAATACGGGGTCGACGTCACCCGCCTGGCCCTTGTCCCGCGTCCCGGGGCGGAGCTCCCGGCGGTGATCGCGGCGTTGCTGGACGGCGTCGACGTGGTGGCGGTCCAGTCGGAGACGATCCAGCCAGCCGTGGCGCGTCGGCTGTCGGCCCGGGCTCGTCACCGCGGTTCGGTGCTGGTGTCGGCGGGGGCATGGCCCGGAGCGGACGTGGAGCTGTCATGCCGTCGTGAGCCTTGGTCGGGCCCATCCGGTGGGTACGGCCACCTCGAGTCACGCCGGGTGCGGGTCCGAGCCCACGGCCGCGGCCCGGCAGCCCGCCCCCGCGCGGCCGACCTCCACCTCCCGGCAGCCGACGGCGAGATCACCCAGGCGCTCCCCGCCCCCTCGCTCCGCGAGGCCACCGCATGACTCCCACCTACCCCCACCCCCCATGCCCCGCCAGCCACGCATGTGACCTCACCAGTCACGCGAGATGCCCTTCCAATCACGCGAGTTCCGCCTCCAGTCACGCGAGATCGGGTCCTGCTCCCGCGAACCGACCCTCCGGGTGCGCCGGCCGACCCTCCAGCGACGCGAACCGACCGTCGGGGTACGCGAGTCGACTCTCCGAGGACGCGAACCGACCCTCCGAGGACGCGAACCGACCCCGCAAGTACGCGGGCCGACCCTCTGGGTGGGTGGGCCAACCCTTGGGGTGCGCGAGCCGACCCTCCGAGGACGCGAGCCGACCCTCCGAGTGCGTGGGCCTACCGCCCAGGTCCGCGGGCGGACCACCACTCCATGACCTCCGCCCGCGTCGCAGTGGCGGTCGAGTTCGGGAGGCCAAATGACCGTCCCGTCCCCACGCAGCACACCCGACGCCCCCGCCCGCATGCTCGTCCTGTGGTGCCCGGACTGGCCCGCCGTCGCCGCTGCGGCCGTTGGCGGGGTTGATGCCGCCCTGCCCGTTGGCGTCTTCAGCGCCAACCGGGTTGTCGCCTGCAACGCCGTTGCCCGGCGGAGTGGCGTCCGGCGGGGGATGCGGCGGCGAGATGCTCAGTCGAACTGTCCGGAACTCGCCGTCTTCCCCGCCGACGACGGGCGGGACGCGCGGCTTTTCGAAGCCGTCGCGCGGGCCGTCGAAGGGCTCGTTGTCGGGGTCGAGGTCGTGCGGCCCGGGCTGGTCGCCGTTCCCGTCGACGGGGCTGCCGGCTACTTCGGCGGAGAACACGCGCTCGTCGAACGGCTTCTCGACGAGGTCGCCGCGGCGGCCGGGGTCGAGTGTCAGGTCGGCGTCGCCGAGGGGCTCTTCGCCGCGACGCTCGCCGCGCGCTGCGGTGAGCTCGTCCCGGCCGGGCGGGTTGCCGAATTCCTCGCCCCGCTTCCGGTCACCGAGCTCGACCAGCCCGGTGCCGACCGTGCGGAGCTAGTCGATCTGCTCCGTCGCCTCGGGCTGAAGACGCTCGGTGCGTTCGCCGACCTGCCGGAACGGGACGTCGCCAACCGCTTCGGTGCGGCCGGGCTGCTCGCCCACCGGCTGGCGCGCGGCCGTTCCGAACGGCCGCCGCTGCGCCGCCGGCCACCGCCCGAACTGGCGCTGGCCGAGGAGTTCGACCCCGTGGTCGAGCGGGTCGACGTCGCGGCGTTCCTCGCCAAAGGGCTTGCGACGCGGTTCTGCGCGGCCCTCGCCGGGCACGGTCTCGCCTGCACGCGGCTCGGCATCTACGCGGTCACCGAAGAAGGCGAACACCTCGGCCGGGCGTGGCGCTGCGCCGAACCGCTGACGCCCGCCGGCGTCGCCGATCGCGTGCGCTGGCAGTTCGAGGGCTGGCTGCGCGCCGCGCCCGGGCAGCGTCCGACATCCGGCGTCGTGCGGCTGCGGCTGGAACCCGAGGAGGTCGTCGAAGGGCGGTCGCTGCAGCTCGACCTGTGGCGCAACGGCGGTTCCGACGAGGCCGACGAGCGGGCGGCCCGCGCGTTCGTGCGGGTCCAGGGCCTGCTCGGGCCCGAAGGCGTGCTCACCCCGGTGCTCGACGGCGGCCGCGACCCGGCGGGCCGCGTCTGGCTGGTGCCCTGGGGCGACCCGCGCGAGCGGACGACACCTCCGGACGCGACCTGGCCGGGGCGGCTGCCGTCCCCGTCCCCGGCGACGGTCCTCGACCGGCCGGTCCCGGCACAGGTCTTCGACGACGGCGGCCGGGCCGTCGGCATCACGGCCCGCGACCAGCTCACGGCGCCCCCGCGACGCCTCACCATCGCGGGCGGCGCGGGCCGGGAGGTCGTGGGCTGGGCGGGCCCGTGGCCCCTGACGGGCGACCGCCGCCGGCCCGGCCCGCGGCGGGCGCGGCTGCAGCTGGTCCTGGCCGGTGAGGGAGACGAGCCACCCGAGGCGGTGCTGGTGCACTGCGCAGGCACGGAAAATCCACTGTGGACGGTCGAGGGAGTGTACGACTGAGCATGGACGAGAACTACGCACGAAAGCTGCGCAACTGGCTGCGAGCCGAGCCCGGCGCCACGCCCAGCGGGACATCGGAGGAGCGCGAGTGGCTGCGCGAGATCCCCGAGCCCGCGACGGACGAGCAAGCGGACACGCCGGACAGGTGGACGGTCCGCGGGCAGCTCCCGGAGCCGCCCGCCGCCGACGACGAGTGGATCTGCCCGGTGATCACGCTTCCGGTCCAGCGCTCGTCGCGGGAGAACGGGTGCCGCATCAGCGGAATCGAGATCCGCTGGAGCCCGCCGGCGCGGGTGGGCGGTCGCGCGGGGACGCGGGGCGTGAGCCGCATGAGCCGGGCTGAGGCGAGCCAACCCACGAACGCGGACGGCCACGCGGAGGCGCCGGATGTAAGCCGCATGGGTGACGCCGAGGCGCCGGCAAGCCCCATGACCGAAGCCGAAGCCCGATCCCGCTGGAACCACCCGACCAACTGGCACCGTCGCCGCCGGGCGGCGGAGGACCAGCGGCGCGACCAGCCCGGGAGTCACTGAATGGGCTGGAACAACCCACCCGTCCGCTGGAAGGACCTCGCCCGCACTCTCGCCGGCGGGATGCCGCCGGGCGACCACGGTGACAGTCCCGCCTGGGGCCGTCACCGCGAGGGATACCAAAGACCCGGCGACCTTCCCGCCCGGCGCAACGATGATGGCGCCGAAACCGTCCGCGTTCCCTACGCCGAACTGCACTGCCACTCCAACTTCAGCTTCCTCGACGGGGCCAGCCACCCCGAAGAACTCGTCGAAGAGGCCGCGCGCCTCGAACTCGACGCCATCGCCCTCACCGACCACGACGGCATGTACGGCGTCGTGCGCTTTGCCGAGGCCGCGCGGGAACTCGGCGTCGACACCGTCTTCGGCACCGAGCTCAGCTTCGGCCTGCGCAGCCCGCAGAACGGCGTTCCCGATCCGGAAGGCGAGCACCTCCTCCTGCTCGCCCGCGGCGACCAGGGCTACCGGGCCCTCTGCCGCGCCATCACCGCCGGGCAGATCCACCACCAGGCCGAAAAGGGACGGCCCAGCTACGACCTCGGCGCGGTCGCCGAGGAGGTCGCCGGCCAGTGCGTGGTGCTGACGGGCTGCCGCAAGGGCGCCGTGCGTTCGGCCCTCGTCGCGCACGGCCCGGCGGCCGCCGCGGAGAAGCTGAAAGAACTGGTGGACCGCTTCGGGCGCGACAACGTCTACGTCGAGCTCACCGACCATCGCCAGCCCCTCGACAGCACCCACAACGACCTCCTGACGCAGCTCGCCGGCGAACTCGGCCTGCCGACCGTCGCCACCACCGCCGCCCACTACGCGCGGCCCGAACGTGCCCCGCTGGCCGATGCTCTCGCCGCGATCCGGGCCCGGCGGGGGATCGACGAACTCGAAGGCTGGCTGCCCGCCGCCGGGACAGCCTTCCTCCGCAGCGGCGCCGAAATGGACGCCCTGTTCCGGCGGTACCCCGGCGCCGTCCGGCGCAGTGCCCTGCTCGGCATGGAATGCGCGTTCCCGCTGAAGCTGATCGCCCCCGAGCTGCCGCCCTTCGACGTCCCCGAGGGCTACACCGAAACGACCTACCTCCGCGAGCTGACGAAGGAAGGCGCCGAGGAGCGTTTCCAGGGCAAGCCACACGAAGAACAGGCGAAGGAACAGATCAAGCACGAGCTCGCCATCATCGAAGAACTCGGCTTCCCCGGCTACTTCCTCATCGTCTGGGACATCGTCCGGTTCTGCCGCGAGCACGACATCCTGTGCCAGGGCCGCGGCTCGGCCGCGAACTCGGCCGTCTGCTACGCGCTCGGCATCACCAAGGTCGACTCCGTCGCCTACGAACTGCTCTTCGAGCGCTTCCTCGCCCCGGACCGGGACGGCTACCCCGACATCGACCTCGACATCGAGTCCGACCGCCGCGAGGAGGCCATCCAGTACGTCTTCGAGAAACACGGCCGCCTCAGAACCGCCCAGGTCGCGAACGTGATCACCTACCGCGCCCGGTCCGCCGTCCGCGACGCCGCCAGGGCACTGGGCTACTCGCCGGGCCAGCAGGACGCCTGGAGCAAGCAGATCGACCGCTGGGGCTCGCTGCAGAACACCGAAAAGGACCACGACCACGACATCCCGGACGAGGTCCTGCAGCTCGCCTTCGCGCTCGAGGACTTCCCGCGGCACCTGGGCATCCACTCCGGCGGCATGGTCATGTGCGCCGAGCCGGTGAGCCAGGTCGTCCCGGTCGAGTGGGCGCGGATGGCCGACCGCAGCGTGATCCAGTGGGAGAAGGAGGACTGCGCCGCCGCCGGGCTGGTCAAGTTCGACCTGCTCGGCCTCGGCATGCTGTCCGCGCTGCACTACATGATCGACCTCGTCGCGGAGTACAAAGACGAACAGGTCGACCTGGCCGAGCTCGACCTGGCCGACGAGAAGATCTACGACATGCTGTGCCGCGCCGACGCGATCGGCGTCTTCCAGGTGGAGAGCCGGGCGCAGCTGGCGACGCTGCCGCGGCTGCAGCCCCGCGAGTTCTACGACCTCGCCGTCGAAGTCGCCCTGATCCGGCCGGGCCCGATCCAGGGCGGCTCGGTGCACCCGTACATCCGCCGCAAGCAGGGCCGCGAGGAGTGGACCTACGACCACCCGCTGCTGGAGAGGGCGCTGCACAAGACCAAGGGCGTGCCGCTGTTCCAGGAGCAGATGATGCAGATCGCGCTGGACGTCGCGAACTTCACCGCGGCCGAGGCCGACCAGCTGCGGCACGCGATGGGGTCGAAGCGGTCGGACCGGAAGATGGACCTGCTGCGGCAGCGGTTCCTCGAGGGCGCCGCCGCGAACGGGGTCGATGACGAGCTCGCGCAGAAGATCTTCCTGAAGCTCAAGGCGTTCGCGAACTTCGGCTTCCCGGAGAGCCACGCGCTGAGCTTCGCGCACCTGGTCTTTTCCAGCGCCTACTTCAAGTTCTACCACCCGGACGCGTTCCTGGCGGGCCTGCTGCGCGCGCAGCCGATGGGGTTCTACTCACCGCAGTCGCTGGTCGCCGACGCGCGGCGCCACGGCGTCACCGTGCACGGCCCGGACATCAACCGAAGCCTGCCGCACGCGACCCTGGAAGCCTTGCCGGACAAGGGAAAGCTCCACGCCGTACGAACCGGGCTGAGCACCGTGCGCAAGATCGGGGAAGACCTCGCGAAGCGGATCGTCGCCGAGCGCGCGGAGAACGGCGACTACCGCGACATGGCCGACGTCGCTCGTCGCGTGCGGCTGACCACGCCCCAGATCGAGGCGCTGGCCACGGCCGGTGCGTTCGCCGGATTCGGCGGCGATCGCCGTCAGGCGCTGTGGACCGCGGGCGCCGTCGCCGGCGAACGCCCGGAGCGGTTGCCCGGCCTGGTCGGCTCACCGGCGCCGGTGCTGCCTGGGATGGACGGGCTCGACGTCGCGGCGGCGGACGTCTGGGCCACCGGCGTGTCGCCGGACAGCTACCCGACCGAGTTCATCCGCGACCGCCTCGACGAACTCGGCGTCGTGCCGGCGGGCGGCTTGGCGGACCTCGACGACGGCGCGCGCGTGCTGATCGGCGGCGCGGTCACGCACCGGCAGCGCCCCGCGACCGCGGGCGGTGTCACCTTCCTCAACATCGAGGACGAAACAGGGATGATCAACGTGATCTGCACGCTCGGGCTCTGGCAGCGCTACCACCGCGTCGCGCGCAGCAGCCCGGCGCTGCTGATCCGCGGGGTGGTGGAGAAGGCCGACGGCGTGGTCAGCGTCCTCGCCCACCGCATCGAGCCGCTGCCGATGCGGATCAAGGCGAAGTCACGGGACTTCCGGTGAGGGGGCGCCGGACGATCGTGACGATTTCCGGGCTGGTGTCCGACACCGGCGAACGGTCCCAGTAGCCGTACTGCTCGTCGACGACCAGCCCGGCTTCCTCGACGAACCCGTTCAGCGAGGGGACGTCGAGGAAGCGCAACGTGCTCTCGCTGTACCGCGGCGCGTCCCAGTTCGGGCTTTCGTACGTCGTCCGGAAGCTGACGTACCCGTTCTCGAACGGCCCGGCGTCGTTCCACGAGCGGACCTCGCCGGTTTCCCAGACGTTGTCCGGTGTCCAGCGTTCCCAGCCGCGGGCGGCCGGGTTGCGCGTGTCGAAGCCGAACCGGCCGCCGGGGCGCAGCGCGCGGAAAACGGCCGAGAACGCCGTGCGCAGCTCGTCGTCGGTCAGCAGCACCTGGAACGCGTGCCCGGTCATCACCGCGAAGTCGAACTCGCCGGCCCAGGAGGCGGTCGACAAATCGCCGTGGACCCACTCGATGTCGTCCCGGCGGCGGGCCTGGACGAGCATGCCTTCGGCGGGGTCGAGGCCGACGAGCCGTCCTTCGTGGCCGGACTCGCGCGCCCAGTGCAGCAGGGAACCGGTGCCGCACCCGACGTCGAGGACGGACTCGGCGGCCATGATCATCGGCAGGTAGAACTCGAAGTCGCCGCTGCTCTCCCGCGGGTTCATCGCGTCGTAGAGCGAGGCGAGGCCGGCGTCGGTGTAGTGCTGGTCGGGCATGAGATCACGCTAGCGATCGGCCGGCACCGGACAGCGAGAAGACCCATCGGCCGGGTGCGGAGCTGGTCCACCCCCGTCCATAGTGGACGAGTGCAAGCCGCTCCGGGCGGTGTGGCACCCTGGGGCCCGTGCTGGAGACGGGGGAGGACTACCGCGAAGCGGTGTTGTCCGGGCAGTGGTGGGAAAAGCGCCGGTTCACCGGGTGCGACTTCACCGGCGCGGACCTGAGCGGGCTGCGGACGCGCGGCTGCACCTTCGACGACTGCGTGTTCAGCCGGGCCGACCTGTCGCGCTCCCGGCACGACGCGTCGGCGTTCCGCTCGTGCACCTTCGACCGGACGGTGCTCGCCGAAAGCCGCTGGACGGCGTGCTCGCTGCTCGGCACGTCGTTCACCGACAGCGGGTTCGGCGGCATCGCGCTCACCGAGTGCGACCTCTCGCTCGCGTCGCTGGCGAAGGCGCGGCTGCGCAAGCTCGGGCTCTCCGGCCTGCGGCTGCGGGAAGCCAACCTGATGGAAGCCGACCTCACCGGCGCCGACCTGCGCGGCAGTGACCTGACCGGCGCCCGGCTGCAGGGCGCGAAGCTCGAGGGCGCCGACCTGCGCGGGGCGCGGCTCGACGCGAACGCCCTGGTCCAGGCCGATCTGCGGGGCGCGGAGGTCGACGTCGAAACGGCGATCGCCTTCGCCGCCGCGCACGGGCTCGTCATCCGCTGAAACCACGAAGGCCCCGGCAGTGCGCTGCCGGGGCCTTCGCAAGCACTCAGTCGATCGGGGGTTCGCCCGGGTCGAGCTCGATCAGGTCGCCCTCGGCCAGGAGTTCTTCGATCGACGCCGGCAGCAGGTACGCCGACCCGCCGCCCGGCTGGTTGAACCACGGGATCGCGACGCCGGCCAGCGTCTCCAGGGGCCGTTGCACCCGGTAGACGTGGTACGGGCGGTTGACCCACTCCGGCACCAGCGACCGCTCGGCGAACGGCGTGCCGGCCGCGTACGTCAGGTTGCCGTTCGGGCCGCCGAAGCGGTCCAGCTCGCTGCCCACGGGCAGTTCGCGCAGCTCCTTGCCGCGGAACAGCGTCAGCGGCGGCTCACCGGCCAGCGGGCCGATCGGCCACTGCTGCTGGCCGCCACCCCCGCCACCGTTGACGGCCAGGCGGGCCGGTTCGTCCCGCCGCTGCGGCGCGGGCGCGCCCGCCGGAGGGGGCGGTGGCACCGGCAGGACACCCTGCGGCATGGGGGCCAGGACCGTCGGCGCCGACGGCGGTTCGCGCCGGGGCGGTGCGGGCGCCCCGGGCGGCGGACCGGCCTGCTGGGCCATCGGCGGCGGCCCGGCCGGGACCGGCGCGGGCTGGCGCGGCGGGGCCGGCGGCTCGTCGTCCTCGATGTCGCCGAAGAGCTCGTCGGCGCTGGTGAACGCCGTCTGCTCCTGCGGCGGCACCGGCTCGGGCTTGCGGACCGGGTACGAGCCGGTGGCGATCTCGGGCGAGACCGTCGCGACGACCCGCTGCGGGGCGGCCGGTTCCGGTTCAGGTGCGGGCTCCGGCGCGGGCGGCTCCTCGGGGGGCAGGTGGCCCTCCGGGTTGAGCAGCAGCTTGCCCAGCATGAACGCGGCCGCGTCCTCGGCGTCGCCGAACACTGCGGGGTTGCTGAGCTTGCCGTCGTACCAGCCGACGCGCCAGCCGTCCTCGACCTCTTCGACGCTCCACCCGTGCTCGGCGGGTTCGCCCAGCTTGTAGCCGCTTTCGGGGACGTCGAGCTCGTCGAGCTTGGCCTGCAGGCCGGCGAGCACCGGGTGGTCCGGGGTTTCGCGGCGCAGCGCCCGGCGGCCCGGACGCGGGGGAGCAGGCGGCTCGGCCTGGGCCGCGGGCCGGGGTGCCGGCGGCTCCGGCACCGGCAGCACGCCGGGTACCTCGGGCTGGGTGATCATGGTCGGCGGCCCGGGGTCGAACGCGGCCTGCTCGCGCCGAGGCTGCTGGAATGGGGCCTCGCCTTCCGCACGGGCCGGCTGACGCGAGGGCTGGAAGGCGTGCTCGTCCTCGTGCCGCGGCGGCTGGAAGGCAGCGTGCGAAGGCTCATCGTCGCGGTGCGGCGGCTGGCCGGCCTGGAAGGCATGGGACGGCTCATCGTCGCGGTGCGGCGCCTGACCGCCCTGGAAGGCGTGGGACAGCTCGTCGTGGTGGGGCGGCTGACCGGCCTGGAAATCGGGTTCGTCCGTCGGCTGGAAGGCGGCGTGCGACGGCTCGTCGTCCTGGTGCGGCCGGCCGGCCGGGAAGGCGTCCGCCTGGCCGGTGTCGAACGCGTGCCCCGCCTCGTCGTCCGGCCCGGGCGGACCGGAGTCGAACGCCGCGTGCGCCGGCTCGTCCTCCCGGTGGTCGGCCGGTTCCTCGTCGTGCAGGGCCGGCCCCGGCTCGAACGCCTGCTCGGCCGGGAAGGCGTGCTCGTCTTCCCGCGGCGGCTGGAAGGCGGCGTGCTCGTCGTCGCGACGCGGGAAGGGCTCGCCGTCCCGCGGCGGCTGCTCCTGCCCGATCGGCTGGTCGGGGACGTACTCCGCGGTCTCTTCCAGGTCGGGCACCCGGCCCGCCTCCGGCGACGAGCCGTTCGTCCCGACCGCGTGCTCCGGCCGCTCCGCGTACTCCTCGTCGTCGTACTGGTGGTCTTCCTCGGCGAAGCGGTCTTCGAACTCCTGCTCGTCGTAGCCCTCTTCGGCGTATTCGTGCTCTTCGGCCGCGGCCTCCGGCTCGGCCGGCGCGTGCACCGAGAGCGGCGCCTCCACCGGCGCGGGCGGCTCCTGGTGCTGCTGCGGCGGCGCGACGGGCGGGGGTGCGACGGGCGGCGGCCCCACGGGCGCCTGCTGCTGCGGGGGACCCTGGGGCGGCAGGCCCTGCGGGGGCGGCCCCTGGGGCGGCGGGCCCTGCGGCGGCGGGCCGGCCGGGCGCTGCTGCTGCGGCGGCGGCTGGTTGCCCCGGGTCAGGTACGCGGCGGCGGCCTGCAGCGTCGGCTCGTCCACCGGCGGCAGCTTGAAGCCGACGGTGCGGACGTGCTCGACCAGGTCCGGTTCGGGCGAAACGCCGTACTTGTGCAGGTAGAAGTTGACGGCGGCGGGCCAAATCCACTGGCCGTCGCTGTGGAAGGCGACCGGGACGGTCGCTTCCGGCGTCGCGGCCAGCCGGTCGATGTCGTAGCCGCGCTCGGGCACCACCAGCGGGGCGTGCTCGAGGTACTCCAGCAGCCGGTCCTGCTCCTCGACCTCGAGGTCGGGGCGGTTGATGACCGGGCGGCCCGCCGGGCCGACGGTGTCGAAGATCCGGGCGATCCGGAAGTGCGGCCCCGGCTGCTCCGGGCCGAGCCCGGACATCCGCCGGATCAGCCATTCGGGGACGTTCTCCTCGGTGCGCGGGAACATCCGCAGTTCGTCGGAGTAGGCCTGCGGCGGCGGCGCGAGGTTCCACACCGGCTCGTCGCGGTTGTACTCGAGGTTGTAACTGGACGGGTGGTCGAGCTGGTAGCGCGCGTTGAACCACGTTCCGCGGCCGTCGCGGTACATGCCACCGCGGAGCCTGCCGAAGAGGGTCGCGATGTCATGGGTGGCGAGCCACTCGTGCACCGTGCCGTCCTCGGTGACGATCTCGCCGGTCAGCTCGTGGTACCTGCCGAGCGCCCGGTACTCCGCGGTGACTTTGCGCCAGTCGCGCGGCGCGGCACGCAGCAGGGCAAGTCCGATCTGCTTGACCAGGGTGTCCTGCTCGGTCGCGTTCAGCTGCGTCGTCGGTTGTGCCACCCGCACATTTTGACTGTTCGCGCGCGCGAGTGCACCCCGCATGTGGGTTTTGCCGCTCGGCCACCCGGTGGCACACGTCCTGACCTCGGGTGATGCGTCGTGCGGTAGATCACAGGTTGATCGCGGGCATCGTCGCGAATGGACCGTGTGGGGTAGCGATCACTCTACGGGCTGCGACCACCCGCGCCTGGAAGCGACGCGCGGGCGCCGCTTTGCCAGAATGGGGCCCGTGACGGCGAAGATTCTCGACGGCAAGGCCACCAAGAACGCCATTTTCGCGGAGCTCGAACCCCGCGTCGCGGCCCTCGCCGCGAAGGGGGTGACGCCCGGCCTCGGCACCGTCCTGGTCGGCAACGACCCGGGGTCGCACTCGTACGTGCGGATGAAGCACGCCGACAGCGGCAAGATCGGGATCAACTCGATCCGCCGCGACCTGCCGGCCGACATCACCCAGGAGAAGCTCGAAGCCGTCATCGACGAGCTGAACGCCGACCCGGCCTGCCACGGCTACATCGTCCAGCTGCCGTTGCCGAAGCACCTCGACGCGAACCGCGTGCTCGAGCGGATCGACCCGGAGAAGGACGCCGACGGTCTCGCGCCGGTCAGCCTCGGCCGGCTCGTGCTGGGCCAGCGGGGCGCGCTGCCGTGCACGCCGTACGGGATCATCGAGCTGCTCAAGCGCCACGGCGTCGAGCTGAACGGCGCGCGCGTCACCGTGGTCGGCCGCGGCATCACCGTCGGCCGCACGCTGGGCCTGCTGCTGACCCGCCGCAGCGAGAACGCCACCGTGACGCTGTGCCACACCGGCACCCGCGACCTCGCCGCCGAGGTCCGCCGCGCCGACGTCGTGGTCGCCGCGGCCGGGGTGCCGGGGATCGTCACGCCGGACATGGTCGCGCCGGGCGCCGCGGTGCTCGACGTCGGCGTGTCCCATGTGGACGGCAAGCTCACCGGCGACGTCCACCCGGGCGTCACCGAGGTCGCCGGCTGGATTTCGCCGAACCCGGGCGGGGTCGGTCCGATGACGCGGGCGATGCTCGTCAGCAACGTCGTCGAGGCGGCGGAACGCTCGGTTCAAGGCTGATGACGGTGACCGAGGACCGGCGGGACATCGGCGACCGCCGGAGCGGGCAAGGCCGGTTCAGCCAGCTGCCGTTCGCGGTGGTGTTGCTGGTGGTGGCCGTCGCGGCGCTGCGGATCTTCCAGTACCACTGGCGGGAGGGCGCGGCGCTGATCGGCGCCGCGCTCCTGCTCGCCGCGGTGTTGCGGCTGGCGCTGCCGACGGCCAGGGCGGGCCTCCTGGCGATCCGGGGCAAGCTCGTCGACGTCGTGACGTTCACGTGCCTGGCGGCGGCGGTGCTGTACGTCGCCCTGACGATCATCGGCGGCCCGCTCGGGTCTCCCTGAGCGCCGAAAAGCGCCACTTTCACCGGAAAGTGGCGCTTTCGGGGGGTGGGTCAGGAGGCCAGGGCGAGTTCTCGTCGTTCGGCGCGGGCTTCGCGGCGGTCCATGGTGCCCGAGACGATGGCCAGCGTGAGCCCGAAGACGGCGAGTAGTGCGCCGACCCAGTTGGGGGCGACGAGGCCGAGGCCGCCCGCGATCACCAAGCCGCCGAGGTAAGCCCCGATCGAGTTGGCGATGTTGAACGCGGACTGGACGGCGGCCGACACCAGGGACGGAGTGCCGCCCGCCTTTTCCATGATCCGCGCCTGCATCATCGGGCCGATCATGAACCCGGCGACGCCGACGAAGAAGATCGTGATCGCCGCGCCGATCTTGCCCTGCGCGGTGATCGTGAAGATGCCCAGCACCGACGCCAGCGCCAGCAGGGCGATGTACAGGCTCGGCATCAGCGCGCGGTCGGCCAGCCGGCCGCCGAGCAGGTTGCCGATCGTCATGCCGACCCCGGCCAGCGACAGCAGCAGGGTGACGTTCGACGGCGAGTAGCCGGCGACGTCGGTCAGCATCGGCGTGATGTAGGACAGGCAGGCGAACACGCCGCCCAGCCCGAACGTGACGATCGCGAGCGCGAGGTGCACCTGCGGGCGCTTGAAGGCGCCGATTTCGTTCTTGAGCGATGCTTCGGCGGTGGGCTTGCCCTGGTGCGGGACGAGCTTCGCGATGGCGGCGATGGCGAGCAGCCCGATCACGGCGACGACGCCGAAGGTGGCGCGCCAGCCGACCTGCTGGCCGAGCAGCGTGCCCAGCGGCACGCCGATGACATTCGCCAAGGTCAGGCCGAGGAACATCATCGACACGGCCTTGGCGCGCTCGCCTTGGCCGACGAGGCTGGAGGCGACCACGGCCCCGGCGCCGAAGAACGCGCCGTGGGGCAGGCCGGCGAGGAACCGGAACGCGACGCCGAACTGCTGGTTCGGGGACAGCGCGAAGAGGGCGTTGCCCACCGTGAACAGGCCCATCATGGCCAGCAGCATGGTCTTGCGCGGCAGCCGGACGGCGACCGCGGTGAGCAGGGGGGCGCCGACGACGACGCCGAGGGCGTAAGCGGAGATGAGGTGTCCGGCGGTCGGGATGTCGACGCCGAAGTCGGCGGCCGCCTGGGGCAGCACGCCCATCATGACGAACTCGGTGGTCCCGATGCCGAAAGCTCCGATGGCGAGCGCGAGCAGCGCGACGGGCACGGCACTCCTTCCAGGGTGGGTAAACGATTACCGAGCCGATCTTCTGGATCGGTTCAGTAAAGGACACAAAGAGAGGCAGCCAATCGGCCCCAGCGCCGTGAGCTGCCTACGCCACAGTCCAACAAGCGAGGGGGGCGGTTGTCATCCCGATATCGCGTGACGATCCACACCGCAGGCGCGGTGATCAGCGCGGGGCGGCCAGAACGCCGGCCAGCAAGCCCGGGAACAGGGCGTCGAGATCGTTGCGGCGCAACGAGTTGAACCGGGTGGTGCCTTCCTGGCGGCCGACCACGACCCCGGCCTGGCGCAGGATGCTCAGGTGGTGGGTGAGTGTGGACTTCGTCACCGGCACGGTCAGGCCGCTGCACGAGATCTCGTTCTCGGTCGCCGCCAGCTGGCGGACGATGGCCAGCCGCACCGGGTCGGCGAGGGCGCGGAGCACCCCTTCGACGGTGATCTCTTCCCGTGCCGGGTAGTGGAGCGGCGGCAGGGTCGCGTGCTTGGCCATGAGCCCATTGTACGACGCTGGTCGAAATTGTGGCAGCGACGTAGTACGGTCACTATCGAACTACGACGTTCGTCGAACCAATCCCTGCTTCGCTTGGGGGCTCAACCCATGTCCGTACCTGCTCCGTCGAGGATCTCCGTTCTCGCCTTCGGCGCTTTCGGCGTCGGGACCAGCGGTTACATCGTCGCCGGGCTGCTGCCCGCGCTGACCGGCGAGCTGCACGTCTCGGCCACGGCCGCGGCGCAGCTGGTGACCGCGTTCGCCATCGCCTACGCGATCGGCTCGCCGCTGTTCGCCGCCGCCACCGGCACCTGGGAACGCCGGACGCTGCTGGTCGCCGCGCTCGTCGTCACCGGCGCCGGCAACCTGTTCGCCGCGCTCGCGCCCGGCTACGGCTCGCTGCTGGCCGCCCGGGTGGTGACCGCGGTCGGCGCCGCCGTGTTCACCCCGGCGGCGAGCGCCGTCGCGGCCGAGCTGACCACGCCCGAGCGCCGGGGCCGCGCCGTCGCGCTGGTGTTCGGCGGCCTGACGGTCGCGCTCATCTTCGGCGTCCCGCTCGGCAGCCTCATTTCCCAGCACCTCGGCTACCGGACGGCGTTCGCGCTGGTCGCCGCGTTCTCGCTGGTGAGCGCGCTGGCCGTGCGGCTGGCCCTGCCCACGGTCGCGGCGCCGCCGCGGGTCGGCCTGGCCGAGCGCTTCGCCGCGGGCCGCGATCCGCGGGTGCTCGTCATGCTGGCCACGACGGTGCTCGCCTGCTTGGCCGCGTTCATGGTCTACACGTTCGTCTCGCCCCTGCTGGCGGCGACCGCGGGCGTGCACGGCACCACCGTGACGGTGCTGCTCTTCTGCTACGGCGTCGGCGGCGCGATCGGCAACTTCGCGGGCGGCCGGGCGACCGACCGCTGGGGCTCGCGGACGCCGCTGCTCGTGGTCACCGTGGCCATCACCGCGGTGATGGCGTTGCTGCCGCTGACGACCGTGACGCCGGTCGCGGCCGGGATCTCGCTGTTCGTCTGGGGGCTGGCGACCTGGTCGTTCAACCCGCCGGTGCAGCACCGCCTGATCGAGCTGTCGCCGGGCCACGCCGGGCTGGTGCTCTCGCTCAACGCGTCCGCGATCTACCTCGGCGTCGGCCTGTCCGGCGTGGTCGGGGGAGCGGTGCTCGCTTCGGGCGGCCCGCTGCTGCTGCCCGAGGTCGCGGCCGCGCTGACCCTCGTCGCCCTGCTGCTGGTGGGCTCGGTGTGGGGGCGGGTCCGCGAGCCTCGGGAACAGGTCGCCGCCGGCTAATCGGCGTGCGCCTGGACCTCGCAGTCGGGCCCGGGGTAGACGAGCCCTTCGTGCCCGTCGGCGAACCGCACCAGATAGGGCGGGGCGCCGTCGGGGCCACGGACTTCGAGGATCTCGCCGCGCTGCTCGGCCGACCCCACCGTCCGGCCGTGCACCTGGATTTCGTCTCCTACTCCTGCGTGCATGGGCTTCACCTCCGTGTCCAGGGTAAGAGCGGAAACTCGTCCCGTGGACCCCGCGAACGGGTTAGACTCAAGGGCATGATCAGCGAATCCGGAGGCGCCGCGCCTCGGCGCCGGTGAGCCCTTCGGTCCGGGTCCGCACGCCCCGAGAGCTGCGGAAGACCCGGCGGAGCAAGGCACATTCCTGTTGGGGGCACCTGGTGGCCGCCCCGCTGTGGCCGTTGCACGGCGTGAACCTCGGCACCCTCCTGCGCACCTGCGACGCCGTCGGCGCGTGTCTCGCCGTCCCGCGGTTCCCGTGGGTGCCCGAAGCGTTGCGGAGGGGAAACACGTTGCGGCGTCCGGCTTGCGTGCACTGGGTGCACGACCCGCCGGACTGGCTGGCCCGCGAACGGGCGGCGGGCACCCGGGTGGTCGGCGTCGAACTGGCCGAGGAAGCCGTCCGGCTGGCCGACCTGCCCGCCGCCCGCGGCCGCACGATCGCCGTGCTCGGTCACGAGCAGACCGGGATCCCGCCGGAGGTCCTCGATCTGCTCGACAGCGTCGTCGAAATCCCGATGGTCGGCACCGGCGCCAGCCTGAACGTCGCGGTGGCGGGCAGCCTGGTGCTGTACAAACTGGCCGGTCTGCTGTGATGGGTCTCGAATGGACGGTCGCGGAGAACCCCGCTTGGTGCGTCAGCCCGACTTGGCCGCGGCTTTGGCGGCCTTCTTGAACGCGCGGACTTCGGCCAGGGTCTCGGCGCTCGTGACGTCGGCGATCGACCGGCGCGAGCCGCGGTCGCCGTACGCGCCGGCTGCCTCGCGCCAGCCCTTCGGCTGGATGCCGCGCTGCTTTCCCAGCAGGGCCAGGAAGATCTTGGCCTTCTGCTCACCGAACCCGGGCAGCGCCCGCAGACGCTTGAGGACTTCGGGACCGTCCGGCTTCGGGCGGCCGTCGAGCCAGATGCCCTCGGTGCGGCCGTCGTAGTTCTCGATGATGTGCTGGGCGAGCGCGTGGACGCGGCGGGCCATCGAACCGCCGTAGCGGTGGATGGCCGGCGGCACCACGCACATCTCGACGAACGTCTCGACGTCGGTGGCGGCGATCTTCGCCAGCGAGAAGCCGTCCATCCGGTCGGCGATCTTCCGCGGGCCGGCGAAGGCGTGCTCCATGGGGAACTGCTGGTCCAGGAGCATCCCGACGAGCAGGGCGAACGGGTCGTCGTTCAGCAGCTTGTCGGCGGCCGGGTCGCCGGTCAGGTGCAGTTCGCGCAGCATGCCGTCATCTTGACACAACCAGCTTCTCCGGCAGGTGCGCGACGACCAGCGCCACCGTGGCCGGCCGTCACCGGGTTTTCGCGTAGCGCGACGGCGTCGTGCCCAGGTAGCGCTTGAAGTGCCGCGTCAGGTGGGCCTGGTCGGCGAACCCGGCCGCCGTCGCGACTTCGGCGGCCGGGGTGCCGTCGAGCAGCAGCCGGCGGGCGCGATCGACCCGGCGGCCGGTCAGGTAGCGGTGCGGCGGCAGGCCGAACCGCGCGCCGAAGCAGCGCACGAGGTACGCCGGGTGGGCGCCGAGCGTCTCGCCCGCTTCGGCCAGCGTCAGCGCCTCCGGCAGGTGCGCGTCCAGTAGGTCCCGGAGGTCGTCGGCGAGGCCGCGCTTCGGCTCGGGCGACGCCGGTTTCCCCAGGTGGGTGCGCAGGCGGTCGGCCACGAGCACGAGCCGGCTCTCGGCCTCGAGCGTGTCGCCCGGCTCGGCGAGGGACTCGTGGAGCTGGTGGATGCGGGTGCGCAGGAGGCCGTCGGCGAGGCTGGGCCGGTCGACCGCCGCGCCGATCAGGTCCTCGCCCAGCACCGGCGTGTCCAGGTAGAGCACGCGCTTGCGGAAGCCGCGGCTGGTCGCGGCGCGGCCGTCGTGGGCGACGTTCGGCGGCAGCAGCGTCACCGCCGGGCCGAGCGCGCCGTGGTGGTGGCGGTCGAGGTCGTAGCGGATGACGCCGTCGTCGACGATCAGCAGCGTCCACGTGTCGTGCGTGTGCAGCGGGTAGGCGTGCGTGGTGAAGCGCGCGTGGAAGACCTCGGCGATCCCGGGGACCGCCGGCCGCCAAGCTTCGACGTGCGCCATGTCAAGAACGTACAAGACGCGCGCGTCGCGCCCGGGCGAGTCTGGGGAGCATGAGTTCCTTCGACACGAAGCTCGCCGTCCTGCTCCGCGACGACCTGGCGTCCTGGCAGCGGCTGAACGTCACCGCGTTCCTGGTGAGCGGCATCGCCCACGTGACCCCCGAGCTGATGGGCGAGCCGTACGCCGACGCCGACGGCACCGAGTACCTGCCGATGTTCGGCCAGCCGGTGCTGGTCTTCTCCGGCACGGCGGACGTGCTGACCGCGGCGCACGGCCGCGCGCTCGGCCGCGGGCTGCGGATCTCGATCTTCACCGACGAGCTGTTCCACACCGGCAACGACGCCGACAACCGCGCGGCGGTCCGCGAGGTGCCGGGGGAGAAGCTGGCGCTGGCCGGGCTGGCGGTGCACGGGCCGAAGAACGCCGTGGACAAGATCCTCAAGGGTGCGTCGCTGCACCACTGAGAGAACTGCTCTATCCCCCGGCCGGGTGAGCTGGCAGCATGATCGGCAGTGCCGCGGAGAGTGGCTCGGGATGGGGAGGTTCCGTGAATTCACTTCGTCGTGCGTGTGTGGTTCTGGCGGCGGCGGCCGGGCTGGGCGTGGCGCTCGTGCCGGTCGCCTCGGCGGACCCGCTGCAGACGGTCGACTACGTCTCGGAGGAGGGCGCCTGGCCGCTGGAGGGCAGCGCCCACTACGCGGCGCCGGGAGACGAGATCGCCGTCTTCGAGTCCACCAGCGGCAGACTCTGGATCGACGTCTCGTCGGGGCTGAAGTACCTGACCGTCGAGCTGAGCGCACCGGCGGGGGAGACCCTGCACACCGGCACGTACACCGGCGCGCAGTTCCGCGGGCAGAGCGACGAGGCGCAGACCACGCCGGGGATCTTCGTCTACACCATGGGCAACGTCTGCAGTGAGGCGTACGCCGACTTCACGATCGACCGGCTGGACAAGGACGCCGACGGCCGCACGACCGACGTCGACGCGACGTTCGTCCAGCGCTGCGGCGCCCCGGACGCCCCCGCCACCCGCGGCGAGGTCCACTTCCACCTCTGAGTCACGGCGCGGTCGCGTGCACCAGGAAGACGCTGCGGATCCGGTCGCCGGTGTCGACGGTGAACGTCCGCGCCGAAGCGTCCACGAAGCCCGCCGACGAGGCCAGCGCCACCGCGCCGGCCTCGCCGGTCGGGAAGGACAGATCCGCCGGCACGAACTCGGCGAACGGCCCGGACGGCTTGAACCGCGCCCCCGACACGATCGAGAACGCCAGCCGGCCGCCGGGGCGCAGCACGCGCAGCCAGTCGGCGAACGCGGTGGCCCCCAGGAAGTGCAGCGAAGACGCGCACAGCACGACGTCGGCCGAGTGGTCCTCGGCCGGCATCGGCACCGCCGGCGCGACCCGCCATTCGATCCGCCCGTCCGGATCCTGCGCGGGCGCCTTCGCCTCGGCCCGCGCGACCATGGCCGGCGACAAGTCGACAGCCAGCACGCGCGCGGGCTTCAGCCGTAGCGCCGCGTACGCCGCGAAGCCCGTCCCGGTGGCGACGTCGAGGACGAGCCCCGGCGCGTCGGGGAGCGGCTCGACCAGGGCTTCCGCCACCAAACCGTGGAACGGGTCAGCGTCGTACTGCTCGGCTGTGCCGTCGAACAAGGCGGCCCGGGATTCGTCGCTCACGCACCCAACCTAGCCGGGACCACCACCGGTTTTCAGCGGACGGCGGCCGGCGAACCCGAGGTCGGCGCGGTGGTACCAGCCCAGCTCGCGGTCACCTTCGAGCCAGCACAGCAGGACGTCGGTGCCGTCCAGCTCGGCCGGGAAGTCGACCAGCAGCGGCGCGAACCCCTTGAGCTCGGCGCCGGTGCGCTGCACCGTCGTCATCAGGTCGTCGAGGCGGGCCTGAGAGGCCTTCCACTCGGGCAGCCCGCCCAGCTCGGTGGCGCGGCCACCCGGCCGCAGCGATGCCGCGAGCTCGGCGGCGTCGGCGCGGACGCGCACGATCTCGTCGAGGACCGGTCTCAGGCGTATCAGTTCGTCGCGGGCCTCCGCCACGGTGAACAGTCCCATCGCCCGATGATGCCACCGGGGTGCGTCAGCCTTCGCGCCGCCGCCGGACCAGTGCGTTGGCCAGTCCGCTGCCGACCAGCAGGAAGCCCACGCCGAGCAGGCCGCCGATGAAGAGGAAGTCCATGACGCCGTACGCGATGTCGCTCTTCGGCATCAGGTTGACCAGCCGGAACCCCCACTCGGGCACGGCCATCGCGGCGACGCCGGGCAGCACGCCGTAGATCAGGCCGCCGAGGATCGGGCCGACCGCCGACAGTGCGCCGAGCGCGGCGACGACCAGCAGCAGGATCGCCCCGCCGGCCAGCAGCGCGATGCCCAGCGGGTCGCGGTTGGTGCTCAAGGTGGCCTGGATCAGCTGCTGCTGACGCAGCCCGCCCCAGCTCAGCAGGCCCAGCGCGACCGGTGTCAGCACGAGGCCGCCCAGTGCGCTCACGACGTGCGCGGCGCCTCGGCGCGGCCGCTCGTCGAGCACGTCGGTGGTGTCGTCGGAGTCCTGGTAGTCGTTCTCGTATTCGTCTTCGTAGCCGGCGTACCGATGCGTCGACACGGCCTCACCTCCCGCATGATGGATTCACGGGTGGCATCGTGCCTCGGTTCACCGCCGAACACCTACGGTCGCTCGGCGAGCGGTCGGATCGGCTGACCGGCGGGTTCGCGCCCGGTGATCCGTGCCACAACGGCCGGGTGGAGACTTGATGCCGACCACTACTTGAACCATCCAGGTGCGTCAAGCAGTACGCTTGTACCGCTACCGGCGAGACGTATCGAAGAACGCGAAGATCCGCGGAAGGAGCACCGCTGCTCATGGCCAAGATCAAGGTCCAGGGCACCGTCGTCGAACTCGACGGCGATGAGATGACCCGCATCATCTGGCAGTTCATCAAGGACAAGCTGATCCACCCGTACCTGGACGTGAACCTGGACTACTACGACCTGGGTATCGAGGAGCGGGACCGCACCGACGACCAGGTCACGGTCGACTCCGCGAACGCCATCAAGAAGCACGGCGTCGGCGTCAAGTGCGCCACGATCACCCCGGACGAGGCCCGCGTCGAAGAGTTCGGCCTCAAGAAGATGTGGCTGTCCCCGAACGGGACCATCCGCAACATCCTCGGCGGCGTGATCTTCCGCGAGCCGATCGTCATCCAGAACATCCCGCGGCTGGTGCCGACGTGGACCAAGCCGATCATCATCGGCCGCCACGCCCACGGCGACCAGTACAAGGCGACCAACTTCAAGGTCCCCGGCCCGGGCAAGCTGACCATCAGCTACACCCCGGACGACGGCTCCGAGCCGATGGAGTTCCAGGTCGCGCAGTTCCCCGAGGGCGGCGGCGTCGCCATGGGGATGTACAACTTCAAGAAGTCGATCGAGGACTTCGCGCGCGCGTCGCTGCAGTACGGCCTCGACCGCGGCCTGCCGGTCTACCTCTCCACCAAGAACACCATCCTCAAGGCCTACGACGGCCAGTTCAAGGACGTGTTCGAGGAGATCTTCCAGAACGAGTTCAAGGCCGACTTCGACGCCAAGGGCATCTCCTACGAACACCGCCTGATCGACGACATGGTCGCCGCGGCGATGAAGTGGGAGGGCGGCTACGTCTGGGCGTGCAAGAACTACGACGGTGACGTCCAGTCCGACACGGTCGCGCAGGGCTTCGGTTCGCTCGGCCTGATGACGTCGGTGCTGCGCACGCCGGACGGCCGGACCGTCGAGGCCGAGGCCGCGCACGGCACGGTGACCCGGCACTACCGCCAGCACCAGCAGGGCAAGCCGACGTCGACCAACCCGATCGCGTCGATCTACGCCTGGACCCGCGGCCTCGAGCACCGCGGCAAGCTGGACGGCAACCAGGAGCTGATCGGCTTCGCGAACACGCTGGAGCAGGTCGTCGTCGAGACCGTCGAGAGCGGTCAGATGACGAAGGACCTCGCGCTGCTCATCAGCAAGGACCAGCCGTGGCAGACGACCGAGGAATTCCTCGCGACGCTGGACGACAACCTGGCGAAGAAGATCGCCCAGGGCTGAGTTCGCCGCTTCGAAAGCCCCTTCCCGGTTCGCCGGGGAGGGGTTTTTCGGTTGATCACGCGGTGTCACCTCGCGCGCGGGCCACTGGCGCCTCCGGGTGGTTGCGACGTCCGGCGCTGCCGTCCGGGTAAAGGATTGCCTACCCTTGGCGGAGGGACGGGGTTCGCGGGTTGGAGGAAGCATGTCGAAGAAGACTCTGCTCATCTTGGGCGCGCTCGTCCTGGTCGTCATCGTCTACGCCATGAACACGGGCAAGCAGGCGTCGGGGGCGTCGGCCACCGGCTGCAAGGTGACCGTGACCGCGGACGTCCTGAACGCCCGCGAGGCGGCCGACGGCAACGCGAAGATCGTCGGCAAGTACCTGCGCGACGCCCAGTTCGACGCGCTGCCGGGCGTGCAGAACGGCTTCCGCAAGGTGGCCGACGACAAGTGGGTGGCGGCCGAGTACACCCAGCCCGTCGCCGGCTCCGCCTGCTGATTTCTGCTGATTTTTCAGACGCCCAGCAGGTCGGCCGCGAGCGTCACGACGCCGAAGGCCGCGGCCGACAGGCCGAGCGCCCGCGCGCGTTTCGGATCGCGTTTCGCGGCGGCGCGCCAGTAGAGGCCGATGCCGATCGCCAGCATCAGCAGTTCGACGACGGCCGAGACGGCGGGCAGCCGCCAGAGCCCGAAGCCGAAGGTGGGCAGATCGCCGGCGTTGCCGGGCAGGATCGGCAGGTCGGGGCGGTGCACGACGAGGTCGAGCAGCCAGTGCGAGAACACGACACCGCCGAGGACGAGCCCGGCTTCGCGGCCGAGCCGGGAGGCGGCGACCGCGCCGAACAGCGCGGCGAGCACGAGCGCGCCGACGAGGGAGTGCGTGTAGTCGGCGTGGATGACACCGCCGCCGTAGCCGTCGCCGTCGATCGTCTCGACACCGCTCAGGTAGAGCGGCACGAAGACGACGTCGAGCCAGGCGGTGCCGAGCATGAGCGTCCAGACGGGGATGGCGGGCCGCCCCGCCTTGACGGCGGCGGCCAGCCCGAAGTGCCCGGCGATCATCGGCCGGCCTCCGTCCAGGGGAAGCGGGCGTCGAGCACGCCGAGCCCGACGGTGAAGAGCAGTACAGCGAGGATGAAGGTCATCGGTTTCCCTGTTCTGCGTAGTTTTCGAGGCCCTGGACGAGAATCTTCTTGAGCACTTCGAAGCTCTCGCCGACGTCTTCCGGCCGTCCGAAGCCGCCGGAGGCCTCGAGCCCGGCGAAGCCGTGGACGGCGGCGCGGATGCACCGGGTGGCGTGGACGGATCGGGCGTGGTCGAAGCCGAACGGCCGCAGCACGGCGAAGACGACCTCGGCGACGGCGTGGGTGGCGGTGCTGAGTTCGGCGTCCCCCCGATCGGGTGCGGCGGTCAGGGCGCCGGTGCGGTGGGGGTGGTTTTGCAGGTAGTGGCGGTAGGCGTCGGCGATGGCGGCAACGGCGTCGCCGCCCTCGCGCCCGGTGGCGGCGGTGCGGAGGGCTTCGGCCATTTCCTTGACGACCCGGAGGTCGATCAGCCGCCGGAGGCCGGCGAGGTTTTCGACGTGCTTGTAGAGCGAGGGCGCGGCGACGCCGGCGCGGTGGGCGATCTTGGCGAGAGTGAGTTCCTCGGGTCCGGACTCGTCGACGAGGGCGATGGCGAGGTCGACCACCGCCTCGGTGGTCAGGCCGGCTCTAGGCGACATGGTGGCTACTTGACATAGCTTTAAAGCTATGGTTCGTAGCTTCGGTCGTCAAGGCGCGGTTTTTGTCGGTGGTGGGTGCTAGAACTGATCACAGTGAAAACCGCAGGTGGCGGCGTTGGGCCGCTCGGGAAGGAGGGAACGTCCGGGGGCGGGCGACAACTGAATCGCGGCAGGAGCCAGAGGTGTCCGCGGGGTCTCCAGGGGGAGTCTCGCGGGCCGGACGGGCTCGGCCGGGTGGCATGGCGGCCGGCGGGGATCGAGCCTGGGGACCGCGCTCGGACGGGGGTCGGAGCGCGTGGCGGAGATCGTTGGTGCGTCGGCGGCGGGGTGCTGCCGGGCCGGGTCGGCGTCCCGGAAGGGACCGGGCTGAACTGGTGATGGTTCGGCGGCCGGATCTGCTGGACGGCGGCGGTGCTCGGCCGGGGTGTGCTGGGCGGCGGTGCTCGGATCTGATGGGCGCGGATGGCCGGGGAAGGGCCATCCCCTACTCCGCAGGTCGGCCGTCAGAGCTCGATCGCGAAGTCCTCTTCCGCGACCAGCACCTCGCCGCCGAACTCGGCGCGGGCCTCCTCGGCGGCTGCGGGGCGGTCGGTGCCCGGCCAGAAGTGGGTGAGCAGGAGCCTGCGGGCGGCCGCCCTCTGTGCCCAGTGGCCCGCCTCTGCCGCCGTCATCAGATAGCGGGGCTCTCCCTCCGGCGGTGGGGTGCGGAGGGTGGCGTCGCAGATGAGCAGGTCGGCGTCGCGGCCGAGCGCGGCCAGCAGGGGCGATGGTCCCGTGTCGCCGGTGTACGCCACCGTCAGCCCGGGCGCCGTGAGGCGCACGCCGAAGTTCGGCTGGTGGTGCGGCAGCGGGTACGGCGTCATGCGGAACGGTCCGATGTCGGCCGGCTCGGCCAGGTCGTGCACCTCGAACAGCGTCTCCGGGTGCGGGTGGGGCTCCAGGGCCTCGAGCCGGCGGACCGTGCCGGGCGTGCAGTGCAGCGGCAGCCGTGCCGCGGGTGCGCCGGCCTGGACGGTGTAGTGCCACGCCCGCCCGAGCGCGCTCACGTCGGCGCAGTGGTCGGGGTGCTCGTGCGTCACGACGACTGCGTCGGGCAACCCGTCGCGGCAGTGCGTGAACAGCCGCGGTGCGGCGCCGTACCCGAGGTCGAGGACCACGCGGAAGCCGTTGTGCACGAGCAGGAATCCGGCGCAGGCGCGGCCGGGCTCCGGCCACGCGCCACAGCTCCCCAGCACGGTCAACCGGCTCGCCGCTTCGCCCATGCGCGACAGTCTGGCACCGCAACCCCGGCTCCCCGCACCGGTTTTCCGGGCCCGCCGCGCCCGGTTCCGTGGCCGCGGCGCCCTGGCCGGTAGCGTGCACTGGGTGCTGACTGTCTCCACCGTGAACGTCAACGGCCTTCGCGCCGCCGCCAAAAAGGGCTTCGTCGAGTGGCTTGCCGCCACGAAAGCCGACGTGGTCGCCTGCCAGGAGGTGCGGGCCGAAGCCAGTCAGCTGCCCGCCGCCGTTGTCGGCCCCGATGGGTGGTTCTCCGTGCACGCGCCTTCGGCCGTCAAGGGGCGCAATGGCGTTGCCGTCTACAGCCGGGTTGAGCCCGAAGAGGTGCGGATCGGCTTCGGAGAGCCCGAATTCGAGGACAGCGGGCGGTACCTCGAGGTGCACCTGCCGAACGTCGTCGTTGCGAGCCTTTACCTGCCCAGCGGGGACGTCGGCACCGAACGGCAGGACGAGAAGGAACGGTTCATGGCCGCGTTCCTGCCCTACCTCGCCGAACTGCGGGCGAAGGCCGCCGCGGCGGGGCGGGAGGCCGTGGTCGTCGGGGACTGGAACATCGCCTACGACACCGTCGATCTCAAGAACTGGCGCGGCAACCGCAAGAACTCCGGCTTCCTGCCCGAAGAACGCGCCTGGCTCGGCCGCGTCTACACCGAGGCCGGCTACACCGACGTCCAGCGCCGGCTCGACCCCGAAGGCCCCGGCCCGTACACCTGGTGGTCCTACCGCGGCCAGGCCTTCGACAACGACTCCGGCTGGCGCATCGACTGTCAGCTCGCGACGCCCGGGCTCGCCGAGAAGGTCGTCGACGTCGTGGTCGAACGGGCCGCCGCCTACGACCAGCGCTGGTCCGACCACGCGCCGGTCACCGCGACCTACGACATCGACTTTCCCCGCGAGCCGGCCCAAGAGGTGTAGACCACTCACGTTCCGGTGAAAGTCACCGGCACGGCAGGACGCCAATCGAACCGCGCCGCATCGGCGGCGACTGGCGCAGGCTGCGGAGAACGGGTGACACCCGATCGAGCATGCTCTACTCCGGGTAGTAGTGAAGTCGCCCGGCTGAGTGGCGAAGTGAACCTCGGGGGCGATTGGAGCGTCTTAAAGGATGAGCGCTACCCTCGCTTCCGAGTTGATCAGAACCGGCAGGTCTTGACACGCTCGGTAGTTTTCTGACCAGTAGCACGCAACGCCTCACTCGGATGGGTGAGCGTTACTCGCGGGAGGCACTCCGGTGCGCAACCCAGGTCGAACCCTGTTGCGGTCCACCCTGCGCGGTTTCCGCGCGGCCGTGGTGCTCGCGCTCGTCCCGGCCGGCCTGCTCCTGGCCGGCGGTGGCAGTGCGTTCGCCGCCGTCACGACGACAGCGCAGGCCGACACCAACGCCGCGACCTTCGGCGTGCTCGGCCCCGTCGGGCTGGTCGCCGTCGCGCTCGGCATCGTCGGCATGACGCTGGGTGTGCTGCGCCAGCGCCGCAAGACCCGCCTGGCCGAAGCTGCCCCCGCCGTGCCGGAAGTTCCCGACCCGGTCACGGCGATGGCCGAAGCCGTTCTCGGCGAGCCCGACATGACGCCGACGCGGCCGTTCCTCACCCAGCGCCCGAACGCCTGAGGGCCCTCGGCGCCCGTCGCTCGTCCCGGCCTGGAAGAATCCTGGCGTGTCCGAAGAGCAGACCGTCGCAGAGCGCCGCCCGCGGGTCCTGTCCGGGATCCAGCCCACCGCCGACTCGTTCCACCTCGGCAACTACCTCGGCGCGCTGCGCCAGTGGGTGCGGCTGCAGGACACGCACGAGACGTTCTACAGCGTGGTCGACCTGCACGCGATCACCGTCGAGCAGGACCCGAAGGTGCTGCGGCAGCGCACCCGCGTCTCGGCCGCCCAACTGCTCGCCATCGGCATCGACCCGCAGCGCAGCGCCCTGTTCGTGCAGAGCCACGTCCCGGAGCACGCCCAGCTGAGCTGGGTGCTGGAGTGCCAGACCGGCTTCGGCGAGGCCGGCCGGATGACGCAGTTCAAGGACAAGTCGGCGAAGCAGGGCTCCGACCGCTCCAGCGTCGGCCTGTTCACCTACCCGGTCCTGCAGGCGGCCGACATCCTGCTGTACCGGGCGGACGCCGTTCCGGTCGGCGAGGACCAGCGCCAGCACCTGGAGCTGACGCGCGACCTCGCGCAGCGCTTCAACAACCGGCTGGGCAAGACCTTCGTGGTGCCGGAGCCCTACATCATCAAGGACACGGCGAAGATCTACGACCTGCAGGAACCGACGGCCAAGATGAGCAAGTCGGCGTCGAACGTCAACGGGATCATCGAGCTGCTCGAAGACCCGAAGCGCTCGGCGAAGAAGATCCGCTCGGCGGTCACCGACACGGGCCGCGAGGTCAAGTTCGACGCGGAGAACAAGGCGGGCGTCTCGAACCTGCTGACGATCTACTCGGCCCTGACCGACCGCACGATCCCGGACCTCGAAGCGGCGTACGAGGGCAAGGGCTACGGCGACCTGAAGAAGGACCTCGGCGAGGTGTTCGTCGAGTGGGTGACGCCGATCCAGGACCGTGCGAAGTCCTATTTGGACGATGTGGCGGAACTGGACAAGGTCCTCGCCGCGGGGGCCGAACGCGCCCGCGAGGTGGCGTCGAAGACGCTCGCGAAGACCTACGAGCGGATCGGGTTCCTCCCGCCGGTGCGGTGAAGCTGATCCTGCTCAACGGCCCGCCGGGCAGCGGCAAGTCGACGCTCGCCCGGCGCTACGCCGACAACCACTCACCGGCGTTGGCCCTGGACGTGGACCGGATCCGCGCGATGATCGGCGGCTGGCGTGCGTCCCCGGGCGAAGCCGGTCTGCTGGCGCGGGAAATCGCACTGGCGGCGGCGCGCACCCATCTCGCCGCGGGGCACGACGTGGTGGTGCCGCAGCTGGTGGCCCGGCCAGGGTTTCCGGAACGCCTCGAAGCGGTGGCGAGCGAATGCGGGGCGAGCTTCCACGAGGTCGTGCTGCTGCCGGGGCGCGAAGTGGTCCGGCGCCGCTTCGCGGCCCGCGGTTCGTCGGAAGTCGAGGTCGCCGTCCCGCTGTCCGAGCCGGAGCTGGATCAGGCTTACGAGGCGGTCGCGGCGTTTGGCACGCGGCGCGGGGTGCCAGTGCTCACCGCGGCGGACGCCTACCCCGCCTTGCTGGCCGCCCTCACCTGAGTGGACCCCTGTGGCGGGGCCGGGGGCACAGACCCGAAAACTCCCCCGCCCTCCCTGGGGGGCGTGCCCAAGTCCAGTCTATCGGCAACCCCCGACGACACCGGTTTTCCCGGCCGCGAAACAGCCGGCTGTCCACAACCGGCCACCCCTGTGGACAACCACCGGCGGCCCCATCAGCAGGACACCTCCCCCGAGGGAACCGCTCGCGTTGCGGGGTTCACCAAGCGTGGTTAGCGTTTCACGGTGGCGAACGAAGAGAAGGAAAAGCTCCTGCCGCGGCTGCGGCGGAAGTACCCGTGGCTCGATCACCTCATCCGGGCCAACGACGCCTTCACCGAGCGGTACGGCAACCACTACGCCGCCGCCATCACCTACTTCAGCGTGCTTTCCGTCTTCCCTCTGTTCATGGTGGCCTTCGCCGTGGTCGGGCTGGTCGTCAACCACGACAAGACGATCATCATGAAGATCACCGACGGCATCAACAACTCCGTGCCCGAAGGCCTCAAAGACCTCGTCAACGGCATCGTCAAGGGCGCGCTCGACTCCGGCGGCGGGATCGGGATCTTCGGCCTGCTCATCGCCCTCTACTCCGGCATCGGCTGGATGTCGAACCTGCGGGACGCGCTCACCGCGCAGTGGGGCCAGGAAAAGCAGCCGCAGCCGCTCGTCAAGCAGACGCTCAAAGACCTCGTCGCGCTGATCGGGCTCGGGGTCGCGCTCATCGTCTCCTTCGCGCTGACCGCGGTCGGCGGCGGGGTCGGGCAGTTCCTGCTCGAACTCGTCGGGCTCGAGCACGCCACCTGGGCGATCGTCCTGCTCCGCGGGGCGACCATCGTGCTCGGACTGGCCGCGAACACGCTCGTCTTCCTCTGGGTCATCGCCCGGCTGCCCCGGGAGCAGGTCGCGCTGCGCAGTGCCGTCAAGGGTGCCGTGGTCGCCGCCGTCGGGTTCGTCATCCTGCAGCAGGTCGGCTCGCTCTACCTGGCCAGCGTCACGAAGTCGCCGTCGGCCGCGCTGTTCGGGCCGGTCATCGGTCTGCTCGTCTTCGCGAACCTCGTGTCGCGCTTCCTGCTCCTCATCACGGCGTGGACGGCCACGGCGAAGGAGAACGAGCGCACCGTCATCGCACCCCCGCCGCCGGTGCGGCTGGAGCAGAGCGTCACCGTGCAGCGCGGACCGGGCCTCGGCAGCGTCGCGGGCGCCTTCGGGGCCGGCGCGCTGCTGGCGTGGCTGGGCGGCCGCCGCAAGTCTTGACACCCGGCCCACCAGTAAAGAAAGTGAACCGGTAAGAAATCTGAACCGGAGGGGTTTCGTGCTGCTGGACGCCGCCCGCGAGTGTGCCGACCTCGCCAAGACCCTCGCGCCCGTCACCGAGCGGCAGCGTGCGTTGCCGCCCGAGCTGGTCGCGAAGCTGACCGACGCCCAGCTGTTCCGCACCGGCGTCCCCGGCTACCTCGGCGGTCCCGAGGCCCCGCCCGCCGTCAGCCTCGAAACCGCCGAGACGGTCGCGCGCGGGGACGCCTCGGCCGGCTGGTGCGTCTCGATCGCCGTGACGAGCAGCCTGCTCTCGGCCTACGCCCCGCGGAAATGCGCCGAGGAAGTCTTCGGAGACCCGCACACGGTCGCCGCCGGTGTCTGGGCGCCGCGCGGCACCGGCAAGAAGGTCGACGGCGGGTACGTCGTCTCCGGCCGGTGGGCGTTCTGCAGCGGCATCCCGCACGCCGACTGGCTCTTCGCCGGGTTCGTCCACGAACAGGCGCTCTACGTCGGCGCGCTGCCCAAGGCCGAAATCGAAGTGCTCGACACGTGGCACACCAATGGCCTGCGCGGGACCGGCAGCCACGACTGCGTCGCCGACGAACTGTTCGTCCCGGACTACCGCGTCTTCTCGGTGATGGGCGGTCCGCCCGCGGAAGCCGTTGCGCTGCACCGGTTTCCGCTCTTCGGCTTCTTCGCGCTGTCGGTGGCGGCCGCCACGCTGGGCAACGCGCGCGGCGCGATCGACGACCTGGCCGAGCTCGCCTCGACGCGCCGGCCCCTCGGCTCCAGCCGATCGCTGGCCGAGCGGTCGGCGACCCAGGCCGCCGTCGCGGAGGCCGAGGCGGCCCTGCGCGCGGCCCGGCTTTTGTTCTACAGCAGCATCGACGACGCCTGGCAGGCCGCGCAGGGCACCGAACCGGTGCCGGACGCGCTCAAGCTGGGTCTCCGGCTGGCCGCGACGCACGTGACGCGCACGGCCGCGAAGGTCGCCGAAAGCATGTACGACCTCGGCGGCGGTGCGGCGATCTACGAGACTTCGCCGTTGCAGCGCCGGTTCCGCGACGCGCACACCGCGACCGCGCACTTCCAGGTCAACCCGGCCAGCTACGAACTGCCCGGCAAACTGCTGCTGGGCGTCCCGGCCCGGACGGAACAGCTGTGACCGGCCTCGGCCACCGGTTCACGGCGGACTCGGTCGGCCGCGCGCTCGACCTGGTCGGCGAGCGGTGGAGCCTGCTCATCCTGCGCGAGAGCTTCTTCGGGGTGCGCCGCTACGGCGAGTTCGCGCGCAACCTGGCCATCCCGCGCCCGACGTTGTCCGCGCGGCTGAAGACCCTCGTCGACGCCGGTGTGCTCGAACGCGTCGACCCGGTGCCGGAGTACGTGCTGACCGCCGCCGGGCGCGACCTCTTCGGCGCCGTCGTCACGCTCATGCAGTGGGGCGACCAGCACCTCGCCGGACCGGAGGGCCCGCCGATCCTCCTGCGGCACCACGACTGCGGCGAGATCGCCGGGACGTTCGTGGCCTGCCGGCACTGCGGCGGCGCGATCACCTCCGACCGGGTCACCCCGGAGCCGGGGCCCGGGTTCCGCTAGCTCGCGGCCTTCTTGCGCTGGTGCCCGACCACGAACCCGCCGAGGATGATCAGGAACACCACCAGCGTGATGATCCAGCCGGTGGCGCCGAACGGGTCTTCCTTCGCCGCCGGCGCGGCCGCCGACGTGCCGCCGTTGCCGGTGCCGCCGTCGGCGAGCACGGACGGGTCGCCGCTCGCGGGCGTCGTGGCGGGCGGCCGGTAGGTGATCTGGCCGACCGGCGCGGCGCGGTCGTCCTCCAGCGCGAAGCCGTAGTCGAGCAACTTCGCCGCCTGGTCGACCACCTTCGTCGGCTTCTGCTCCGCGCGCAGCATGACGACCGCGAGGCGCTTGCCCTTGCGCTGCGCCGCGCCGACGTAGGTGTGGCGCGCGTCGTCGGTGAAGCCGGTCTTGCCGCCGAGGAAACCGGGGTAGACGCCGAGCAGCTTGTTGTCGTTGAAGATCGGGATGGCCGGCTTCCCGCCGGCCGGCGGGAACTCGAAGTTCTTCGTCGCGACGACCTTCGCGAACTCCGGCTGCTTCATCGCGTAGTTGAAGATCAGGCTGAGGTCGTAGGCCGAGGTCGACATGCCCGGCCCGTCCAGGCCCGACGGCGTCGCGGCGCGCGTGTCGAGCGCACCGATCTTCGCGGCCAGCGCGTTCATCTTCGCCACCGCGGAGTCGGGCCCGCCGAGCGCCGTGGCGAACACGTGCGCGACGTCGTTGCCCGAGTGCATCAGCAGCCCGTGCAGCAGCTGGTCGACGGTGTACTGGCCGCCGGCGACGAGGCCGACGCAGGTGCACTCCTGCTCCGCGTCCTCCTTCGTCGCGACGATCGTCTGCTGCGGGTCCAGCTGGGTGACCACGACCAGCGCGAGCAGCGTCTTGATCAGCGACGCGGGCCGCTGCCGGGCGTGCGGGTCCTTCGCCGCGACGACCGCGCCGGTGTCGAGGTCCTGCACCAGCCACGACGCCGCGGTGTTGCCGTCCGGCGGGTTGAGCGCACCCGACGGGGTGACCAGGCCGCACTCGGCCATCCGGTTGCCGCCGACCGGGACCGCGGGCACGGCCAGCGGCGCCGGGGCCGGCTTGCCCGGCGCGGGCTTCTCCGACGTGTCGACCGGCGGCGGGGGCGCCTGGTGGTTCGCGCACTGGCCCGGCTGCGCCGCGGCGGCGGCCAGCGCCGGGGTGCTCAGGGCCAGGAGGGCGGCGGCGAGCGTCGTCGTGAAGACCTTGAGCGACCGGGAGACAACAGAGTGCACCCACGCAATCTAGCGCCGCGGCCCGCGTCGCATACTCAGGGGCATGCGCCTTTCACGCGGCACCTCGCTGTTCCTGCTGGCCTTCGGTGTGTGGTCGTGGATCATCTGGATCACCTTCGCCAAGAACCTGTGGGACAGCGACCGGGCCTGGACCCCCGACGGCTCGCCGACCGCCTACTTCGTGGTGCACGCCGTGCTGACGGTCGTGTCGTTCGTGCTCGGCACGATCATCGGCGTGCTCGGCTGGCGCGGGGTGCGCGCCACTTCGCGCGTCTCCTCCTGACTTTGGTCGGTGGCGCGGCCTCCGGGGCCGGTTTAGGTTGACGCCACAGACCCTGGAGGTGGAATGTCCCGTTTACGCCGAATGGCGGCCCCGCTCGTGCTGGCCGTCGGGGGCGGCCTGTTCGCGGCGGCCCCGGCCGCGGAGGCCGCGCCGGCCGCCTGCGACACGACGAGCACGCCGTACACCTACGTCGTGACGTACCAGCCGGGCACCCGCGCGTCGGCCGTCGACAAGGAGCTGGCGGCCAAGTGCGGGACGAAGGTCGCCTACTACGCCCCGATCGGCGTCGCGATCGCCAGCTCGCGCAACGCGGACTTCCAGCAGAAGATCGGCGTCTACCGGGCCTACTCCGGCGGCAAGGACGTGGCTTCCCAGGGCGCCGCGGCCTCGGCCCGCTCGCTGGGTGCGGTGCGGACGCTGGAGGACACGCGGTCCGTGGCCGCCGCGGGTGACCTGTCCGCGCAGCAGTGGGACATGAAGGCGATCCACGCGCCCGAAGCGAACAAGATCTACCAGGGCAGCCGCGCGGTGACGGTCGGCGTGCTCGACTCGGGCATCGAGGCGACGCACCCGGCGCTGAAGGCGGCGGTCGACCCGGCCGCTTCGGCGGGCTGCATCACGGGGGCGCCGGACCTGACACCGGCCTCGTGGGCTCCGACGACGTCGGACCACGGCACGCACGTGGCGGGCACGATCGCCGGCAAGGACAAGGTGGCGGGCTTCACGGGCATCGCGCCGGGCGTGCGGCTGGCCTCGGTGAAGGTCGTCAACGACGCCGGCTACATCTTCCCGGAGTCGGCGGTCTGCGGGTTCGTCTGGGCCGCCGAGCACGGCTTCGCGGTGACGAACAACAGCTACTACATCGACCCGGGCATGTTCTTCTGCGCTCACGAACCCGGAGACGCGGCGGCTTTCGAGGCCGTCCGGCGCGCGATCGAGTTCTCGACGCGCCACGGCGTCCTGAACGTGTCGGCGGCGGGCAACTCGGGCTTTGACACGACAAAGCAGACGACCGACCCGAACCGCCCCCACCCGGTGGATTCGACGTGCGGCATCCTCCCGAAGGCGATCGACGGGGTCGTGAAGGTCTCGTCGGTCGGCTACGCGGGCACGAAGTCGTCGTTCAGCAACTACGGCGAGATCGACGTGACGGCCCCCGGCGGCGACTTCGGTCAAACCCCGCCGGAGGGAGCAGGGCCGTCGTGCCCGCTGTCGACGGTGGTCGGCGGCCAGTACGGCTCGAAGTGCGGCACATCGATGGCCTCCCCACACGCGGCGGGCGTGGCGGCGCTGATCGCCTCCCGCTTCCGGGGCATCCCGCCGCAGCTGCTGGCCAGGATCCTGGAGGGCGAGGCGGACGTGGTGAAGTGCCCGGCCACGGAGACGGAGTGCACGGGCCCGGCGAAGAACAATTCGTACTACGGCCACGGCCTGGTAGACGCCCTGGACGCGGTGCGTTAGGAGTCACCGAAAGGGCTCCTTCGCTCGCGAAGCGGAGGAGCCCTTCCCCGGTTGGAGTACGGTCCACCGCATTCACTTGACCGGGTGTATACAAGAGAAGACGTCGTCCGTGCCTCGGTGTAGCCTGACCGGACCAACTAGCAATGAGCCGCCCACGGGGGGCTCGGGAATGGATTTCCATGTCAGGCGGCTCTGAGACGGGTGGTAACTGATCGTTCGATCAGCCACCTCCGCCCGGGCCGCCATTGGGGGTCCGGGCGTTTTTCTCTTCGGCCCGGCTCTTCGGCTCAACTCTGCGAGTAGTCGGCGATGAAGCCCATCCGGTCTCCCATTTCGGGGGCCTCCGCCGAGAACTCGACCACGATGTCCTGACCGATCCGGTGGCGTTGCAGGTTCTGGGCGTTCTGGTTGCGGACCTTGAAGGCGGCGGGGGACCGGACGTTCCGGAAGACGACCCGGTGCTCGAACTTGCCGACCTCCTTGGTGAACAGGACGTCGAAACTCTCCGGGGCGGTGCCGTTCATCAGGTCGGCCGAATAGCCCGGCCAATCCCATTCGACGGTGATGAGGTCACCGGCCTGGACCACCGTGCCCAGGTGGATGTAGATGTCCAGCTTCGGCTTTCCGTCCGCGGTGAACGTCCACACCGACGTGCCGTCGGCGCGGGTCCTCTGGTCGACGTCGTCCTCGCCGGCGTGGTAGGCGTGGCACCGGACCTTGCGCCGGTCGCGGTTCGTCAGACGGGTGGTGCCGTAGTAGACGAGGTTGACCGAGACGTACCGCAAGGTGCCGTTCGCGGCCGCGTCGAGCACCAGGTCCCGGCGGCAGTGCGCGTCGCCGTTTTCTTCGACGGTCACTTCCTGCCGCCATTCCCGCACCGACAACGGCGAAGGGGAATGCGTTTGGTCGGCGTAGGTGTGCAGGAGCTCTTCGATGTGCTTGAGCTTGCCGCGGAGACGCTGGGTGCCCGCGAAGGAAAGCGCACTCACCAGCACGAAGAGGCAGGCGGCCGCCGTGGCGAACGTGACCCGCAGCCAGGCGAGCCCGAGGACCTGGCCGAGGAGACCGACGGTGCCCAGTGACGCGAGCGTCCCGGTGAGGGTGCGGAAATAGCCGTAGCGGAAGACGTGTTCTTCGAGGTCTGCGACGAGGGGCGCCAGTCTGCGGGAAACAATGCGGCGAAGATCCGAACTTCCACCCATACGCTCGCATCCTGTAATCGGTGTCGACCCTTCAGGCTAGCCCACCCCCACACCGTTGCCCAGGACAAAAGAATGGCGAAAGGCCCTCCGGCACGCGTTGCCGGAGGGCCTTTCGGGTGTTGCTGGAAACTCAGACGCGCTTGAACAGCAGGGCGCGCTTCACTTCCTGGATCGCCTTGGTCACCTGGATCCCACGGGGACACGCGTCCGTGCAGTTGAACGTCGTGCGGCAGCGCCACACACCCTCGCCGTCGTTGAGGATGTCCAGGCGCTCCTCGGCCCCTTCGTCGCGGGAGTCGAAGATGAACCTGTGGGCGTTGACGATCGCCGCCGGGCCGAAGTACGAGCCGTCGTTCCAGTACACCGGGCACGATGACGTGCAGCACGCGCACAGGATGCACTTCGTCGTGTCGTCGAAGCGGTCGCGGTCCGCCTGGGACTGGATGCGCTCGCGCGTCGGCTCGTTGCCGTACGTGATCAGGTACGGCTTGATCGCGCGGTAGGCCTCGAAGAACGGGTCCATGTCGACGTAGAGGTCCTTCAACGTCGTCAGGCCCTTGATCGGGGCGATCGTGATCGTCGTCTGCTTGCCGTCCTTCGCCAGGAGGTCCTTCATGAGGACCTTGCACGCCAGGCGGTTGATGCCGTTGATCTGCATCGCGTCGGACCCGCACACGCCGTGCGCGCAGGAGCGGCGGAACGAGAACGTCCCGTCGATGTAGTCCTTGACGTAGAACAGCAGGTTCAGCAGGCGGTCGGTGCGCTGCGCCGGGACGTCGTAGGACTCCCAGTGCGGCTCCGAATCCACCTCCGGGTTGAACCGGAGGATCTTCAGCGTGACCGTGATCGGGGTGTGTTCGTCCGAAGCGGCCGGAGCGTCTTCAGTGGTTGCCGCAGTCATCAGTACTTCCGCTCCATCGGTTCGTAGCGGGTGAAGGTCACGGGCTTGTAGTCGAGCCGGATGTCCGAGGACAGCCCCGCGCCCTGCTTGTAGGCCATGGTGTGGCGCATGAAGTTCGTGTCGTCGCGGGTGGGGTAGTCCTCGCGGGCGTGGCCGCCGCGGGACTCCTTGCGCGCCAGCGCGCCCACGACCAGGACCTCGGCCAGCTCCAGCAGGAAGCCGAGCTCGACGGCCTCGAGCAGGTCGGTGTTGTACCGCTTGCCCTTGTCCGACACGGTGATCCGCTGGTACCGCTCCTTGAGCGCCTGGACGTCGGTCAGCGCCTGCTTCAGCGTGTCCTCGGTCCGGTACACCGAAGCGTGCGAGTCCATCGTCTGCTGCATTTCCTTGCGGATGTCGGCGACGCGCTCGTCGCCGTGCTCCGACAGCAGGCCCGCGAGCTGCTCTTCCACCAGCTTCGTGGGATCCGCAGGCAGCTCGACGTGCTCGTGCGCCAGCGCGTACTCCGCGGCCGCGATGCCGGCGCGGCGGCCGAACACGTTGATGTCGAGCAGCGAGTTCGTGCCGAGCCGGTTCGAACCGTGCACGGACACGCACGCGACCTCGCCCGCGGCGTACAGGCCAGGAATGACGTTCTCGTTGTCCCGCAACGCTTCGCCGTGGATGTTGGTCGGAATGCCGCCCATCACGTAGTGGCAGGTCGGGAAGACCGGCACCGGCTCCTTCACCGGGTCGACGCCCAGGTAGGTCCGGGAGAACTCCATGATGTCCGGGAGCTTCGCGTTCAGCGTCTCCTCGGGGATGTGCGTGACGTCCAGGACGACGTAGTCCTTGTTCGGCCCGCACCCGCGGCCCTGCAGCACTTCCTGCACCATCGAGCGGGCGACGATGTCGCGCGGCGCGAGGTCCTTGATGGTGGGGGCGTAGCGCTCCATGAACCGCTCGCCGGAGGCGTTGCGCAGGATCCCGCCCTCGCCGCGGACGGCTTCCGAGATCAGGATGCCCAGGCCCGCGAGGCCGGTCGGGTGGAACTGGAAGAACTCCATGTCCTCGAGCGGGAGGCCCTTGCGGAAGATGATGCCGAGGCCGTCACCGGTGAGGGTGTGCGCGTTCGACGTCGTCTTGAAGATCTTGCCCGCGCCGCCGGTGGCGAACACGATGGACTTCGCCTGGAAGACGTGCAGCTCGCCGGTGGCCAGCTCGTAGGCGACAACGCCGGAAGCGACCGGGTTGCCGTCCTCGTCCGGCGTGGTGACGAGGTCGAGCACATAGAACTCGTTGAAGAACTCCGTGCCGTACTTGACGCAGTTCTGGTACAGCGTCTGCAGGATCATGTGGCCAGTGCGGTCGGCGGCGTAGCAGGCGCGGCGGACCGCGGCCTTGCCGTGGTCACGCGTGTGGCCGCCGAAGCGGCGCTGGTCGATCTTGCCCTCGGGCGTGCGGTTGAACGGCAGGCCCATCTTCTCGAGGTCGAGGACCGCGTCGATGGCCTCCTTCGCCATGATCTCGGCGGCGTCCTGGTCGACCAGGTAGTCGCCGCCCTTGATCGTGTCGAAGGTGTGCCACTCCCAGTTGTCCTCTTCGACGTTCGCCAGCGCGGCGCACATGCCGCCCTGGGCCGCGCCGGTGTGGGACCGGGTCGGGTAGAGCTTGGTGAGGACCGCGGTGCGGGCGCGCTGGCCGGACTCGATGGCCGCGCGCATCCCGGCGCCGCCGGCGCCGACGATCACCACGTCGTACTTGTGGAACTGCATCGAAAAAGTCTCCGAGACTTTTAGTTCGCGGGCATGTTCGGGTCGAACGTGAAGATCACCATCGTGCCGACGGCCAGGATCAGCACCATCGAGACGTACAGCAGGATCTTCAGCCAGAACCGCGTGCTGTCCTTGCGGGCGTAGTCGTCGATGATCGTGCGCAGCCCGTTGCCGCCGTGGATCTCGGCGAGCCACAGCATCAGCAGGTCCCAGAACTGCCAGAACGGCGAGGCCCAGCGGCCGGCGACGAAGCCCCAGTTGATCCGGTGCACGCCGCCGTCGAGGATGTTCATGATCAGCAGGTGGCCGAGCACCAGGATGACCAGGACCAGCCCGGAGATCCGCATGAACAGCCAGCTGTAGAGCTCGAAGTTGCTCCGGCGCGCGGCCGGGCGCTTCGGCGCGCGCGGGTTCGCGAGGGCGAGGTCGGCCATGTCAGTTACCCCCGAAGAGCATTTCGGCGGTGCGCTTCAGCATGAAGAACGCACCGGGGACCATCACGACGACCCAGACCACGCCGATGACCCACAGCATCGCCTTCTGCAGCTTCGGGCCCTTCGACCAGAAGTCGACCAGCATGACGCGGATGCCGTTCAGCGCGTGGAACAGCACCGCGCCGACCAGGCCGACCTCGAGGAGGTTGACGATCGGCGTCTTGTAGGTCTCGATGACCTGGTCGTAGGTGTTCGGCGACACGCGCACCAGCGCGGTGTCGAGCACGTGCACGAACAGGAAGAAGAATGTGAGCACGCCGGTGATGCGGTGCAGCACCCAGGACCACATGCCGGGGTCGCCCCGGTAGAAGGTCCCCTGCCGGCGTGAGGCACCCGCCCGATCGCTCGCCTCTGCCGCGGGGGCAGTGCTCGCCGTGGTGGACATCGGTGAACGGCCTCCAACGTCTGACTGTGCGCCCGGTGGCCGGTGAGGTCCGCAGTCGCTGCCGGAGGGGGCGGCAATGCCGAAGTCAACGTCATCGAGCCTGGATGAATCGGATGCTAGACCCGCACCCGGAACGTGACTCACCTCCGGGTTCCCCTCTGTGATGGACCAGACACCGGCGCTCCGGCACCGCCACCCGGCGGTGTGGTGCAGCGCACTCGGCGGTGCGGCGCTGTCGGGTGTCCCGATGACCGGAGATCCGACGTCTAAGAGATCTGATATCTGATGCGCTAGGCCGAACGGCTGGTGATATCCGTGTGTCATTGACCAACCAGAACGTCGTCCCTAGCGTCGCTCGGACAAACATCGGATCTCTCACGATGGGGTGACGTCTGGTGAGACGACTCGGCCTGGTGATCGCCGTCGCGGCCCTGCTGCCCGTGGTGTCGGTCACGCCCGCACAAGCCCTGCCCGACGGACTGGCGCTGACCCCTCCGATGGGCTTCAACAACTGGAACACCACCGGCTGCGCCGTCGACGAGCAGCTCATCCGCGACACCGCGGACATCTTCGTCGACAAAGGACTCAAGGCCGCCGGGTACCAGTACGTCAACGTCGACGACTGCTGGGCCGAGCCGGAGCGCGACGCCGACGGGCGTATGCAGGCCAACAAGGCCCGCTTCCCCGGCGGCATCAAGGCGCTCGCCGACTACGTCCACTCGAAAGGGCTCAAGTTCGGCCTCTACACGAGTGCGGGCACGCTGACCTGCGCCAAGACCCAGCCGGGCGCGCTCGACCACGAGGACGTCGACGCGCAGACGTTCGCGGACTGGGGCGTCGACTACCTCAAGTACGACAACTGCAACAACCAAGGCCGCCCGGCGCTCGAGCGCTACACGAAGATGCGCGACGCGCTGAAGAAGACCGGTCGCCCGATCGTGTATTCGCTCTGCGAGTGGGGCGAGAACAAGCCGTGGACGTGGGGTGCCGACGTCGGGCACCTGTGGCGGACCACCGGCGACATCAAGGACAACTGGGCCAAGGTGCTCCAGATCCTCAAGGCGAACGCGCCGCTGGCGCCGTACGCCGGGCCGGGGCACTGGAACGATCCCGACATGCTCGAGGTCGGCAACGGCGGGATGACGACCGAGGAGTACCGCTCCCACTTCTCGCTGTGGGCGATGATGGCCGCCCCGCTGCTCATCGGCGCCGACCTGCGCAAGGTGTCGCCGGCGAACTTCGACGTCCTGCGCAACGCCGAGGTCATCGCGCTCGACCAGGACCGCCGCGGCGTCCAGGCGCGGGTGCTGTCCAACCAGGACGGACACTGGGTGTTCGCCAAGCCCCTGGACGGCGGAGACGTGGCGATCGCGCTGTTCAACGAGACGACGTCGTCCGCCACGATCGGCACCACCGCGGCGGACGCCGGGCTGCCGCAGGCCGCCGGGTACACCGCCCGCGACCTCTGGGCGCACCGCGACCTCCAGACGGCGGGCCGGCTCTCCGCGGTCGTCCCGCCGCACGCGACGGTCGTCTACCGGGTCCACGCGGGTGGGGCGTGGTGGCGGAACGCGCCGCTGGTGAGCACCGGCATCGAGCTGGCTTCGCCGGTCCCGGGCGTCCCGGGCGAGATCACGCCCGCCGGGAAGCCGTTCGAGGTCACGGTGTCGGCGACCGACGAGGCCCGCGCCCCGGTGTTCGACCCCCGCGTGACGCTGACCGCACCCGCGGGTTGGCGCGTCGAGCAGGTGGCCCGGCCGTGGCAGGTCGTGCTCGGGACCGGGGAGACCGCGGCCGGCCGCTGGCGGGTCACCCCGCCCGCCGGGACCGAGGGCACGACGGCGGTGCTGCACGGCGGCGTCACCTACCGCGCGCTCGGGTTCGGGCAGCTCACCTGGGCCGGTGACCAGCAGCTGACCGTGCCGGCGGCGCCGCCCACCGCGTCCGCGTGGGCGAGCGACCTGCGCTGGGCCGCGGAGAAGAACGGCTACGGCCCGGTCGAGCGGGACATGTCCAACGGCAGCATCCCCGCCGGCGACGGCAAGCCCCTGACCATCAACGGCGTCGTCTACCCCAAGGGCCTCGGGGCGCACGCGCCCAGCGAAGTCGTCTTCTACCTGGGCGGGCGCTGCACGGCGTTCACCGCGGACGTCGGCGTCGACGACGAGCGCGAGGCGACGAACAAGCAGGGCTCGGCGACGTTCGAGGTCTACGCGGACGGGACGAAGGCGGCCGCGACGGGCGTCCGGACGTGGCAGGACCCCGCACTGCCGCTGGCGGCGGACCTGCACGGGGCGCAGTACCTGCGGCTCGTCGTCACCGACGGCGGCGACGGCAACTCCTACGACCGCAGCGACTGGGCCGGCGCCCGGCTGACTTGCGCCTGAAGGGACTTCGCATGAAGAAGCGCATGGGAACGGCGGCCGTCTTGGCCGTCGGGGTGGCGCTGGTCGGGCTGCCGGCCGCCGGGCAGCCCGCGCCGGTGACGTCCTGGACGCTCACCGCGCCGGGGGCGTCGCTGGCGCCCACGCCGGCCGCGCACATCGCCCTGGACCGGGGACGGCTCACGCTGTCGGTCACCCGCGGTGCGACGACGGTGCTCGAGCCGTCCGCACTCGGCGTCGAGACGGCGAACGGTGACCTCACCCAGGGGCTGAAGGTCACCGGGATCACGCAACAGCCGGTGCACGACGAGTACACGACCACCACCGGCAAGCGGCTGCAGCACACCTACGACGCCGCCGAAACCACGCTCGACGTCAAGGGGCCCGGTGGCGCGTTCGCCGTCGTGGTCCGGGTCTCCCGCGACGGCGTCGCTTACCGGTACGTCTTCGACACCCCGAAGTGGGTGACGGTCGTGCGCGAGGCGTCGGAGTTCGCCGTCCCGCAGGCCGCCGACTCCTTCCTGCTGCCGTTCGACAACGGCCGCAGCGACTACGAGAGCATCCACGTCCACAAGCCGGTCGCGCAGCAGGACCCGGTCGAGTACGGCTACCCGGCGCTGTTCCACGTCGGTGACACCTGGCTGTCGGTCCTCGAATCCGACCTGAACGGCAGCTACGCGGGCTCCCGGCTGACGCTCACCCCGCAGCACCGTTTCCAGCTGACCCTCGGCGACCCGGCGGAAGTCGCGAAAGGACCCTTGGCCACGCCGTGGCGGGCGCTGATCGTCGGCGACCTGGCCACCGTGACGCAGTCCGACCTCAGCACCGACCTCGCGAGCCCGGCGAAGATCGCCGACACGTCGTGGATCAAGCCCGGCGCGGGGGCGTGGTCGTGGTGGTCGGAGGGCACCGGTGACCTGGCGCTGCAGGAGAAGTACGTCGACCTCGCGGCCAAGGAGGGCTGGGCGTACAACCTCGTCGACTCGGGCTGGAACGCCGCCTGGGTGCCCGACCTGGTCGCCTACGCCAAGCAACGCGGCATCGGCAGCTGGCTCTGGGCCGACGCGAAGATCACCGACACCGACAGCGAGCGGGAGAAGAACTTCAAGCAGTACGCCGACTGGGGCGTGGTCGGCCTGAAGATCGACTTCGTCGAGTCCGAACGGAAGGACCGCACCCGCTGGTACGACGCGGTGCTCGCGGCGGCCGCGAAGTACCACCTGATGGTGAACTTCCACGGCGCGCCGATCCCGCGGGGCATCCAGCGGACCTGGCCGAACGTGATGAGCGTCGAGGCGGTGAAGGGCGCCGAGGGCACGAAGCCGAAGCCGGGGCGGGTGCCGTTCCCGATCGAGCACTACCTGACGCTGCCGTTCACGCGGAACCTGTCCGGCTCGATGGACTTCACGCCGGTGACCTTCTCCGGCGTTCGGCCGACCAGCGACGGCGGCGAACTCGCGCTGTCGGTGCTGTTCGAATCGGGCGTCCAGCACTTCGCGGACAGCGTCGCGAGTTACGACGCCCACCCCGTCGCCGAGCGGCTGCTCAAGGGCATCCCGACGGCGTGGGACGACACGCGGCTGCTGGCCGGCGACCCCGGGAAGCTCGCGGTGATCGCCCGCCGCAGCGGCGCGCAGTGGTACGTCGGGGCGCTGGCGGCGGGGCCGGCGGCGCGGCTCGACGCGCCACTCGATTTCCTCCCACCGGGTGATTGGCTCGCCGAGATTTACGGCGACGGCGCCGACGGGCAGCTTCAGGTCACGACACGGCGCGTGACATCCGGCGGCGTCCTCACCGTTCCGGTGGCCGCGAACGGCGGATTCGCGGCGCGCCTCTGCGTCGCCCCCGCGGGCGCGTCGACCTGCCCCTGAGTAGCCCGAATGGCCTCCGCAGGCGGCCATCGGGGCACGGAACGCCCTGGTGGCGGCCTGTTGGGGCCCTGTTCGGCCCGGCCGCTCCGCCGTTCGGATGATCACATTGGGTGTCCGGTTCGTCGCACGTGCGACTCGTGAGTAAACGTTTGTGTTACGTAGCGTGCCTTTCCTATGGCGCATTCCTGTCCGCCGGGTACGGTCTGGCGGTCGACCCGGCAGTAGGGCCGGGTCGTGCCCTTGACCATCCGCTGGATCAGCGGGGAGGGAGACACACGTTGCGTCGCATGCGTGGAACCGCGCTGGCCGCCGCGGCCATGGCCGGGGTGCTCGCCCTGGCCGGGTGCGCCAAGGACTCGAGCGGTGGCAGCAGCAACAACAGCGCCGCACCTTCGTCGGGCGGTTCCGACTGCGTCACCGCGCAGAAGCCGCCCGCGGCGCCCGCCGCGTCGAGCAGCACGGCCGCCGCCGGGGAGAAGGTCGACGGCAGCAAGCTGAAGATCGGCCTGGCCTTCGACGTCGGCGGCCGGGGTGACGCGTCGTTCAACGACGCCGCCGCCGCGGGCACCGACAAGGCGAAGTCCGACCTCGGCGTGACGACGGTCAACGAGAGCACCGCCTCCGCCAGCGAGGCCGAGTCGGCCAAGCAGCAGCGCCTCGAGCAGATGGCTTCGCAGGGCCTGAACCCGATCGTCGCGGTCGGCTTCGCCTACGCGGACTCGGTCAAGGCCGTCGCCGCCAAGTACCCGAACACCAAGTTCGCGATCGTCGACGACGACTCGATCCAGCTGCCGAACGTGACGCCGCTGGTCTTCGCCGAGGAGCAGGGCTCGTTCCTGGCCGGCGTCGCGGCCGCGTACAAGAGCAAGAACTGCCACATCGGCTTCGTCGGCGGTGTCAACACCCCGCTGATCCAGAAGTTCGAGGCCGGCTTCCTGCAGGGCGCGAAGACCGCTTCGTCCAAGATCAAGATCGAGGACGAATACCTCACCCCGGCCGGTGACTTCTCCGGGTTCCAGGACCCGCCGAAGGGCAACGCGAAGGCCGCGGCCGAGATCGCCAAGGGCGCGGACGTCGTCTACCACGCCGCCGGCGCCTCGGGCAAGGGCGTGTTCGACGCCGCCAAGGCGGGCAACGCGCTGGCCATCGGGGTCGACTCCGACCAGTACAACCAGAAGACCGTCGCGGCCGACAAGGACGTCATCATCACGTCCATGCTCAAGCGCGTCGACGTCGCGGTGTTCGACTACATCCAGGCCGTCGCCAAGGGTGACCTGACGGTGCTGCCGAAGCGGTTCGACCTCAAGGTCGACGGCGTCGGCTACGCCACCTCCGGCGGCAAGGTCGACGACATCAAGGACGTCCTGGACGGTTACAAGGCCCAGATCATCTCGGGCGCGATCACCGTCTCGGACAAGCCGCAGAAGTAGCTCACAACGTGTTCGGGGCTCGGAGGAATTCTCCTCCGGGCCCCTCACGCGTTCCAGAGATATGGAATTCTCCCGCCCATGAGCACAGCCGAGGCCCCGGCCGAGGCCGTCCCCGACCGGGGCGCCCCCGCCGTCCAGCTGACCGGGATCACCAAGCGCTTTCCCGGCGTGGTGGCCAACTCCGACGTCAACCTCACCGTCGCTGCCGGCGAGGTGCACGCCATCTGTGGCGAGAACGGCGCCGGCAAGTCCACCCTGATGAAGATCCTGTACGGCATGCAGCCGCCGGACGAGGGCACCATCGCGATCAACGGCGAAGAGGTGAAACTGCGCAACCCGCAGGACGCCATCCGCGCCGGCATCGGCATGGTGCACCAGCACTTCATGCTCGCCGACAACCTCACGGTCGGCGAGAACGTCTTCCTCGGCGCCGAGGGCCTGCACGGCATCGGCCGCGCCGCCCGCGCGCGGCTGGCCGAGCTCGCCGAGCGGACCGGCCTGCACGCCAAGCCGGAGACGCTGCTGGAGGAGCTCGGCGTCGCCGACCGCCAGCGCGTCGAGATCGTGAAGGTGCTCTACCGCGGGGCGAAGATCATCATCCTGGACGAGCCGACCGCGGTCCTCGTGCCGCAGGAGGTCGACGCGCTCTTCGAGACCGTGCGGGAGATGAAGAACGGCGGCTACACGTTCCTGTTCATCTCGCACAAGCTCGACGAGGTCCGGGCGATCGCCGACACCGTCACGGTGATCCGGCGCGGCACGACGGTCGGCACCGCCGACCCGAAGACCATCACCTCCCACCAGCTCGCGGAGATGATGGTCGGGTCCGAGCTGCCCAGCCCGGAGACCCGCGAGTCCACCGTCACCGACCGCGCCGTGCTGCGGCTGACCGGGCTGACGCTGGGCGCCGAGGGCTCGGGCCGCAACGCGCTCGACGACGTCTCCTTCACCGTGCACGCCGGCGAGGTGCTCGGCGTGGCCGGTGTCGAGGGCAACGGCCAGACCGAACTCGTCGAGACGATCATGGGCATGCGCAAGCCGTCCGCGGGCAAGATCGAACTGGTCGACTCCGAAGGCAAGGCCCGCGACCTCACGAAGGCGGGCACGCTGGCGCGGCGCGAGGCCGGCATCGGCTACATCGCCGAGGACCGCACCCGGCACAGCCTGCTGCTCACGCAACCGTTGTGGGTCAACCGGATCCTCGGTTACCAGACCCGCGAACCGGTCTCGAAGGGACAGTTGCTCGACATCGCCGGCGCCCGCGCCGACACCGAGCGGATCGTCCGCGACTACGACGTCCGCACGCCGGGCATCGACGTCCCGGCCGCGGCGCTCTCGGGCGGCAACCAGCAGAAGCTGATCGTCGGGCGCGAGCTGTCCGGCAACCCGGTGCTGCTGGTGGCCTCGCACCCGACCCGCGGCGTCGACGTCGGCGCGCAGGCGCTGATCTGGGAGCAGATCCGCCAGGCCCGCGCCGCCGGGCTCGCGGTGCTGCTGATCTCCGCCGACCTCGACGAGCTGATCGGCCTGTCCGACACGATCCGGGTCATGCTGCGCGGGCGGCTCGTCAGCGAGGCCGACCCCGCCACCGTGACCCCGCAGCAACTGGGCTCCGCGATGACCGGCGCGGGGGAGGGTGACGAAGAATGACGTCCTGGCGCACGAAACTGCTGCCGCCGCTGCTGGCGATCGTGTTCGCCGTCCTGCTGTCGGCGATCGCGCTGATCATCTCCGGGGCCGACCCCCTGCAGGCGTACGGCACGATGATCGGCCAGATGTTCAAGGGCTCGACCGCGGTCGACACGGTGAACCTGGCGACGGTGTACTACCTGTCCGGGCTCGCGGTCGCCATCGGCTTCCAGATGAACCTGTTCAACATCGGTGTCGAAGGCCAGTACCGCTTCGCCGCCGTCGTCGCGGCCATCGCCGGCGGCGCGATGAAGCTGCCGCCGGTCATCCACGTCATCGCGATCCTGGTGGTCGCGGTCGTCGCGGGCATGGCCTACGCGGCCGTTCCGGCGGTCCTCAAGGTGACCCGCGGGGTCAGCGAGGTCATCTCGACGATCATGCTCAACGCGATCGTCGCCGGCATCATCGCGTTCCTCATCAACGCCGACCAGTTCGGCGTGCAGCGGGGCAACAACATCGGCACCCGCGTGATCGAGCCGTCCGGCCGGATCCCGGGCATCCCGCTCGGCTCGGGCACGCTGTTCGGGTTCGTCGTCATCGCCGCGCTCATCGGCGGGGCCTACTGGTTCATGCTCAACCGCACCCGGTTCGGCTTCGAGCTCAAGGCGTCCGGCGAGTCCACCACCGCCGCGGCCGCGGGTGGCGTCAGCGCGAAGAAGATGACGCTCATCGCGATGCTGCTCTCCGGGGGTGTCGCCGGCCTGGTCGCCATGCCGGAACTGCTCGGCCGCGACTACAGCTACGGCATCACCGCGACGCAGATGTACGGCTTCACCGGCATCGCGGTGGCGCTGCTCGGCCGCAACCACCCCGGCGGCATCGCGCTCGGCGCACTGCTGTGGGCGTTCCTCGACACCTCCGCGGTGTCGCTGGAGCAGATCAACGTGTCCAAGGAGATCGCGACGATCATGCAGGGCATCATCGTGCTGTCGGTCGTCGTGGCGTACGAGATCGTGCGGCGCGCCGACCTCGCGGCCGAACAACGCAGGGTCGGCCGCGCACTCGCCGGCAGCAAGGGTTCCTCGGTCGCCGAAGGGGGTGCGGTGTGAGCACCGACGTCGCTCTCGAGTCCGCCCCGGCCACGCCGGTGCGGCGCCGGCGCGGCCGGATCCCCGGCTGGCTCCGCGGGGTCATCTGGGCCGTGATCGCCATCGCCGTCATCTCGTCGGCGTCCTACTCCACCGGCGTCGCCGCGCTGACGTCGTCGAACACCGCGTCGACGGCGTTGCGCCTGGCGCTGCCGATCCTGCTGTGCGCGCTGGGCGGCCTGTGGGCCGAACGCGCGGGCGTGGTGAACATCGGGCTCGAGGGCATGATGATCCTCGGGACCTGGGGCGCCGCCTGGGGTTCGTACTACGGCGGCGTGTGGTCCGGCCTGCTGGCCGCGCTGCTGTTCGGTGCCCTGGGCGGGCTGCTGCACGCGGTGGCGACGGTGACGTTCAACGTCAACCACATCGTTTCCGGCGTCGCGATCAACCTGCTCGGGCTGGGCGTCACGAAGTACCTGGCGAACCTGATCTTCGCGCCGATCTCCGGCAACCCGCGGCAGTCGCCGCCGGTGCCGAAGTTCGACACCTACTCGGCGACGTTCCTTTCGGACTGGCTGGGTGACCTGGAGAAGCAGCAGCGCGTCGGGATCTCCGACGTCGCCGGCATCCTGCGCGGCCTGGTCACCGAAGTGGCGCCGCTGACGATGATCGCGATCCTCCTGGTGCCGGTGAGCTTCTGGGTGCTCTGGCGGACGCGCTTCGGCCTGCGGCTGCGGTCCTGCGGCGAGAACCCGGTCGCGGCGGAGTCCCTCGGCGTGAACGTCTACCTGCACAAGTACGTGGCCGTGATCATCTCGGGCGCGTTCGCCGGCATGGGTGGCGCTTCGCTGGTGCTGCTGCGCGGCGGCGCGGACTACCTGGAGAACCAGACGAACGGCCGCGGGTACATCGGCCTCGCGGCGATGATCTTCGGCAACTGGCGGCCGGGCGGCCTGCTCGGCGGCGCGGCGCTGTTCGGCTACGCGGACGGCCTGCAGCTCGCCGGCGGCGGCGAAGCGGTGCTCGCGCTGCTGTACGGCGCGGTCATCCTGGTCGCGGTGATCGTCATCGTGCAGCTGTTCCGTCGCCAGTGGATCGCGGCGGGACTCGGCGTCGTCGGCGCCGGTGTGCTGTACGCGATCTACTGGGCCAATGACACGCTGCCGTCGGACCTGATCCCGTACACCGCGCACTTCGTGACGCTGATCGTGCTGGCTGTGGCGTCGCAACGGCTGCGGCCGCCGAAGGCCGACGGTCAGCCGTACCGGCGGGGTGAGGACTGAGTGTCTACTGTGGACTGGGATGCGCTGCGTTCTCAAGCGATCGAAGCGGCTTCCCATGCGTACGCGCCTTATTCGGGCCTGCACGTGGGTGTCGCCGGGATCGTCGACGACGGCCGGGTCGTGACCGGGTGCAACGTCGAGAACGCTTCCTACGGGCTCGGGCTGTGCGCGGAGTGCACGATGGCCGGGCAGCTGCGGCTGTCCGGCGGCGGCCGCCTGGTCGCTGTGGCCTGCCGCAGCGGTGCGGGTGACCTGCTGATGCCGTGCGGACGGTGTCGCCAGATCCTGTTCGAGCTCGGCGGATCTTCGTGCCTGGTGGACACGCCCAGCGGGATCCTGCCGATGTCGGACGTCCTGCCGGACGCCTTCGGCCCGGACGACCTCCCGTGAGCGCGTTCGCGGCGGTCGACGTCATCCGGACCAAGCGGGACGGCGGCACGCTTTCCGACGAGCAGATCGACTGGGTCGTCGACGCCTACACCCGGGGTGACGTCGCCGAAGAGCAGATGTCGGCGCTGGCCATGGCGATCTTCCTGCGCGGGATGACCTCGGCCGAGATCTCCCGGTGGACGCACGCGATGATCGCGTCGGGGGAGCGGCTGTCGCTTTCGGTGTCCCGGCCGACGGTGGACAAGCACTCGACGGGCGGGGTCGGCGACAAGATCACGCTGCCGCTGGCGCCGCTGGTGGCGGCGTGCGGCGCGGCCGTGCCACAGCTGTCCGGCCGCGGGCTCGGCCACACCGGCGGGACGCTCGACAAGCTGGAGTCGATTCCCGGCTGGCGCGCCGCACTGTCCACTTCGGAGATTCAATCGCAGCTGGAGGACGTCGGCGCGGTGGTCTGCGCGGCGACGTCCGGGCTGGCGCCGGCGGACAAGAAGCTGTACGCGCTGCGGGACGTCACGTCCACTGTGGAGTCGATCCCGCTGATCGCCAGCTCGATCATGAGCAAGAAGATCGCCGAAGGCGCGTCCGGGCTGGTCCTGGACGTGAAGTTCGGGTCGGGCGCGTTCATGAAGTCGCTTGACCAGGCTCGTTCGCTGGCTTCCGCGTTGACCTCGATCGGCGCCGATCACGGTGTCCCGACGACGGCGTTGCTGACCGACATGAACGTCCCGCTGGGGCGGGCGGTCGGCAACGCGGTGGAGGTCGCGGAGTCGGTCGACGTGCTCAAAGGCGGCGGTCCGGCGGACGTGGTCGCGCTGACTGTGGCCCTGGCCCGGGAGATGCTGGCGCTGGCCGGCCTCGACGTCGACCCGGCGGCGGTGCTGGCTTCGGGCGAGGCGTACGAGGTCTGGTGCCGGATGATCGCGGCCCAGGGCGGCGACCCGTCGGCGCCGCTGCCGACGCCCTCTCACGTCCACGTGGTCACGGCGCCTTCTTCGGGGGTGCTGGCTTCGCTGGACGCGTACGCGGTGGGCGTCGCGGCGTGGCGGCTCGGTGCGGGCCGCGCCCGCAAGGAGGACCCGGTCCAGGCCGCGGCGGGCATCCTGTGCCTGGCCAAGCCGGGGGACGCGGTCTCCGAGGGCGACCCGCTGCTGGAACTCCACACGGACACGCCTGACGCGGTCCCGGCCGCCCTGTCCGCGCTCGAGGGTGGGTTCACGATCGCTTCGTCGGCGCCTGAACCGGGCCCGATCGTCGTGGAGACCATCCGTAGCTAGCTGGACTGTGATGATCGTCGCGAAGATGATCACCCGTCCGAGTGACATGAGAAGGCCCCCGTCGGATCCCGGCGGGGGCCTTCTTCGTGCGTGAGTCCTACTCCGTGGCTTCTTCCGAGCCTTCGCCCGTCTTGGCCTTCACGTCGGCCGGCTTCGGGGCGCGGCCGTTGCGGGAGCTGCGGCGCGGCTGGCGCGGGGCCGGCGGGGGCGGGGAGATCTGCTGGACCGCCGGGCCGCCACCGAGCATCAGCTCCGCGAACGTCGCCATGGCCTCGTCGAGCTGGCCGCCGATGCGGCGGACGCTCTCGTCGTTGCTCTTGCGGACGAGCGTGTCGACCGAGTCGGTGTCCGGCTGCTTCGACAGCGTGCCCTCGACCTTCGACAGCCCCGCCTTGAGCGCGCCGTCGAGGTCGCCGATGCCGGACAGGAAGCCGTCCTCCACCTTGTCGAGGCGGGAGGCCAGGTCGTCGAGGCGGGTGGTGACCGTTTCGAGCCGGTTGCCCAGGTTCTCCAGGCGGTCGGACGCGTCGATCATCTCGCCGGTCTCGGTCAGCGCGACCTTGAGCGCCTCGGTGTTGGCGTCGATCCGCTCGTGCGTGGTGCGGCCCAGCTCGCCGACGCGCTCCTGCGTGACGCGGCTCAGCTCGTCGACCTTGCCCCGCAGCTCGTGGTCGGCGTGGTCGACGCGCTCGCGCAGCGCCGCCTCGGTCTGCTCGATCCGCTCGCGGACCGGGCCGGTGACCGACTGCGGCAGCGACTCGATCTTCGCGTCCTGCTTGTCGAGGTGGCCGCCCAGCTCGTCGATCCGGCGGTGGATGTTCTGGAGCTTGTCCTCGAGCCCGTCCATCCGGCCCGCGACACCCTCGAAGCGCGCGGCGACGCCGTCGAGGCGGCCGTCGAGCTGCGCGAAGGGCTTGGCGAGCTTGTCGACGATGCTCTCGACCGCGCGGGTCAGGGCGGCGAGGGCCGCGTCCTGCGCCTCGAGGCGGGACATCGTCTCGTCGAGGCGCTCGGCCAGGACGCTGACCTCGGTGCGGTCGGGCATCTCGGAGAGCCGCTTGCGGACCGCGCCCAGCGAGTCCACCGGCGCGAGGCGGGCGTAGATGTCGTCGAGCGCGTCGAAGATCTGCTGCTGCTCGCTCTCACGCACTTCGGCCGCGCGCACCAGCATGTTGCGCATCCGGTCGAAGGACGGGGCGGCAATGTGGTTGTCAGTGGTCACTGCTGTGTGTCCTTCGTCGGCGGGGAAATGGAGGGACGTGCCACGAAGCTTATCGATTGCAAAAATTGCTGTCTGTATGGCCCCCGTGAAGAGGCTATTACGGAGGCTGCCCCCGGATGGCCGATTCGGGACATGATCCTCAACGCTGAGGGTTAGCCCGAGCCTGAGAGTTACGGCCATGTAGGGGAATGACAACGAGGTTACCGTTGGGGGATGCCTGACGAAAGCCCTGTTCTGCCCACCGAGACACTCCGCCGCGCGCCCAAGGTGCTGCTGCACGACCACCTCGACGGCGGCCTGCGCCCGGCCACCGTCGCCGAACTCGCCGAAGCGACCGGTTACGCCGGTCTGCCCACCACCGACCCGGCCGAGCTGGGCACCTGGTTCCGCCGTGCGGCCGACTCCGGCTCACTCGTTTCCTACCTCGAGACGTTCGCGCACACCTGCGGGGTGATGCAAACGGAGGAATCGCTGGTCAGGGTGGCCGCGGAGGCGGTGGAGGACCTGGCCGCCGACGGGGTCGTCTACGCCGAGGTGCGTTACGCACCGGAGTTGTTCGTCGAACGCGGTCTGTCACTCGATGCGGTGGTCGAGGCTGTGCAGGCGGGGTTCACGGAGGGCACGCGGCGAGTGGCCGCGAACGGCGGCACCATCCGCGTCGCGACGTTGCTCTGCGCGATGCGCCAGCACGCCCGGGCGCTCGAGATCGCGAACCTGGCCGTCCGCTACCGGGACGCCGGGGTGGCCGGCTTCGACATCGCCGGTCCCGAGGACGGATTCCCGCCGACCCGCAATCTCGACGCGTTCGAATATCTGCGTCAGAACAATGCGCACTTCACCATTCACGCGGGCGAAGCCTTCGGTTTGCCGTCCATTTGGGAAGCGATTCAGCACTGCGGCGCCGAGCGGCTCGGGCACGGCGTGCGCATCGCCGAGGACATCAAGACCGACGCGAACGGCACGGTCCACCTTGGACGGTTGGCCGCGTACGTCCGCGACCGCCGCATCCCCCTGGAGATCTGCCCGACGTCGAACGTCCAAACAGGTACCGTCCGCTCGATCGCCGAGCACCCCATCGGCCTGCTCGCCAAGCTGCGCTTCCGGGTGACCGTGAACACGGACAACCGGCTGATGAGCGGATGCACGATGACCAGCGAATTCGCCGCGCTGCACGAGACGTTCGGCTATGGTATCGACGACTTCCGCTGGTTCACCATCAACGCGATGAAATCCGCGTTCATCGATTTCGACGCCCGGCTCGCGCTGATCGACGACGTCATCAAGCCGGGGTATGCCGCGCTGACCTGACCTTCCTGCTTCGGACCGCAAGGTGCTTGCGGTCCTTAGCTGTGCCAACTATCGTTCACTATATAGGAAGTTGTTCTCAATTGGTGAGACGGTGGGGACGATGGTGCAGGTGGCGAGCGGTGCGGGCGAGCAGGTGCAGGCGAGTTCCCGTCGGTGGCTCATCCTCGCGCTCGGCCTCGCCGCGCAGACCGCGAGCTGCTCGTTCCTCTACGGCATCCCGTTCCTGGTCCCGGCCATGCGCGCCGCCGAGGGGCTGACGCTGGCCGAGGCCGGCACGGTCGTCGCGGCACCCAGCATCGGGTTGTTGTTCACCCTGATCGTGTGGGGCGCGGCTGCGGACCGTTACGGAGAGCGCCTCATCATGGCCCTTGGCCTGGGCATCTCGGGGTTACTCTTGGTGTACGCCGGGGTAGGAAATCACCCGGTCGGGCTCCTCTTTGGAGTGTTTTTGGCGGCGGGCGCCTGTACGGCTTCGGTGAACGCGGCGAGCGGTCGCGTCGTGATGGGCTGGTTCGCGAAGTCCGAGCGGGGCGTGGCGATGGGGATCCGCCAGACGGCCCAGCCGCTCGGCGTGGGCGTGGCCGCGCTGGGGCTGCCGCCGCTGGCCGCGCACTTCGGCTTCCGGGCGGCGATCCTGCTGCCGGCCGGGTTGGCGATCGTCGTCGCGCTGCTGGTGGCGTGGCTGGTGACCGACCCGCCGCGGCCGCCTCGCCCGGCTTCGGGGGAGAAGCCGCCTTCGCCGTACCGGCACGCGACGCTGTGGCGGGTGCACGGGGCGAGCGCGCTGCTGGTGGTGCCGCAGTTCGCGGTGTCGGCGTTCGCGCCGGTGTACCTGGTGTCGGTGCAGCACTGGAGCCCGCTGTCGGCGGGTTGGTACCTGGCGGTGGTCCAGGTGCTGGGCGCTGCCGGGCGCTTGGGGTCAGGTTGGTGGTCCGACCGGGTCGGCAGCCGCCTGCGTCCGATGCGTCAGCTGGCGGTCTTGAGCTGCCTGGTCATGCTGCTGGTGGCGTTGGGCGATGCTTCGTGGCCATGGCTGGTGCTGCTGGCGCTGGCGCTGGGCGGGGTGATCACGGTCGCCGACAACGGCCTGGGCTTCACGGCCTCGGCCGAGCTGGCGGGCCTGGCCTGGTCGGGCCGCGCGATGGGCACGCAGAACACGGGCCAGAACATCGCGGCCTCCCTGACCCCGCCGTTGCTGGGCCTGGTGATCGGCGACAGCAGGTACGCCCTGGCCTTCTGCGTGGCCGCGATCTTCCCGGCGCTGGCGGTGCTGGTGGTCCCGGTCCGCGCGGAACCCACCGACTGACGTGTCGTCCCTCCCGGTACGCGTGTCGTCCATCGGTGTACGCGTGTCGTCCGTTCAAACACGCGAGTCGACCTCCTGATCACGTGAGCCGACCCTTCCCGCACGAACTTGGGTGGACGACACGCGTACCCAGGCGGACGACACGCGTGCCTGGATGGACGACACGCGTGACTGGGGGGTCGACACGGCGAAGGCCGCCTCACGAACCCGGGAGGCGGCCTTCGAAAGCCGGAACTCAAGCCACCGTCAGGCGGTTCTCGAAAGTTTCGACGAGCTTGCGCCAAGCGCCCTGCTCCGCGTCGAACGGCGCCGACGGCTCCAGGCGCGTCGGCTCCGGGCGGAGGACGAACGACACCAGCCAGCCCAGGCTCTCGTTTTTCGCCAGTGCTGTCTCGGCCGAGTCGTCGCCCGCCCAGTCCGCCGCGTCCGTGATCAGCTCGACCGCCAGCTCCAGCTGGGTCGGGTCGATCGCCTCCGGGCCCTCCGCGATGTCCGCGTCCAGGCCCGTCAGGACGTAGGTGTTCTCCGGGTCGACCTCGATCTCGAGCTCGCCCGCCGTCGCCTTCGCCAGGACCTCGTCCCACGTGGACACCTCGGCGAGGTCGGTGTCGCCCAGCTCCTTGCCGTCGGCGAGGGCCCTGGCGAGCGCGCCCGTGGACGTGAAGACGTCGATCTCGCCCTCGCTGCCCAGGAACACCGGGGCGTCGTCGAGGTAGCAGCGCAGCGTGTAGTACTCCGCGCCGGACGTGATGATCTTGATCGGGTCGATGCCGACCTCGGCCCAGAAGCCGACCGGGCCCTCGTCCTCTTCCTCTTCCTCGTCCTCGTCGTCCGAAGAGTCGAGCGTGTCGATGGCTTCGAGGTCCTCTTCGCCCTCGGCGCCGGCTTCGGCCTCGGCGGACTCCTCGTGGAACGCCGCCAGCTCCTCGGCCGTCTGCTCCAGCACCTTCTCGTCGACCTCCGGCTGGGTCACCAGGCCGTCGATCGCGTCGAGCACGGTGTCCCACTTCTGCGACACCGTCTCGGACAGGTCGTTCCACACCTGGACGCCGACGCTCCCGGTGAACGGCAGCGTGCCCTGGTCGAGCAGCGAGAAGCCCTCGGTCGAGTCGAGGATCTCGTGGACCTCTTCGAGGTCGCAGACGTCGGCGAGCGACCGCACGATGCCGACGATCTCCGCCAGCTCGGCGATGTGCCAGACGTCCGGCTCCTCGGCGACGAGCTCCGGCACGCCCACGAGGTCGTACGTGTGGTCCTCGTCCGGGATCAGTTCCGGCACGTTCAGCGACGGCACCGCGTCCCAGGCCGGGTGGTCGAGCAGGTCGTGCCGTTCGGAGGTGCGGACGAAGGCGGCCAGGTGGGCTGCGTCGGCGAAGGCGTACAGGTCGTCCTCGTCGCCGAGGAACGCTTCCCACTCCTCGCCGTCTTCCCGCCAGCGCGGCGCCCACAGGGTGACGACGTCGCCCTGCGGCAGGCCGAGTTCGATCGGGATGATGTCCTGTGCCATTCCTAAGCCCTCCGGAGTACCGCCCGTGTGCGCGCGTGACCGGAAGTATCACCCAGTCGACGCGCGGTACCGCGAAGCCTACGGGTTTCCCACTCGCGATGCGATCGCCCCTGCCGACTTTGCGACGAGCGGATGGCACGATGGACGCCTGATGACTCTCACAGACCTCCTGCCTGCGGATCCCGACCCCGACGCCCTGTTCGAAGCCTTCACGACCTGGACGGCCGAGCGGGGCATCGAGCTGTACCCGGCGCAGGAGGAGGCGGTGATGGAGGTCGTCTCCGGATCGAACGTCATCCTTTCGACGCCGACCGGCTCCGGGAAGAGCCTCGTCGCCGTCGGCGCGCACTTCACCGCGCTCGCCCAGGGCCGTCGCAGCTACTACACCGCGCCCATCAAGGCCCTCGTTTCGGAGAAGTTCTTCCAGCTCATCGACATCTTCGGGGCCGACAGCGTCGGGATGATGACCGGCGACTCCAGCGTCAACCCGGACGCCCCGATCATCTGCTGCACGGCCGAAATCCTGGCGAACATCGCGTTGCGGTTCGGTGCGGACGCCCCGGTCGGGCAGGTCGTCGCCGACGAGTTCCACTTCTACTCCGAGCCCGACCGCGGCTGGGCCTGGCAGGTGCCGATCCTCGAGCTGCCGCACGCCCAGTTCGTCCTCATGTCGGCGACCCTGGGCGACGTCTCCTTCTTCGAGAAGGACCTCACCCGCCGCACCGGCAAGCCGACCGCCGTCGTCACGTCGGCGCAGCGCCCGGTGCCGCTGACCTTCCGGTACGCGCTGACGCCGCTGCACGAGACGATGTCCGAGCTGCTCAACGGCGGCCAAGCGCCGGTCTACGTCGTACACTTCTCGCAGGCCGCGGCCATCGAGCGGGCGCAGACGCTGATGAGCATCAACGTGACGTCGAAGGCCGAAAAGGAGGCCATCGCCGAGCTGATCGGCGACTTCCGGTTCGCCGCCGGCTTCGGCAAGACGCTCTCGCGGCTGGTCCGCCACGGCATCGGCGTCCACCACGCCGGGATGCTGCCCAAGTACCGGCGATTGGTCGAGACCCTCGCCCAGTCCGGGCTGCTGAAGGTGATCTGCGGGACCGACACCCTCGGCGTCGGCATCAACGTGCCGATCCGGACGGTCGTCTTCTCCGCGCTGACGAAGTACGACGGCGTCCGCCAGCGGCACCTCAAGGCACGCGAGTTCCACCAGATCGCCGGCCGGGCCGGGCGTGCGGGCTACGACACCGACGGGTACGTCGTCGTGCAGGCCCCCGACCACGTCGTCGAGAACGCGAAGGCCCTCGAGAAGGCGGGCGACGACCCGAAGAAGAAAAAGAAGATCGTCCGGAAGAAGGCGCCGGAAGGGTTCGTCAACTGGACCGAGAGCACGTTCGACCGGCTCATCGCCGCCGAGCCGGAGCCGCTGACGTCCAGCTTCAAGGTCACGCACTCGATGCTGCTGAACGTGATTTCGCGGCCGGGCAACGCCTTCGACTCGATGCGGCACCTGCTCGAGGACAACCACGAGGACCGCGCGTCGCAGCGCAAGCTCATCCTGCGCGCCATCGCGATCTACCGCGCGCTGCTCGCCGCCGGCGTCGTCGAGCGGCTGTCCGAACCGGACGAACAGGGCCGGATCATCCGGCTCACCGTCGACCTGCAGTTCGACTTCGCGCTCAACCAGCCGCTTTCGCCGTTCGCGCTGGCCGCGATCGAGCTGTTCGACCTCGAATCGCCGAGCTACGCGCTCGACGTCGTGTCCACAGTGGAATCCACAGTGGACAACCCGCGCCCGGTGCTCTCGCAGCAGCAGTTCAAGGCGCGCGGCGAGGCCGTGCAGGCGATGAAGGCCGAAGGCATCGAGTACGACGAGCGGATGGAGCTGCTCGAGAACATCAGCTACCCGAAGCCGCTCGAAGAGCTGCTGCAGGGCGCGTTCCACAGCTACCGGCAGGGCCACCCGTGGGTCGACGACTACGAGCTGTCGCCGAAGTCGGTCGTGCGGGACATGTACGAGCGCGCGATGAACTTCGTCGAGTACATCGGCTTCTACCAGCTGGCCCGGTCCGAGGGGCTCGTGCTGCGCTACCTCACCGACGTCTACGACTCGTTGCGCCACACCGTGCCGGACGAGGCCAAGACCGAGCCGCTGCAGGACCTCATCGAGTGGCTCGGCGAGCTCGTCCGGCAGGTCGACTCCAGCCTCCTCGACGAGTGGGAAGCCCTGCGTCACCCGGACGAAGAAGGGCCGGTCTCGACGCGGCCGCCGTCCGAGCCGCCGGCCGTCACGCGCAACGAGCGCGCGTTCCGCGTCCTGGTGCGCAACGAGCTGTTCCGCCGGGTCGAGCTGTTCGCGCGGCGGGCGTGGTTCCCGCTCGGCGAGCTGGACGCGGAATCGGGCTGGGACGCCGACGCGTGGCAGGAAGCGATCGAGGGCTACTTCGAGGAGTACGAGACGCTCGGCACCGGCCCGGACGCCCGCGGCCCGGCGCTGATCATGATCGAGCAGCAGCCGGACGTCTGGAAGGTGCGTCAGACCTTCGACGACCCGGCGGGCGACCACGACTGGGGCATCAGCGCGGAGGTCGACCTGGCCGCGTCGGACGAGGCCGGGATGGCGGTCGTCCGGGTGACCGAGGTGGGCGCGCACTGACGCCGGGTTGCGCTCAACGGCGCAGTCCGGCGGCGTGGTTTCGGGTTAGCGTGGAGGCTTCGCAACCCTGGGAGGGGACCATGGGGAAAGTCAAGCGCGTGCTGGCCGGGATCTTCGTCGCCGCGGCGGTGGTCGTGGCGCTCGCCCCGGCCGCGTCGGCCGCATCGATGGTGGAATACGCGCTGTCGGCGAGCCCGAACGCCACCGCCATCGAGTACGGCCTCTGAGACTCAGCCCACCGGGGTCAGGATCGCCTGGGCGTCTTCGCCCGCGAACCACAGCCCGATGACGAACGCCGCCGTGGCCTCCAGCAGGGCCGCGCGGTCCAGGCCGCCCGCGGGCACCGGCTTGGCGCCGACGTCCCGGACCAGCGTGCTCACCGCGTCGAGCGCCGCCGGGTCGTCGCCGCACAACGGCACCGACAGCGGACGGCCGTCGAACACCGGTGGCGTCATCCGCCAGACGTCGACGTGCGCCAGGTTGAACGCCTTGACCACGTGGGCTTCCGTGGCGATCCGCGCCGCCACCGGGGTGCCCGTCAGGTCCGGGTGGTTGGTGCAGTCCACCAGCACCTTCCCCGGCAGCGGGCCCGCCTCGGCGAGCACCTCCCCGATCGCCGCGGCGGGAACGGCAAGGAGCAGCACGTCGGCGAACACGGCCGTCTCGCGCCACGGTCCGGTCGCGGCGCCGAGCCGCGCGGCCAAGGCGGCGGGGTCGGACCGGCCGCTCACCATCAGGTCGTGCCCCGCCCGCGCCCACTGCGTGCCGAGCGCGTCCGCCATCCCGCCCGTGCCGAAGATCCCGATCCGCATGCGTCCTCCTTGTGCTTGGCTGGTACCGGAACCGACGGTAGGAGCCTGGGAAGGAACCAAACGGTAACCATGGACTTCCTCGCGGATTGCCGGACGCGGCTCGCGTTCGACCTGGTCGCCAACACGTGGAACCCGGTGGTGGTGTGGGCGCTGCGCGACGGGCCGCGGCGGCACGTCGACCTGCGGCGCGAGATCGGCGGAATCAGCGCGAAGGTGCTCACGGAAACCTTGCGACGCCTGGAGTTCGACGGTCTCATCGAGCGTCGTGAAGGCGCGTACGCGCTTACGCCGCTGGGGGAGACGCTGCTGGAGCCGATCGAGGGCTTCGGGCGGTGGGCCGCCGAGCACGGTGACGACGTCCTCGCCGCTCAAGACCGAGCAACACGATCAGCATGACCAGCTCCGCCGCGGGCAGCGGGTAGCCGAGGGCGATCCCGGCGGCGACGTCCACGGCGGGTGCGGCGAGCCCCGCCACGAACACCCACGTCGGCGCGGCCGGCGGCTTCGCGGACGGCGACCACGGAAGCCAGTGGCGAAGTACGCCCGGGGGAGTATCAGCGGGGCGGGTTCTTCGCCGCCAGCGCCAGCAGCGGGACGGCGGCCGCGGCGTCGGTGATCAGCGTCGAGACCATGCCGGACCGGAGGACCGCGTCCACCGCTGCGGCTTTCGGGCGGCTGTAACCCAACGCGATCACCTCCGGGACCGCCATCAGCTCCTCGTGGCTGATCGCCAGGACGTGGTGGGCCAGGCCCGTCGACAACGCATTGCCGGACGCGTCGAACAGCCGGGCCGCGACCTCCGCCGTCGCGCCGCGGGCCGCGATCGCCGCGCGCTCGGCCTCGTCCAGCGCGTCGTACACCGTCGACTCGCCCGGCTGCCACGCGCCGATGCTGACCACCGCCTTCGTCAGGTGGCGGAACTGGCCGAACGTCTCGGCGATCCCCGGCTGACGCCGCAACGTCTCCGTCGTGCGGCGGTCGGGCAGCACCAGCGGGCCGAAGATCGGGTACGCGTCGCCGCCGGACACCGAGGTCACGCGGCTGACCGTCTCCACCGAGCGGCCGCGCATGTCCATCCCGGCCTGCACTCCGCAGAGCTGGACGATCGGGCACCGCGGCAGCGACCGGACCGCCTCCGCCATGGCGTTCACCGAGCGCGCCCACGACAACCCGATGACGTCCGAAGGGGCCGCGATCTCCTCCAGCAGCCGGGCCGCCAGCGAGCCGATCTTCGCCCGGACGACCTCCTTCGGCTCCCGCTCGGTTGAGCGTTCGAGCACCAGCGCCCGCTCCAGGCCGTACGCCGAGCGCACCTCGTCGGACAACACCAGGTCCACCGGTGCCGGCAGCGAGAACTCCACCCTGACCAGCCCGGACTCCATGGCCGTGTCGAGCATCCGCGCCACCTTGAACCGGCTGACGCCGAACTCGTCGGCGATCTCCAGCTTGGAGCGTCCCTGCACGTAGAAGCGCCGGGCGACGGTGGCGAGCAGGATCGCTTCAGTAAGCGAAGCCGCCTTACGGGAAGCGCTCATATGAGCATAATAGCGCGAAATCCGGCCGAAAGGTTGACGTAACACCGACGTCAGACCTGTAATGCCTTCACATCTTCTCGTCGCGATAGGTCAACGTTGCTCATCTGAGCGCGAGGAAGGGGCAAGGCATGCGTGCCGCCATCGTCGACCGGCCCGGTGAGATCAGGGTCGGCGAGGTGCCCGATCCGAAACCCGGGGAACGTCAGGTCGTCGTCAAGGTCGGAGCGTGCGGCATCTGCGGCACCGACCTGCACATCGCGGACGGGCAGTTCCCGCCCACGCCGTACCCCATCGTCCCCGGGCACGAGTTCGCCGGGGAAATCGTCGAGCTCGGCGCGGACGTGCCGGGCGAGTGGAAGGTCGGCGACCGCGTGGCCGTCGACCCGTCGCTGTTCTGCGGCTACTGCGGCCCGTGCCGCGCCGGCCACGGCAACCTCTGCGCGAACTGGGGCGCCACCGGCGACACCGTCAACGGCGCCTTCGCCGAGTACGTCGCGGTTCCGTCGGCCACCTGCTACCGGATGCCCGACTCGATGAGCTGGGAACAGGGCGCGCTGGTCGAGCCCGTTTCCTGTGCCGTGCACGGCGTCCGCCGTGTCGGTGTCGAGGCCGGTGAACGCTTCCTCGTCGTCGGCGCCGGGACCATGGGCCTGATCATGCAGCAGCTGCTGCAGCGCTCGGGCGCGCAGGTCACGGTGGTCGACCGCAACGAAGCCCGGCTGCCGCGGGCGACGAGCCTCGGCGCCGTTGCCACCGCGAAGGACGTCAGCGACCTGAACGGCGAGAAGTTCGACGTCGCCGTCGACTGCACCGGCGCCGCGCCCGCCATCGAAGCCGCCTTCGACGCGATCCGGCGCGGGGGACGGCTGCTCGTCTTCGGTGTCGCCCCGGCCGAAGCCCGTGTCGCGCTTTCACCGTTCCGCATCTACAACGACGAGATCACCATCGTCGGCTCGATGGCCGTGCTGCACAGCTTCGGCGCCGCCCTCGACCTCGTCGCGGGCGGCGCGATCGACACCGAGGCGCTGCTCACCGACACCCTGCCGCTGGAGCAGTACCCCGAAGCGCTGGCCAAGATGCGCAGCGGCTCGGGCCTCAAGGTGCAGGTACTCCCCGGAGGTGGCCGTGCGTAAGCTCCTCACCCTCCTCGCGGCGACGTCGCTGCTGGCCACCGGCTGCGCGGGCGCCGGCTCGATCGGCACCGGCAGCAGCACGCTCGTCATCGCCATCGTGGCCAACCCGCAGATGAAGGACGCGATCGCGCTCGCGCCGGAGTTCGAGAAGGCCACCGGCATCGGGCTGAAGTTCGTGTCCCTGCCGGAAAACCAGGCCCGCGCCAAGATCACCGCGTCGACCGCCACCGAGGGCGGCGAGTTCGACGTCGTCATGATCAGCAACTACGAAGCCCCGCAGTGGGCGGCCAACGGCTGGCTCGAGAACCTCGAACCGCACATGGCGGCCACCCCCGGCTACGACGAAGGCGACTTCATCCCCAGCATCAAGCAGTCGCTGTCGTACCGGAACCAGATGTACGCGGTGCCGTTCTACGGCGAATCGTCGTTCCTGGCCTACCGCAAGGACCTCTTCCAGAAGGCCGGGCTGACCATGCCGGCCAAGCCGACCTGGCCGCAGATCGCGGACTTCGCCGCGAAGCTCGACGACAAGGCGAACGGCGTGGCGGGGATCTGCCTGCGCGGCAAGCCCGGCTGGGGCGAGAGCCTGGCGCCGTTCACGACCGTGGCCAACACCTTCGGCGCCCAGTGGTTCGACAAGGACTGGAACGCCAAGCTGACCTCGCCGGAGTTCACGCAGGCCGCGAACTTCTACGTCAACCTCATCCGCGAGCACGGCGAGGTCGGGGCCTCCAGCGCCGGGTTCTCCGAGTGCGGCACGCGCTACACGCAAGGCAACGCGGCGATGTGGTACGACGCCACGGTGATGGCGGGCACCAACGAGGACCCGTCGAGCAGCAAGATCGTCGGCAAGTCCGGGTACGCGCCCGCGCCGGTCGTCAAGACCCCAGCCAGCGGCTGGCTCTACACCTGGGCCCTCGGCATCCCCAAGGTCGCCAAGGACAAGGACGCGGCCTGGAAGTTCATGGCCTGGATGACCGACAAGGCGTACGTGCAGAAGGTCGGCCACACCTACGGCTGGAACCGCGTCCCGCCGGGCGTCCGCCAGTCGACGTACGTCATCCCCGAGTACGCCGACGCGGCGAAGGCCTACGCGAAGCCCACGCTCGACGGCATCGCGGACGCGAACCAGCAGAAAGTGATGGCGAGCCCGGTGCCCTACCCCGGCATCCAGTTCGTCGGCATCCCCGAGTTCCAGGACCTGGGCACCCGGGTGAGCCAGCAGCTGTCGGCGGCGATCGCCGGCCGCGAGTCCGTCGAAGACGCCCTGAAGCAGTCCCAGGACTACGCCCGGACGGTGGGCGACTCCTACAAGGCGGTGCAGTGATGTCCACGCTCTCCGTATCCACCCCCACGTCCCAAACGCACGCGAAGGTCGAAGAGAAACGCGGCCTGAGCACCGCGGCCAAGCGGCGGCTGCCGCTGCTGCCCGCGCTGATCTTCGTCATCGCGGTGACGCAGCTGCCGTTCCTGCTCACCGTGTTCTACTCGTTCCAGTCGTGGAACCTGGTCCGGCCCGGGTCGCGGCACTTCGTCGGCCTGGACAACTACATCGACGTCTTCAGCGACACGACGTTCCTGGTCGCCCTGCTCAACACCGTGCTGCTGACCGTCGTGTGCGTGTTCGTCGCGCTCCTGCTCGGCCTCGGCCTGGCGATCCTGCTCGACCGCAAGTTCCTCGGCCGCGGCGTCGTCCGGACCCTGCTGATCACGCCGTTCCTGATCCTGCCGGCGGCCGGCGCGCTGCTGTGGAAGACGACGATGTTCGACCCGACCTACGGGCTGCTGCACTTCGTCTTCGGCACCGACACCGACTGGCTTTCGGAGTTCCCGCTGGCGTCGGTGATGGCCCAGATCGTGTGGCAGTGGACGCCGTTCATGATGCTGCTCATCCTGGCCGGCCTGCAGAGCCAGGCCAAGGACGTGCTCGAAGCGGCCAATGTGGACGGTGCGGGCCGCTGGCGGACGTTCGTCTCCATCACGCTGCCGCACCTGTCCCGGTTCCTGCAGCTGGCCACCCTGCTGGGCGCGATCTACATCGTGAACAGCTTCGACGCGATCTTCCTGATGACCCAGGGCGGCCCGGGCACGGCGAGCACCAACCTGCCGTACTACATCTACCAGCGCGCGTTCGAGGGCTTCGACGTCGGCCAGTCCTCGGCGATGGGCGTGATCGTGGTGATCCTGACGATGATCGTCGCGACCTTCGCCCTGCGCCTGATGTTCCGCACGTTCTCGGTGAGCGGAGGGATCAAATGACGACCGTCGCCCCGCGCAAGCGCGAGTACGGCAAGGGCTCGCTGACCGTCGCGACCTGGATCATCGCGATCCTGTTCGTCTTCCCGCTGCTGTGGATGATCCTCACGGCGTTCAAGCAGGAGGCGGACGCCTACACCGACCCGCCGAAGCTGTTCTTCACCCCGACGTTCGAGCAGCTCGGCAACGTCCTGAGCGGCGGGTTCCTGCCGTACCTGTCGAACTCGGCGTTCGTCACGATCCTGTCGACGGCCCTGGTGCTGCTCTTCGGCGTCCCGGCGGCGTACGCGCTGTCGCTGGCGCCGGTCAAGGGCACGTCGAACGCGCTCGGCTTCTTCCTCTCGACGAAGATGCTGCCGATCGTGGCGGCGATCATCCCGCTGTACGTGATCTCGCAGAACACCGAGCTGCTCGACACGGTGTGGGCGCTGGTCATCCTGTACACGTCGATGAACCTGCCGCTGGCCATCTGGATGATGCGGTCGTTCTTCCTCGAAGTACCGCACGAGATGATCGAGGCGGGCCGGATCGACGGCGCGAACCTGCCGACGCTGCTGCGCAAGATCATCATGCCGGTGGTCGCGCCCGGGATCGCGGCGACCGCACTGATCTGCGTGATCTTCTCCTGGACGGAGTTCTTCTACGCGGTCAACCTGACCGCGGCCCGGGCCGGCACGGTCCCGGTGTTCCTGGTCGGGTTCATCACCAGCGAAGGCCTGTACTGGGCGCAGCTGTCCGCGGCCGCGCTGCTGGCTTCGCTGCCGGTGATGATCGTCGGCTGGATCGCGCAGAACCACCTGGTCCGCGGCCTGTCGATGGGCGCGGTCAAGTAAGGGGAAGGCCACCTCGAGCCGGGCTCGAGGTGGCCTTCACCCCGCGTCATTCCTGCAGGGAGAGGGCCTGGCTCGGGCAGACGTGCACCGCTTCACGGGCCTTTTCGACCAGCTCGCCCTGCGGCTGGTCGTCGAGCACGATGACGGTGCCGTCCTCCTCGCTCTGGTCGAACAGCGAGGGCTCGGTGAGTACGCACTGGCCGGCGCCGACGCACTTGCCGGTGTCCGCGATGATCTTCATGGTCCTCTTCTCCTGTGGTGGTTTGGCAGTTCGTCTCTACCAGGTCACCGGCAGCCGGTACAGGCCGTAGATGTTCGCGTCGTCCTTGAACGGCAGGTCGTCGACCGGCGCGGCCAGCCGCAAGCCGGGGATCCGGCGGAAAAGCGTGTCGAAGACGATCTGCAGTTCCATCCGGGCGAGGTTCTGGCCGAGGCACTGGTGCGGCCCGAACCCGAAGGCCACGTGGTGTCGCGCGCCGCGCTCGATGTCGAGGTCGTCGGGGTTTTCGAACGCGGTGCCGTCGCGGTTGGCGGCGTAGCCGAGCGCCAGCACGCCCTCGCCCGCGCGGATCAGCTGCCCGCCGACCTCGGCGTCCTCGACGCACAACCGGGCCGTGGCGGCGTCGACGATGGTGAAGTACCGCAACAGCTCCTCGACGGCGTCGAGCGTCTTGCCCGGGTCGTCCCGGATCAGGGCCAGCTGATGGGGGTTCTCCAGCAGCCCGACGGTGCCCAGCGAGATCATGTTCGCCGTCGTCTCGTGCCCGGCCACCAGCAGCAGGAACCCGGTCGCGGCCAGCGCCGCCCGCCGGTAGGTGCCCTCTTCGCGGAGCTTGACGATCTGCCGCCCGAGCAGGTCGTCCGGCGGGTTCGCTTCCTTCCCGGCGATGAGGTCGCCCATGTACTCGCGCACGGCCTCGACCGCGGCCCGCCGCTCCTGCGGGGGCGTGTCGCGCTTGATCAGCTTCGTCGTGTGGGTCTGGAAGAAGTCGTGGTCGGCATAAGGCACGCCGAGCATTTCGCAGATCACCAGCGACGGCACCGGCAGCGACAGCGCCTCGACCAGGTCACCCGGCTTCGGGCCGGCCAGCAGCGCGTCGATCCGCTCGTCGACGATCTCCTGGATCCGCGGCCGCAGCGCCTCCATCCGGCGCACGGTGAACTCGCCGAGCACGGCCTTGCGGGCCGGCCCGTGCTCGGGCGCGTCCATGGTGATCATGGTGCGCTCGTCGTCCGGCCGCCGGAACCCCGGCACCAGCTGCGGGAAGTCCGGGTGCTGCCGGTCGGCGCTGAACCGCCGGTCGTTCAGCACGGTCCGGACGTCTTCGTGCCGGCTGACCACCCAGGCCTTCCGGCCGTCGGGCAGCCCCACCCGGGTGACCGGGTCTTCCTCTCGGATCTCGGCGTACGCCGGCGGCGGGGCGAACGGGCACGTGCGCGTCATCGGGAACTCGTGGAGCGCGGTCATGGCGTCTCCTTCACCAGGTCACGGGCAGGCAGTAGAGGCCGAAGATGGACGAATCGTGCTTGTACGGCAGCTGGTCGGCCGGCGCGGCCAGCTTGAGCTCCGGGATGCGGCGGAACAGCGTGTCGAAGACGATCTGCAGCTCCATCCGGGCCAGGTTCTGGCCGAGGCACTGGTGCGGCCCGAAGCCGAAGGCGACGTGGTGGCGCGCGCCGCGCTCCAGGTCGAGCTGGTCGGCGTTCTCGAACGCGGCTTCGTCCCGGTTGCCGGAGTAGCTCAGCCCGAGCACGCCCTCGCCTTCGCGGATCAGCTGCCCGCCGATCTCGACGTCCTCGGTGGCGACGCGCGAGGTCGCGAACTCGGCGATGGTGAAGTACCGCAGCAGCTCCTCGACGGCGTCGAGCGTCTTGCCGGGGTCGTTCTTGATGATCTCGAGCTGGTCCGGGTTCTCCAGGAGCGCGACGGTGCCCAGCGAGATCATGTTCGCCGTCGTCTCGTGCCCGGCGAGGAGCAGCAGGAAGGCCAGCGAGACGAGCTCGTCGTGGGCGACGTCGCCGTGCTCTTCGCGCTGCTTGAGGATCTGGCGGCCGAGGAGGTCGTCGGTCGGATCGGCCTCCTTCGCCGTGACCAGCTCGTCGAGGTAGTTCTGCAGCTCCTCGACGGCCTGCACCCGCGCTTCCTGCGTCACTTCCCGGTTCAGCAGGGTGGAGCTGCGCACCTGGAAGAACTCGTGGTCGGCGTACGGGACGCCGAGCTGCTCGCAGATGACCAGCGACGGCACCGGCAGAGCCAGCGCCGAGACCAGGTCGGCGGGCTTCGGGCCGGCCAGGATCGCGTCGATGTGCTCGTCGACGATCTGCTGGATCCGCGGCTGCAGGGCCTTCATCCGCTTGACGGTGAACTCGCCGACGACCTCGCGCCGGGCGGCGCCGTGCTCCGGCGGGTCCATGTTGATCAGCGACGCGGTGAAGCGGCGGCGCTGCGGCCGGCCGGTCTTCGTCAGGATCGGGAAGCCGGGGTTGAACCGGTCGGAGCTGAACCGCGGGTCGGTCAGCAGCTGCCGGACGTCCTCGAGCCGCGTCACCGCCCAGGCCTCCTGTCCGGACTGCAGCGTGACGCGGTGGACCGGTCCGGCTTCGCGCAGCTCCCCGTACGCCGGCGGCGGTGCGAACGGGCAGGTGCGGAGCAGTGGGAAGGTCTCGTCCCGCGTCGCGGGCTCGGCCAATTCAGTCATTTCGGACCCCCTAAATCGGACGGAAAGTATGCGGAGGATTACATTCCGGTTCTCTGTCCAAGGTACCGAAGCGGAGGGAAGTCGTCCACTAGGTGGCGGCTACCCATTCGCGCGGGGAGTGTGTGGCCTGCTGCCCGTGCGAGAATCAGCCCGCGCGATTCAGCGGAAGGCGAACGGCATGACGGCAGACCCCGAGACCACCCTGCGGGCGGACGCGCGGCGCAACCGCGACCAGATCCTGGCCGCCGCGAAGAGCATCTTCGCCGCTTCCGGTCCCGAGGCGCCGATGGAGGAGATCGCCCGCGCGGCCGGCGTCGGCGTCGGCACGCTCTACCGCCGGTTCCCGGACCGGGACGCGCTGATCCGGGCGGTCGCTATGGACAACTTCGAGCGGGTGCTCATCGACGCCCGCACGATCGCCGCCGAGGAGACGTCGCCGTGGCGCGCGCTGGAGCGGCTGCTGCGGCACTCGGTGGCGCTGCAGCTGAGCGTGCAGCTGGCCATGGTCTCGCACCGGGCGCTGGTGATCTTGAAGAACGACCCGGAGGTCCGCCGCCTGCGCGACGAGATCCTGGTGGTCCTCGACGGCTTCGTCGACGGCGCGAAGGCCGAGGGCAAGCTCCGCGAGGACGTCGGGGCCGGCGACATCGCGATCCTGCTGGCGACGCTGCTCCGGCAGATGCGCGCGAAGGCGCCGGAGGTCGCCGAGATGGCGGCCCGGCGGTGCGTCGGCATCATGATCGACGGCCTCAGCGTGCGGCCGGGTTCGGCGCTCCCCGGCCGTCCGATCACGTCCCGGGATCTCGACCCCGACTGATTTCGCCGATTTCCGTGTTAGGGTCCGCCTCGTTCTGCCGGCAATTGCAGCTATGGGCGGGAAAATGCGACGAAGAACGCTGGCCGTGGTGTTGGCGATTTCCTTCCCGGTGCTCGCCGGGTGCGGCGGCACGCCCACCGACGGCGTAGCGGCCGCGCCGGCTTCACTGCCGGCGCCGGTGCCCACGTCTTCTTCTTCGGTGGCACCCCCTCCTGCTTCGTCTTCCTCTTCGCTGCCGGCGCCCTCGACGTCTCGACCTGCGCCTCCGTCGACACCGGCACCGCCGTCGACGGCGGCGGTCCGGAGCTGCCGCACGCCGGAGTTCACCACCAGTGACCCCGACGGCGGCTGGTCCGACGGCGGCTACTACGTCCACAACAACATGTGGAACGCCGGGGAAGCGGGCCCGGAAACGCTGCGGGCGTGCGCGTACGACAACTGGTACGTCGAATCCACCCAACCCGATTCGACGTCGGTGAAAACCTATCCGAACGTGCACAAGGACATCGACAACCAGAACGGAAAACCGTTCAACGACTATTCGGTGATCAAATCCACCTTCGCCGGCCGCGGCCCGGGCACGGGCGTCTACGACGTGGCGTACGACCTCTGGCTGAACGGCGTGGGTGACGGCAAGGGCGTCACCGAGGTGATGGTCTGGACGGAGAACCTCAAGCAGCAACCCTCGGGCGACAAGCTGACGACGTACGCGGCGGCCGGCTTCACCTACGACGTCTGGGCGGACGACGACGGGTACGTGGCGTTCGTGTCCCGCTCGACGCAGTATGCGGGCAGCGTGGACCTGAAGGCGATGATCGCGTGGGCGATCGGCAAGGGCCTGATCCCCCCGAACCCGACGGTCAACCAGATCGGCTACGGCATCGAGTTCTGCTCGACCGGCGGCGGCAAGGCCCGGTTCACGCTGTCGGACTTCTCGGTGGCGATGAGCTAGCGGCCGCCACGCGAGGTGGCGGCCGCCGGCTCACCAGGTCAGACGCCCAGCGGGTGCCAGACCGTCTTGGCCTCCAGGTACCGCCGCAGCCGGGTGAGGTCCGGGGCCGTTGTCCAGTCCGGTTCCGCCTCCGGGACCGTCAGCACCCGCTTCACCGTGTTCGCCGCTTCGCGCGCCAGGCCCGGGCGGTCCGCCGGGGCGGCTCCCGTCGGGTCCAGCGCGTTGACGTCGCCGTGGGAAGCCAGCCAGGGGCCCAGCTCGGCCGCGTGGCCGGTGAGGATGTTCGCCACGCCGCCCGGGACGTCGGACGTGGCCAGGACCTCCGACAGCGTGATCGCCGGCAACGGCCGCTCCGCGCTCGAGACCACCACCGCCGTCGAGCCCGTGGCCAGGACCGGGGCCAGGACCTCGACCAGGCCCAGCAACGACGACTGCTGCGGCGCCAAGACGCCCACCACCCCGGTCGGCTCCGGGACCGTGAACGAGAAGTACGGGCCCGCCACCGGGTTCGCCGCGCCGAGGACCGTGGCGATCTTGTCCGTCCAGCCCGCGTACCAGACCCAGCGGTCGATCGCCGCGTCCACCAGGGACTCGGCTTTCTTCGCGGCCTGGCCTTCCGACGCCGATACCTCCGCGACGAACTGGTCGCGACGGCCTTCCAGGACCTCGGCCACCCGGTAGAGCACCTGGCCGCGGTTGTACGCCGTCGCCGCCGCCCAGCCGGGGAAGGCCTTGCGCGCGGCCACCACCGCGTCGCGGACGTCCTTGCGCGACGCGTGGGCCGCGTTCGCCAGGAACTTGCCCTTCGCGTCCGTCACCGGGTAGACCCGGCCCGACTCCGAACGCGGGAACTTGCCGCCCACGTACAGCTTGTACGTCTTCGCGACGGAAATTCGGTCAGACATTCAGGTACGCCTCCAGCCCGGTGCGGCCGCCTTCGCGCCCGAAGCCGGATTCCTGGTAGCCGCCGAAGGGGGCGGTGGGGTCGAAGCGGTTGAAGGTGTTGGCCCAGACCACGCCGGCGCGCAGCTGGTTCGCCATCCACAGGATCCGGGAGCCCTTTTCGGTCCAGATGCCCGCCGAAAGCCCGTACGGTGTGTTGTTCGCCTTCGCGACGGCCTCGTCCGGCGTGCGGAACGTCAGCACCGACAGCACCGGGCCGAAGATCTCCTCGCGGGCGATCCGCATCGACTGGTGGACGTTCGCGAACACCGTCGGGGCGAAGAAGAACCCGCGGTCCGGGACCGGGCACGGGCTGGTCCAGCGCTGCGCGCCCTCGGCGTCCCCGGCTTCGACGAGCCCGCGGATCTTGGCCAGCTGCTCGGCGGAGTTGATCGCGCCGATGTCGGTGTTCTTGTCCAGCGGGTCGCCGATGCGCAACGTCGAGACGCGGTAGCGCAGCTTCTCCAGCACCTCTTCGGCGATGGACTCCTGCACCAGCAGGCGCGAGCCCGCGCAGCAGACGTGCCCCTGGTTGAAGAAGATGCCGTTGACGATGCCTTCGACGGCCTGGTCGAGCGGCGCGTCCTCGAAGACGATGTTCGCCGCCTTGCCGCCCAGTTCCAGCGTCAGCTTCTTCGGCGTGCCCGCGACCTGGCGCTGGATCGCCTTGCCGACCTCGGTCGAGCCGGTGAAGGCGATCTTGTCGATGTCCCCGTGCTCCACGATGGACGCGCCGATGTCGCCCGCGCCCGGGAGGATGTTCACCACGCCCGGCGGCAGCTCGGCCTGCTGGCAGATCTCGGCGAACACCAGCGCGGTCAGCGGTGTCGTCTCGGCGGGCTTCAGCACCACGGTGTTGCCGGTGGCCAGCGCCGGGGCGATCTTCCAGGCCAGCATCAGCAGCGGGAAGTTCCACGGGATGATCTGGCCCGCGACACCCAGGGGGCGCGGCGAAGGGCCGTAGCCCGCGTAGTCGAGCTTGTCGGCCCAGCCCGCGTGGTAGAAGAAGTGCGCGGCCGCCGTCGGGACGTCGGAGTCGCGCGACTCCTTGATCGGCTTGCCGTTGTCGAGGCTCTCCAGCACGGCCAGCTCGCGCGAACGCTCCTGGATCAGCCGCGCGATCCGGAAGAGGTACTTCGCGCGCTCGGTGCCCGGCATCTTCGACCAGACACCCGTGAAAGCCTTGCGCGCGGCCTTGACCGCGATGTCCACATCGGACTTCGACGCGGTGCCGACCTCGGCCAGGACCTCCTCGGTGGCCGGGTTGATCGTCTTCAGCGGCTCACCCGAGCCGTCGACGAACTCGCCGTTGACGAACGGCTTGTAGGCGTCCTTCAGGTTCGCGATGGCGCGCGATTCCGGCGCCGGTGCGTACTCGAAAACAGGCATCAGTCCACCGTCACGTAGTCGGGGCCGCTGTAGTGGCCGTCCACCTGGGTGCGGCGCTGCAGCAGCAGGTCGTTGAGCAGGCTGGACGCGCCGAAGCGGAACAGGTCCGGGGTCAGCCACGGCTCGCCGGCGACCTCGTGCACGGCGACCAGGTACTTGATCGCGTCCTTCGTGGTCCGGATGCCGCCCGCGGGCTTGACGCCGCGCAGCTCGCCGGTCTGGACGTGCCAGTCGTGCACGGCCTGCAGCATGATGTGGGTGACCGGCAGCGTCGCGGCGGGGGAGACCTTGCCGGTGGAGGTCTTGATGAAGTCGCCGCCGGCCAGCAGCGCCAGCCACGACGCGCGCCGCACGTTGTCGTAGGTCGCCAGCTCGCCGGTCTCGAGGATGACCTTCAGGTGGGCGTCGCCGCAGGCGGCCTTGATGGCCCGGATCTCCTCGAAGACGTCCATGTACCGGCCCTCGAGGAAGGCCCCGCGGTCGATCACCATGTCGACTTCGTGCGCGCCGGCCTCGACGGCGATCTTCGTGTCGGCCAGCTTGATCTCGCGGCTGGTGCGCCCGGCGGGGAAGCCGGTGGCGACGCTCGCGACGTGCACGCCGCTGCCCTTCAGCGCTTCGACGGCCGTGGCGACCATGTCCGGGTACACGCAGACGGCGGCGACGCGCGGGGTGTCCTGGCGTTCGGGGTCGGGCCGGACCGCCTTCGCGGCCAGCGCCCGGACCTTGCCCCGGGTGTCGGCGCCCTCCAGGGTGGTCAGGTCGACCATGGAGATGGCGGTGTCGATGGCCCACCGCTTGGCGTCCTTCTTGATGCTGCGCGTGCCGAGGCCCGCCGCGCGCTGCTCGACGCCGACCTGATCGACACCGGGCAGCCCGAGCAGGAAGCGGCGCAGGCTCGCGTCGTCGCGAGTCGCGTCCACCAGCGGTGCCGGGGTGGCCGGCGCCGCTGACGTGCTGGTCGTGGCTGTCATGCGCCTGAGTCTAGGCGGCGGGTCCGGCAGCGCGAGCCCAGCTTGGGTGTGACGCGGCGTGCATGACGCGTCACAACGCTGAGGTCAGGCCCCTTCGATCTGTGGCGGTTCGGACCGTTTCGCCGGCTTCCGGTACACGACGACGCCGCCCCAGAAACCCAGCCCGTTGATCTTCACCGTCGGGGCCGTCGGCGGGGCCGGGGGTGCGCCCGACTTGTCCTCCAGCACGAAGCCGCCCATGAAGCCGATGCCCGTGACGTCCACGTTGATGTCGTCCGGGACCGTGATCGTGATCCCGCCCATGATCGCGACCGCGGTGATCGTGCAGTGCTTGTCCGCGAAGCGGGCCTGGCGCAGGTCGATCTCCGCGCCGCCCCAGAACGCGAAGCTGTTGTGCTGCGGGGGCAGGACCCAGCTGCCCTTGCGGACCGCGCCGGACATGACGCCGATCGACACCGGGCTGCCCGGGTGGCCGCCGATGCGCTGGTCCGGGAAGCCGAGGGCCCGCGTCGTGGCCGGCTCGAGGGCCGCCGCGGACGTCGGCAGGTCCGCCGTCACCGGCTTCAGCTCGCCGACGGTTTTCGCCGCGTAGACCGTGGTGAGCCGCTCTTCGAGCTCGTTCACCGTGATCCGGCCCTCCGAGAGGGCGTTGTGCAGCACCTGGGCGACGCGTTCGCGGTCCGCGTCGGAAGCCCGCATCTGGTCGGGCGTCAGTTCGCTCACCCGGCGTAGCCTATCGGCGAAAACCACCGAGCGTGTCCCTCTTCCGGAGGACACTGACCCGATGGTCGAGTTTCCGGACGGCACCCGCGTGAACGGGCGTGGGCTGGGCCGCCCACGTCCCGACGGACCCGAGCCCGATTTCGGGCTCTACCTGGGGACGAGCCGGCTGCGGCGCAAGCACGGCGGCGGCATCACCTGGCCGCACGAATGGGTCACCTGGCCGGACTTCCTCCTGCCGGTCCACCCCGCCGATGCCCGCGAAAAGATCAAGGCCCTCCACGAACGGGCGAAGACCGAGACCGTCGAAGTCGCGTGCTACGGCGGTGCCGGGCGGACCGGCACGGTCATGGCCTGCCTGGCCGTCCTCTCCGGCGTCCCGGCCGGCGAAGCCGTCGCCTGGACCAGAACGCACTACCACGAGCGAGCCGTCGAAACGCCCTGGCAGCGCGGCTGGGTGAAGAGCTTCGCGAAACGGCTAGATTGACCCGCATGGATGTGCACGTCGTCGACCACCCCCTCGCGAAGGCCCGGCTCTCCACGATGCGCGACGCGCGCACCGACAGCGCCGCGTTCCGGGCCGCGCTGCACGAGCTGACCGTCATGCTGGTCTACGAAGCCACGCGCGACGTGCCGGTGAAGATCGAGAAGATCCACACGCCGGTCGCCCGCACCGATGGCTACAAGCTGGCCAAGCCGCCGCTGCTGGTGCCGGTGCTGCGCGCCGGGCTGGGCATGGCCGACCAGGCGCACAAGCTGATCCCGGACGCGCAGATGGGCTTCGTCGGCCTGGCCCGCGACGAGGAGACGCTCAAGCCGACGCCGTACCTGGAGTCGCTGCCGGAATCGCTCGCCGACCGGCCGGTCATGGTGCTCGACCCGATGCTCGCCACCGGCGGTTCGATGGAGTACACGATCCGCCTGCTCACCGACCGCGGCGCCGACGACGTCACGGCCATCTGCGCGCTCGCGGCGCCGGAAGGCCTGGCGCACCTGGAAAAGACCGGCCTGCCGGTCCGCGTGGTCACGGCGAGCATCGACGAGCGCCTCAACGACTCCGGCTTCATCGTCCCCGGCCTCGGCGACGCGGGTGACCGCCAGTACGGCGCCGTCTGAGCCGGTGCCGGTCCTGAAGTGGCGGTGGATCGCCGTGACCGCCGTCGCGGTCGCGGCTGTCACCGGGGTGCTGCTCTGGCTGTTCCTGGCCTGGTCTCCACGGCCGGACGCGCCGGTCCGGATCGACGCGGTCAAGACGGCGTTCGGCGTCGGCGCGGGCGCGGGCGGCGTGTTCGCGCTGTGGCTCGCCACGCGCCGCCAGCGCACGCTGGAGCTGCAGCTGGCCGAGACGACCCGCGTCGCGAGCGTCACCGAACGGGACCTGGAGGAGCGGCGCGTCACCGAGCTGTACACGAAGGCCGTGGAGCAGCTCGGCAGCGACAAGGCTCCGGTGCGGCTCGGCGGGCTGTACGCGCTTGAGCGGCTCGGGCAGGACAACCCGAAGCAGCGCCAGACGATCGTCAACGTGTGGTGTGCCTACCTGCGGATGCCGTTCAAGGCCCCGGTCGTGGGACTCAAAGGCACTGCGGCACGCGACCTGGAGGACGACCCCGAGGAGAGTGAACTCCTCGTCCGGCTGGCCGTGCAGGAGCTGCTCAAGACGCACCTGAGCCACGACGCGGCGGGCTACTGGCCGGGGATGTCGATCGATCTGCAGCGAGCCACGCTCGTCGACTTCCGGCTGAGCGGCTGCACCCTGGCCGCCGCCGACTTCAGCCGCGCCCGGTTCATCGGTCAGCTCCACATCTGCGGCACGCGCTTCACGCGCCAGGCGGGGTTCTACGGCACGGAGTTCCGCGACATCGTGAACTTCGACCGGTCGGTCTTCGAGGAAGGCGCGTTCTTCTCCCGGGCGCACTTCACCAGCAACGTCCGCTTCACCCGGATCCGCTCCGGCGGCCGGTTCGAGTTCTCGCGCACGGTCTTCGTCGAGGGAGCCGACTTCGACGGCGGCGAACACCAGGAGCTCGACCTGACGGACGCGCAGTTCCCCGAAGCCGGGTAGCGCAACATCCGGGCCGGTGCCGGCCACGAAGGGGTGTGACCAACCAAGCGACGGGGGCGCCGGTGGGTGATCAGGCGCTGGATGACCGGGCGCTGTGGGACCGGGCGGCCGAAGGCGACGAAGCGGCCTTCAGTGAGCTCTTCGAACGGCACGTGGAGGCCGTCTGGAACCACGCCTACCGGCTGACCGGCTCGTGGAGCGCGGCCGAGGACCTCACTTCGAACACCTTCCTCACCGCTTGGCGCCGCCGCGCCGAGGTGACGTTGGTGCGCGACAGCGCGCTGCCGTGGCTCTACACCGTCGCCGGCAACGCGGCCCGCGACGAGTACCGCGGCGCGCGAAGGCGGCTGCGGCTGCTGCAGAAGATGCCGGACGCGCCGGTCGTGTCCGATCACGCCGACACCGTGGCCGAGCGGCTCGACGGCGAGCGGCGGCTGCGCGAGATCGTCGAGGCCGTCCGGACGCTGCCCAAGGCGCAGCGGGAGGTCGTCGAGCTGTGCCTGCTCGGCGACCTGAGCGCCGCCGACGCCGCGGCGCTGCTGACCGTCGCCGAGGGCACCGTCCGCGCCCACCTGTCCCGGGCCCGCGCCCGGCTGCGCACGTTGCTGGAGGAGAAATGAGCGACGACCTCGGCCTGCCACTCCGGCAGAAGCTCCCGGACGACGTCCGGGCGCGGTTGCGGACCGAAGTCCGCCAGGGCCTCGCGAAACCACGGCGGACGAAGCACCTCTGGTACGCCGCCGCGGCGGCCGTCGTGGTGCTGGCCGCGGGCGCGGTCGTCGCGACGCAGGCGATCCGGCCGCAGCCCGTGGCCGGTCCCGCATCGGGACCGCCGCCGAGCCCGCACGTCCCCAACCGGCTCACCCTCGACGTGCAGGTGGCGACCTCGTCGCTGGACCGCTGCTGGGCCGCGGTGCAGGCGGCGGGCAAGGAGGACCGCGTGCCCCCGCGTGCGGACTGGGTCCCGCTGTTCACGGAGGTCTTCCAGGCCGACGCGGTGGTCGCGGCGACCGCCGCCGGCAAGCCGATGTTCTGCGAGACCACCGAGACGACCGTGACGCTGTCGGACCCGGGAGCCACGCCTGCCTACGCCCCGGACACGCGCACCGGGCTGTTGCTGCACAGCGCGACCGGGATGGTCGGCGGGATCCTCGCCCCCGACGGAGACGGGCTGTTCCTCGACTCGCTGACCGAAAGCGGCGACAACATGTCGCAGACCATCTACTTCTCCCCGGTCACCCGGCAGTTCGTCGGAGTGACCCGGAGCGACCCGGCACGGACGACGCTCACCATCGGCAGGCCGATGCAACCGGGCGCGAAGACGTTGCCCGCGGCGCCGCCGCCCCTGCTTTCGGTCGTGGACCGGCCGGTGACGACCGACCGGACGTCGTCCGCGGGCCGGGCGCTGGGCGACTGCCTGGCGGCGGCGGAGCTGGAAGTGATCCCCGACGCGGCGGCGTACGAGCCGGGGCCGCTGCTCGAGACGGACGACTACCGGGTGGTCCTCGGCCGCCGCGGCGACCGGTTCGTGGTGTGCACCACCGAGCCCGACTACCGGCGGCCGGGGAAGACGAGGGTCCGCGCGTTCCCCAGCGGTCCCCCACCGGAGAAACCGCAGGCATACCCCTTGCTCGTGGACACCCTGGGCCATCCCCAGACGGGTGCCCCGCCGGGGGTGGCTCGCCGGCCGTTCGCCGCGGTCCTGCCCGCGACCGCGGCGACGGCGGTCGTCGACTTCGGGAGCGGCGCGAGCACCGAGGTCCACGTCGTGGACGGGATGGTCGTCGTGTGGGCCCCCGCGAACGTCAAGGTCCTCCCGGAAACGAAGGTCCACGTGACGGCGCGGGACGCGAAGGGCGGGGTCGTCTACGACGGGACGGTACCGCTGGTCTGAGGCCGCAGCCAGCCGGAGGCGTTCGCGCGCAGGGCGGCTTCGTAGGCGCCCGTGATGTCGAACTCGTCCGGCAGGTTGCCGGTCAGTTCCAGGGACACCAGGCCGTGCACGATGGCCCAGCAGCCGACCGCGACCGTCTCGGGTGGGACGTCGAGGAAGACGCCGTCGGCGATGGCACGGCGGATGATCCGTTCCAGCGGCTTGAGCGTCTCGCGGGCGAGCTTCTCGGCGTCTTCGTTCGGCTCGAACCCGGGCACCGACTTGGTGAACATGATCCCGTAGAGGTGCGGGTCGGCCAGCGCGCTCGTGCGGTAGGCGCTGCCGAGGGCGACGAGGTCCTCGACGGGGTCGCCGGTCAGCGGCGTCCCGGCCATCCGGGCGCCGAAGCGGCGGAAGCCTTCGGTGTACAGAGCGTTCACCAGATCGGGTTTGCTGCCGAAGAGCGAGTACACGGCGGTGGTCGACGTCCCGGCGTCGGCGGCCAGCTTGCGCAGGGAAAGCGCCTTCGGCCCGTCGGCCGCGAGCAGCTCGCCGGCCCGGTCGAGCAGCTTGAGCCGGAGCGCTTCGTCGTGCGTGCGTGGTCGCGCCATGCACTCAGCGTATCGGAACAGCGTTATGGAAGGCCAGAGCGTGGAGTTGACCTGGAGTGCACTCCAGGTCGTACTGTCGGGCCATGAGCTACTCGATAGCGGAAGCCGCGCGACGTAGCGGACTGTCCATCGACACCCTCCGGTACTACGAGCGCATCAAACTGCTCGACCCGCCCGCGCGGGACACCGCGGGCCGCCGGGCCTATTCCGACGACGACCTCAACTGGCTGGGTTTCCTGACCAAGCTGCGCACCACCGGGATGCCCATCAAGAGCATGCGCGAGTACGCGTCGCTGCGCCGTCACGGCGTCGCGAGCGCGGGCCGCCGCAAGGCCCTGCTGGTGGAGCAGCGCCGATCGGTCGCTGAGCGGATCGCCGAGCTGCAGGGCTGCCTCGACATCCTCGACTACAAGATCGAAAACTACGCCCAGGTCGAGCGCAAGGTGCTCGGCGTGGAACCCGGCATGGAGGAGATTTCCGCGTGAAGAACAGGAAGCTGGGCGGCCTGGAGGTCGGCGCCCAGGGGCTCGGCTGCATGGGGATGAGCCAGGCCTACGGCGTCCGCGACAACGACGACGAGTCGATCGCCACGATCCACCGCGCGCTCGAGCTCGGCGTGACGCTGCTGGACACCGCGAACGTCTACGCCAACGGCGTCAACGAGGAGCTGGTCGGCCGCGCGATCGCCGGCCGCCGCGACGAGGTCGTGCTCGCGACGAAGTTCGGCATCGTGTGGAACGACGGCGCGATGGGCGCCCGCGGTGACGCCGCGTATGTGAAGCAGTCGTGCGACGAGTCGCTGCGCCGGCTCGGCGTCGACCACATCGACCTCTACTACCAGCACCGCGTCGACCCGGACACGCCGATCGAGGAGACCTGGGGCGCGCTGGCTTCGCTGGTGGAGGCCGGAAAGATCCGGCACGCCGGGATTTCCGAGGCGAGCGCGGCGACGATCCGGGCCGCCCACGCGGTGCACCCGGTGACGGCGCTGCAGAGCGAGTGGTCGCTGTGGACGCGGGGGATCGAAGGCGAAATCCTGGACACGTGCCGCGAGCTCGGCATCGGGATCGTCCCGTTTTCGCCGCTGGGCCGCGGTTTCCTGACGGGCGCGGTGAAGTCGGTCGCGGACCTGCCGGAGGACGACATGCGCCGCGGCCTGCCGCGCTTCGCCGAGGGCAACTTCGAGCGGAACATGGCGATCGTCGAGGCCCTGCGCGAGCTGGCCTCGGACAAGGGCGTCACCGCCGGGCAGCTGGCGCTGGCGTGGGTCCAGGCCCAGGGCGAGGACGTGGTGCCGATCCCGGGGACCAAGCGCCGCAAGTACCTCGAGGAGAACGTGGCGGCGGCCTCGCTGGAGCTGACGGCCGACGACCTGGCGGCCATCGCGGCCGCCGCACCGGCCGAGGCGATCGCCGGAGAGCGCTACCCCGAACGGCTCGCCCGCGCGGCCGGCCGGTGAGCCCGTATCCCGCCCGCGCGGCCGGGAAGTAACTTACTTCTGAGGCTTTTCTGAGATCTCCGGAGCAGGCTCGGCGCCGATCATGTGGTCGGTGCCGAGCCCCAGGAGGTCGTCGTGGCGGAGGAAGTGCTCGATTATCTGGTCGTCGGGGCCGGGCCGGCCGGGCTGCAGCTGGGGCAGCACCTCGGCCACGCCGGGCACCGGTACCTGGTGCTGGAAGCCGGGTCCGCGCCCGGGCACTTCTTCGAGACCTTCCCCCGGCACCGGACCCTCATCTCCATCAACAAGAAGCACACCGGGTACACCGACCCGGAGCTGCGCATGCGGATGGACTGGAACTCGATCCTCGCCGAGCCCGACGCCGGCGACGATGCGCTCCTCTTCACCGGCTACAGCGACAAGCTCTTCCCGGACGCCCCGGACTTCCTCCGCTACATCGCCGACTACGCGGCGAAGCACGAAGTCAACGTCCGCTACGACACCCGGGTGACGCGCATCCGCCGCGAGCAGGAGCTCTTCGTCCTCACCGCCGGCGACGAAGAGTTCAAAGCCCACCGGCTGATCATGGCCACCGGCGTCACCAAGCCGTACCTCCCGCAGTTCCCCGGCGTCGAGCTGATCGACCAGTACGTGGACGTCGACATCGACCCGAAGAGCTTCACCGGCCAGCGCGTCCTCGTGCTGGGCAAGGGGAACTCGGCGTTCGAGACCGCGGACAACCTCATCGAGACGGCCGCGGTCGTGCACGTCGGCGGCCCGCGGCCGGTGAAGCTGGCCTGGCGCACGCACTTCGTCGGCCACCTCCGCGCGTACAACGCCGGCATCCTCGACATGTACCAGCTGAAGCTCCAGCACGCGATCCTCGACGGCGACGTGCGCGAAGTCCGCAAGGACGCCGACGGCTACCACGTCAAGTTCTCCTTCGCCCGCGCCGACGAGGTGATCAAGGAGATCCGCTACGACCGGGTGATCGGCTGCACCGGCTTCCGGTTCGACGCGTCGCTGTTCGACGAGGACTGCCGTCCGGAGCTGACGATCAACGACCGCTTCCCGGCGCAGACCCCGGACTGGGAGTCGGTGAACGTGCCCGGCCTCTACTTCGCCGGCACGATCACGCAGGTCCGCGACTTCAAGAAGGCCACCAGCGCGTTCATCCACGGCTTCCGCTACGGCGTCCGCGCGCTCACCAAGGTCCTGAACGAGCGCCACCACGACACGCCGTGGCCGGGCACCGAGCTGCCCGCCAAACCGGACGCGCTGACCGACGCGGTGATCACCCGGATCAACCGGACTTCCGCGCTGTACCAGCAGTTCGGCTTCCTCGGCGACGTCCTGGTCGTGGACGGCGACACCGCCCGCTACCTCGAAGAGGTGCCGGTCGACCGCGTTCTCCATGACCCGCCGGACGACGCCTACGTCGTCACCCTCGACTACGGCCCCGACCACGACAAGATCGATCCGTTCGACTTCGTCGCGCGCGCGGCCCAGGACAAGGCGAACGACCAGGGCGAAGGCCACTACCTGCACCCGATCGTCCGCCACTACCGCCGCGGCGAGCTGGTCGCCACCCACCACGTCACCGAGAACCTCGAGAACGAGTGGGACAAAGAGGTGCACGTCGAACCGCTGACCGCGTTCTTCGCCCGGGAGCTGTGATGCGCACGATCGCCGAGTTCGAGGCGGCGGCCCGCGGCCGCCTCGACCCGGTCCACTACGACTACTTCGCGGGCGGCGCGCAGGACGAGATCACCCTGCGGGAGAACGAAACGGCGTTCCAGGACCTGCGGCTGGTGCCCCGGGTGCTGCGCGGCAGCGACAAACGGGACCTGAGCATCGAGCTGCTCGGGACGCCGTCCTCGATGCCGATCCTCGTCGCGCCCACGGCGTTCCACCGGCTCGCGCACTCCGACGGCGAACTGGCCACCGCGCGGGCGGCGGCGCGGGCGGGCACGATCATGATCGTCAGCATGGCCGCGACCACCGCGGTCGAGGACATCGCCGCGGCGGCCCGCGAGGTCGCGCCGGACCCGGCCCTGTGGTTCCAGCTCTACCTGCAGCCGGACCTGGAGTTCACCGAGGCGATCGTCCGCCGCGCCGAAGCCGCGGGCGTGAAGGCGTTCGTCGTCACCGTCGACTCGCCGGTGCTCGGCCGCCGCGAACGCGACGACCGCAACGCCTTCCACGACCTGCCGCCGGGGCTGGTCGTGGAGAACCTCCGCAACCTGGGCGAAAACCGCAGTGGTGGCAACGCCAGCCACGTTCGCGAGATCGTCATGTCGGCCGGGCTGAGCTGGGACCACATCGCGTGGCTGCGATCGAAGACCAAGCTCCCGGTGCTGATCAAGGGCGTGCTCCACGCCGAGGACGCGCGGCTGGCCGTGCACCACGGCGTCGCCGGGATCGTCGTGTCCAACCACGGCGGCCGCCAGCTCGACACCGTGCCCGCCACGATCGAGGTGCTCCCCGAAATCGCGGCGGCGGTCGGCGGAGCGATCCCGGTGCTGCTCGACGGCGGGATCCGCCGCGGCACCGACGTCGTCAAGGCGCTCGCCCTCGGCGCGGACGCGGTCGGCGTCGGCCGCCCGATCGTGTGGGGGCTCGCCGCGGGCGGCCGCGAAGGCGTCTCCGAGGTCCTGGACCTGTTGCGGGACGACTTCGACCAGGCCCTCGCGCTGTGCGGCGGGCGGCACCCGGCCGACCTGACCCCGGATCAGGTGCGGCGGTGATCGGCAAGGTGCTGGCGGCCGCGGCGGCGGTGTCCGCGCCCGCCTGGCTGCCCCGCCGCGTCGTCGCGCTGCGGATGCAGATCTTCGCGCTGGTCAACGGCCAGGACGCGGTGACGATCCCCGGTCCGCAGGTGGGCGCCGAGAACTTCAAGCGCGTCTACGCCGACCCGGCGGCGAACGGCCGCAGCCGCGGCGCCGCGCTGTCCGACCTGTTCTGGTACTGGCTCGCGCCCGGCCCCCAGGTGCACCAGGAGCACCTCGAGGCCGGGCCGCGCTACGACGCCGTCGCCAAGTGCACCCGGCACATCCTGATCCGGTCCAAAAAGGACTCCGAGGAGCTGGCCCGGCGGGTGGCCGCGCACGTCCTCGACGACGTCGAGCCCGGGCTCGTCCGGCTGCGCGACGTGATGATGCCGATCTGGGCCGAGCTGTACTACGAGCTGGTGTTCGAGGAGCCGTGCCCGCCCGAGGCGCGCGATCTCATCGTCGGGCACGCCGACGACGTCGTCTCGGCGCTCAAGTGCGTGCGCCCGCGGAACATGCGCCGCCGGGCCCGGCTGACGAAGTACCTGCGACGGCGCCTCGCCGACGTCCCGCACCCGCTGCCGGAGTCCCTGACCCCGGAAGAGCAGGCCTACTACCTGCAGGGGACGTTCTTCAACACCGCCGTCGTGCAGATGTCCGAGGCGATGGCGCACCTGCTGATGATCATCGCCCAGTCCCCGGACACCCAGCGGCGCCTCGCCGGCCACCCCGACGACGACGCCTACCTCGACCGCGTCATCGACGACGGCCTCCGCCGGTTCCCGCTGTTCGGCATCGCGCATCGGATCGCCACCGCCGACATCGAGGTGGCGGACCTGACCATCCCGGCGGGCACGGTGCTGTGCTTCAGCTACCCGGGCTACGCCGCCCAGTCCGGAAAGGACGATTTCATCCCCTTCGGCGTCGCGCAGAACCGCGCCTGCCCCGCCCGGGGGCTCGCGCCGCCGACCATGCGGGTCGTGACGCGCGAAGTGCTGCGCCGCTTCAGCCTCGCCTCGACGGCCGCCCACACGCGCTCGATCCCCAACCGCGGCCCGGCACTGCTCACGCCCCGCGGGGCCCGCCGCCGTCGCGCACCTCTGGTGTGGCTCGCGGTCCGCGACCGCTGGGAAGACGTCTGGCGCAGCCTCGCCCAGCTCGTGTTCGGCACGTACATGGTCCTCGACGCCCGTCACCAAGCCCTGTGCTCGACCTACTTCGCCGGAGGCAACCGATGAGCCCGTCCGAAGCGGCACCGGCGTTCTTCCTCGCCGTCGTGGTGATCCTCCTGGTGGCCCGGCTGGTCTGCTTGGCCGCGGTCAAGCTCGGCCAGCCGCCGGTGGTCGGCGAGATGATCGCCGGGGTCCTGCTCGGCCCCTCGCTGTTCGGGCTGCTGCTGCCGGACGTGCAGGCGGCGCTGTTCCCGGACGCCGTCCGCTCGCTGCTCTACGTCGGTGGCCAGATCGGCCTGGTCATCTACATGTTCGGCGCGGGCTGCGAATTCAGCCTCAGCAGCATCGGGAAATCGCGCGAGTCGGTCGCGGCGATCTCGTCGGCCGGGACGATCGTGCCGCTGGCGCTCGGGTTCGGCGTCAGCGCGATCGGCCTGAGCTGGGTGGGCATCGGCAAGGACGGGGTATCGCCGGTGACGTCGATGGCGTTCGTCGGCGTCGCGCTGGCGATCACGGCGTTCCCGATGCTCGCGCGGATCATCACCGAACGCGGGATCGCGTCGACGAAGTTCGGCTCGCTGGCGCTGGCCTGCGGCGCGCTCGACGACGTGCTGGCGTGGATCCTGCTGGCGGTCGTGCTCGGCATGCACGCCGGGTCGGCCGGGCCGGTCGCGCTCGCGCTGGGCGGCGGCCTGCTCTTCGCCGGGGTGGTGTTCATCATCGGACGGCGGTTGCTGGCGAAGGCGATGGGCAGCGAGCGGCTGAGTGTCGACCACCGGGTGCTCGTCACCGCGATGACGTTGTTCGCCGCCGCCTGGTTCACGGACGTCATCGGGCTCTACGCGGTGTTCGGCGCGTTCTGCGTCGGGATCGCGTTCCCCCGCACGCCGGCCACGGAGGCCGTGCTCGCGAAGATCGTGCCGATCGGGCGGATCGTCTTCCTGCCGCTGTTCTTCACCTATTCCGGCCTGAACACGCGGTTCGCGCTGCTCGCCGATCCGAAGCTGCTCGCCTTCGCGGTGCTGTGCGTGGTGGTCGCGATCGTCGGCAAACTGGGCGCGTCCTGGGGTGCGGCGCGGCTGGCGGGGGAGCCGCAGTTCATCGCGACGCGCGTCGGCGTGCTCGTCAACGCCCGCGGGCTGATGCAGCTGATCGCGTTGAACGTCGGGCTCGCCGCGGGGATCGTGTCGCCGGCGTTGTTCACGGTGCTGGTGCTGGTCGCGTTGGTCACCACGATCATGACCGCGCCGGTGCTCAGCTGGCTCGACCGGCGCGATGCCCGCAACGGGACTACGGAGGTACTCCTGATGGCCGAGCCCGTTCCGGTGACCGGGAAAAGTTGATTCTTCAAGTTCGGAAATAACTGTCAAGATGGATCGGTGCGCGACGGGGTGGCGAAACCGAGAGTGCTGCTGGTCGAAGACGACCGGGAACTGGCGGGCATGCTGGGCGAGCTGCTCGCGGACGAGGGCTACGAAACCGAAGCGGCGCACGACGGCCAGCGGGGCCTGCACCTCGGGCTCACCGGGCACTACGACGTGATGGTCATCGACCGGCGGCTCCCGGTGCTCGACGGGCTCGAACTGCTGCGGCGGCTGCGGGCCCGGGCGGTGACCACGCGGGTCCTGGTGCTCTCGGCGCTGGGCGAGGTGGCCGACCGCGTGGCGGGCCTCGACGCCGGCGCGGACGACTACCTCGTCAAGCCGTTCGAGGCCGAGGAGCTGCTGGCGCGGCTGCGCGCGCTGGGCCGGCGTGACCTCGAAGGCGCCGAGTGCCTGCCCCTCGGCACGGCGGCCCTCGACCTGCAGCGCCACGAAGTCGTGCTGCCGCGCGGTGAGCGGATCACGCTTTCGGGGCGGGAGTTCGAGCTGCTGCGGACGCTGGCGCAGCGGCCCAAGGCGATCCACCCGCGGGCGGCGCTGCGCACGCGCGTGTTCGCCGATTCGACCGGTGAGTCCATTGTGGATACTTACGTGTACTACCTGCGGCGCAAGCTCGGCCGGGACGTCGTGCGGACCGTGCACGGCCTGGGGTACCAGATCGGCGTGGTATGAGTCCCGGCTCCGAGGAACGGGCCCTGCGGCGGGCGCGGTGGGTGATCACCGCGCAGATCGCCGTGGTGGTGTCGCTGCTCGTGGCCGTCGCGGGCGCGATCGCGTACGGGATCCTGCTGTCCGGCCAGCACGCCGACGCCGACCGGCTGCTGGCCAGGACGATCCAGCTCGGTCCCGGCGCGACCCCGCCGGGCTGCGTCTGGCTGTTCACGCCGGGGGCGCACACGCCCGCGGGACCGCCGCCGCCCGGAATGCCGATCCCGGAGCTGGCCGCGTTCGTGCCGTCGCCCGGCGACGTCTACACCGAGCGGCGGTCGATCGGCGGGATGACGCACACGATCCGGGTGGAGAACCACGGCGGCGTTGTCTCCCAGGCGTTCTTCGAGGAGCGGTACCAGATCGAGGACCGCGCGTCACTGGTGCTGGGGCTCGGCGTCGCCGAGGTGCTCGCGCTGCTGGCGGCTCTGGGGTGCGGGCGGGTGCTGGCCCGCCGGGCGATCCGGCCGCTGGAGGACGCCTTGCGGCGGCAGCGGACGTTCGTCGCGGACGCGTCCCACGAGCTGCGGGCCCCGCTGACCCGGCTGCACACGCGCGCGCAGCTGCTCGCCCGGCGGTCGTCCGGGCGTGACGCGGCGGACCTCGACCAGCTGGTGCGCGGCACGCGGGAACTCGGCGAGGTCGTCGAGGACCTGCTGCTGTCCGCGCAGGCGTGCGGCGAACGGCCGTCGCTGGAGCTGGTCGAGCTGGGGGTGCTGGCCGAGGAGGCGGTCGCGGCCGAAGCGGTCCGCGCCTCCGAGGGCCAGGTTCGCCTGGCGGTGACGCGCGAGCGGCGGCCGTACGTCGTCCAGGGCGTGCCGACGGCGTTGCGCCGCGTGCTGTCGGCGTTGCTGGACAACGCACTCGGCCACACCCCGCCGGGCGGCTCGATCGAGGTGTGGCTCGGCGTCCCCGACGAGCGGCACGTGGAGCTGCGGGTCCGCGACACGGGAGCGGGCTTCCCGGCCACCGACGCGGACCGCATCTTCGAGCGCTTCGCCCGCGGCTCCGACGGCGACGGACGCCGCTTCGGCCTCGGCCTGGCCCTGGTCCGCGAAGTCGTGACGGGCCACGGCGGAACCATCGCGGCCGCGGCCCGCCCCGGAGCCGGAGCCACCTTCACCCTCCGCCTCCTTCGCGCCGACCCCTCGTGATCAGGCAGCCGACACGCGTGCTTCGAGGGTCGACACGCGTGATTGGAGCGACGACACGGCAAGGCACGCCCGGTTCCGCCGTGTCGACCCTTCAATCACGCGTGTCGACCGCTCAATCACGCGTGTCGACCCTTCCTGCACGCCGGCCCGGGAGGGCGAAGCGGATTTGGCGGGCCAAGGCCGGGTCGAGGGTCGTGCAGGCCGCGTCGATCTCGGCGGCCAGGGCGGGGGACGGGGTCGTGTAGGTGTCCGCCGAGTGCGCCAGCCAGGCGTGGAGGTCCTGGTGGGCGTCGGCGGCCAGGTCCGGGTCGGGCAGCAGGGTGAGGTCCGCGTGCAGGCGCCGCCAGGTGTCGCGGTCGCGGAGCAGGGCCGCGGCCGCCCGGCGCGTGTGGACCGGGTGGGCCGGGGCCAGGAGGTCCTGCAGCGTGGGGACGTCGACCAGGGCCGGCTTGCCGCGCAGGAACTCCACCACCTGCCGGGTCACGGCCGGCGACGGGTCGGTCAGCAACGCCCGCACCGCCGGCGACTCCGGCGCGATCCGGCGCAGGCCGCGCACCGCTGCCCGGCGGATCCGGGGCCGGTCGTCGGCGAGGTGACGCTCCAGGACCGGCGCGTCGTCGGCGGTCCCCGTTTCGCCGAGCCCCGCGAGCGCGCCGAACGACGCCGGCAGCGCCCGGTAGTGCGCCGCCGGGTCGCCGCCCGCCTTCAGGACCAGCGCCTGCGCCATCGACCGGACCGCCGAGGACCGGTCCGCCAGGTGGGCCACGGGGGCGTCGGGCCCGAGCATGGTCAACGCCCGCATCCGGACCTTCGGCGCCCCGGCCGCCAGCAGTTCCCCGACGCACTCGCCGCGGTCGAGCAGCACGGTGCCGCACATCGCGCGGACCACGAAGTCGTGGTCCCGCACCGCGATGTCGAGCAGCCGTTCGCGCGACAGGAGACCGATCGCCTCCGCGTGCACCCAGCGCCGGGTTTCCCGGTCCTCGAGCGCCAACGCGTCGTCGAGCACGCTCGGCAGGGCTTCGCGCAACAGCGAGGTCATCCAGTCGTCGACCTGACGTCTTCGCAGGATGCCGATCAGCGGCAGCATCGCCCGTAGCGTGGAGTCGTCCAGTTTGGACAGAACGATCGACCGTGCGAGCTCCCGGACCGGCCGCACCCAGTCGACACACCGGAGCAGGAGCAGCGGCAGTGCTTCGGGATCGGTGCTCACCGCCAGCCGCTCGACAGCGGCCTCGCGCAAATACCCGTTGCGGCCGCACGCGGTTTCGGCCAGTTCTTCCCGTGAAGGCCGACGGCTGAGCCGTCTTTCACCGTAATACCACGACGCTCGGCGGACGGCCCACTCGAACTCGGCCCACTGCCGCACGTCCTCGAAAACGATCATCGGTCCACCCCCTCCGGCGCCCAGGATGCCCGGACGCCGGAGAGGAGTCGAACCGATTACGCCAGCAGCGCCCGCACCGCCGCCGGGGCGTCGGCGACCGCGACCGGGTTCTGCTCCCGCGTCGCCAGGCTGCGGACCGTGACGTTCCCCGCGGCCCAGTCCTCCTGGCCGACGATCACCACCGCGACCGCGCCCGCCTTGTCCGCGCGGGTCAGCTCCTTGCCCAGCTTGCGGTGCTCGATCGGCGTCGACGTCCGCAGGCCGGCCTGGCGCAGCGAACCCGCCACCGACCGGGCCGCGTCCGCGAGGTCCTCGGTCACCGGGATCACCATGACGTCGACCTCGCTGCGCGGGGCCGGGGTCAGGCCGTGCGTGTCGAGGAAGTCGATCAGCGTCACGTCGCCCATGCCGAACCCGATGCCCGGGATCTGCTGCGGGGTGAACATCGACGCGAGGTCGCTGTAGCGCCCGCCGCCGAAGAGCGCGCGGCGGTTTTCCGGCGAGGTGTCGAAGACCTCGAACACGGTCGACGTGTAGTACGCCAGCCCGCGCACGATGATCGGCTCGTACTTCACCAGCGAACCCGCGCTGCTGTTCAGGACGCGGACCAGGTTCGACTCCGCCCGCACCTCGGCCGGCAGCTCGTCGAGCAGCGCCTCGCCCGCGTCGAGCGTCTCGGCGAGCTTCTCGAACTGCTTGTCCGAGAGCCCGATTTCACCGGCGCTCTCGGCCAGCTTCTCGCGCGGGTACTTCTCCCACCGGTCGACCAGCGCGAACACCTGGGACAGGTGGTCCGCCGACACGCCGGCGACGTCGGTGAGCGCCGAGGTCAGCAGGTTCCGGTCGTTGACGCGCAGCACGAACATGTCCGGCGTCGCGCCCAGCGCGGCCATCATGTCGTGCACCAGCTCGAAGATCTCGATCTCGCAGTTGGCGCTGTCCGAGCCGAAGATGTCCGCGTTGATCTGCCAGTGCTCGCGGACGCGGCCGCGCTGCGGTGCCTCGTACCGGTGGCAGTTCGGGTGGCTGTACCAGCGGACCGGGAACGACAGCGACTTCGCGCTCCCGGCGATCATCCGCGCCACCGACGGCGTCATCTCCGGCCGCAGCGCGAGCCGCCGCCCGCCCTTGTCGGTCAGCGTGTACAGCTGCTTGTCGGCGAGCTCCTGGCCGGACTTCCGCTCGTAGATCTCGGCCGATTCGAGGATCGGGCCGTCGTAGCGGAGGAAGCCGCGGCGCTCGAGGACGTCGTAGAGATGACCGAACACCTGGGTACGCACGGACATTTCGGCGGGCAGGAAGTCCCGGGTCCCCTTGTAGGGCGCGGTCGGCAGGTATTCAGGCACGTCATCAGCTTAACGACCGGTGCTCAGGCGAAGGCGACCCCGTACGCGGTGAGCAGTGTGGCCGCCGCCAGGAGCAGCGCACCGGCGGACGTCACGCGGCCGCCGAGCTTGCCCCGGCCCGGGATCAGGTGGAAGAAGAAGCCACCCGATTGGGCGAGGATCCCGAACAGCAGCAGGAAGCAGCCGATCCACAACGTCGTGTCGGACAGCGTGGTGCGGCTGAGGATCTGCAGCGCGACCAGGGCGAGGATCAGCAGGACGCCGGCGTGGGCGTGGCCGGCGCGGAACATCGCGCGCTGGTGTTCGGTGAGCTTGCGGTCGCGCATGACGCCCATCAGCGCGTAGCCGCCGTACATCACGGTCGGCAGCGAGACCAGCGCGATCACCGTGAACAGCTGGGTCGGTCCGTGCATCGGGAAGCTCCTTCGAGGTGGGGTGGCGCAACAGTAACACTGTTTTAAAACGCTGTCACCAAACAGGTCATTCCCCGATGGGGGAACTAGGCGGGACGGCCCTGGGTCAGCACCAGCAGCGGGTTCCGGAGCGCGGCCAGCGTTTTCAGCGGGTCGCCTTCGACGACCAGGACGTCTGCCGCGAGCCCGGCTTCGAGCCGTCCGGTCACGTCGCCGAGGCCGAGCCCGGCCGCGCTGTCCTCGGTCGCGATCTCCAGGATCCGGCGCCGGGAGAAGCCGAGCCATTCGTACAGCTCCAGCGCGCCCGCCGGGTCGTCGAACACCGAGCCGGCCAGTCCCGCGTCCGTCCCGGCGAGCAGTCGGACGCCCTGCTCCTCGAGCCACGGCAGCCGCCCGTAGACCGCCAGCCCGAGGTCCTCGCCGAGCCGCTCGACGATCGTCCGCCAGTTGCGGCTGCTCGTCGAGCACGCCGAGATGCCCTCCGCGACCATCCGCTTCGCCACGTGCGAGCGCCGGTCGAAGGAGCGAGGCCCGGTCATGAAGCTGCAGTGCTCGACCGTCGACACCCCGGCCTGGACCGCGGCTTCGATCGCGTCGGCGCCGTGGGCGTGCGCGGCCACCGGCAGCCCGTGGCGCGCCGCGTGCTCGGTGACCACGCGCAGCTGCCGGGCGTCGAACTGCGACTCCCACATGTCCGCGCCGCCCTCGGTGATCTGGCCGCCGCTGGCCATCACCTTGATCACGTCCGCACCCGCCGCCGCGTTCGCGTCGATCAGGGCGCGGATTTCGCCGTCCGAAGCCGTTTCACCGCCGAAAAAGTGACAATGCCCGCCCGGCACGGTGATCGGCGGCCCCGACACCAGCAGCCGCGGCGCCGGGGAACCCTCGAACGAGCGCCGGACGGCCGCGCCGAGGTGCCCGCGGTCGCCGAGGTCCCGCACGGTCGTGACGCCGCTGCGCAGCATCGCCGTGAGCCGCGAGCGCGCGCCCTCCAGCAGGTCTTCGCTTTCCGAGAAGTGGGCCGGCATCTCGCGGGACGCGTCGAACGCCAGGTGCACGTGGACGTTGCACAGCCCGGCGAGGGCGGTCCCGGTCGGGAAGTCGTGCCGGGACGCGTCCGGCGCGGCCTGCGCGACGACGTCCGCGCGCGGGCCCGCCGCGACGATGACGCCGTCGCGCACCAGCACGGCACCGTCGTCGACCGGCGTGGCCGGCCGGGGCAGCACCCGGCCGGCGGTGATCAGGGTGTCCACGTCACTTCCCGTTCGTCATCGCGGCCGACAGCGCGAGCAGCGGCCGGACGTCGGATTCGAGGTCGTCCGCCCCGGCGGGCAGGACCTGCTTGGCGCGGCCGTCGCTGGCCTCGCCGTCCGCGTGCCGCCGCAGCGCCGCCCGCAACGAGGCCGCCGCGGCGGCGGGATCGGTGGCCACGACCTCGCCGAAGTCCGCCCCCAGGTACGGCGACAGCTGCACCAGTCCGTCGCGGATCTCGATCACCCGGCGGTAGTGCCCGCGGTGGGTGCCGCGCGGGGACAGCCGGTCGCCGCGGCGCGGCGGGGTCCGCAGCACGATGCTGGGGAACGCCTCGACCAGGACCGTCCACAAGGGAGCCAGCGCCTCGTGCTCCCGCCGGTGCCGACGGCGGCGCCGCAGCGCCGAAACCCGCGCCCGCACCCCCGGGTAGGTCACGCCGGCGAGGAACAGCATCCCGCCGGCGATCACGAACGGCACGCCGAGCAGCAGCAGGATCTTGACGACGGGCCCGAACGCCCACGCCACCACGATGTACAGCGCCCGGAAGACGCTGCCGGCCGCCGCACTGGCCATCCCGATCGCGCCCAGCCGCAGCCCGATCCGCAGGTCCCGGTCGGCCACCCGCTGGTACCGCACGATCCAGGCGGTGCAGGCGACGAGGCCGTAGATCAGGTACAGCCCGGCGCCGAGGTAGAAGACCGCGACCCCGCTGTCGTGGATCGTCGACGGCCCCAGCGGCAGGCCCCGCAGCTCCGGCGGAGTCAAGGCCATCGCGACGACCATCAACGCGATCGCCGCCGCCGGCGGCACCAGCTCCGCCGCCACCCGCCGGTACCGGCGGGGACCCAGCGCCGAGCCGAGGAAGAAGATCACCAGCGCGCAGAGGCCGCACGCCAGCAGGGCGTTGTTCGCCACCCGCGCCGCGCCGCGGCCGAACAGCGCGTCGACCTCGTCGGAGATCACGGTCTGCTGCAGCAGGAACGCCGCCGCGAACCCGGCCACGCACGCGGTGACGGCCCAGTTCGGCACGGTCGGTGCGCGGGTCACCTGGTAGATCCGCCACGCGAGCGCGGCGGCGAACAGCACCAGCGCGATCAGGTTGACGGGGCTGAGAAGTGTGCTCACAACCACCCTTGGTGATCGCCGAGCGCCCCCTGGATCCGGCGGAGATCCCGGTCCGCGGCGCGCCTGGGGATCGTGTAGTTCAGGACCGACGCCCATTCGAGGATGATCGTCGCGACCGTTTCGGCTTCCCACTCGTGCGCGTCATCGTAGGACGAGCGGCGCAGGGCGCGGTGGACGGCATCCGGGTCGAGATCCGGAGCGGGGCCGCGCAGGAAGTCCGCCGGCTCGGCGTCGCCGTGCGGGTGGTGGTCGGCCAGCATGTGCCCGAGCTCGTGCAGGATGATGTGGTCCTGGTGCGATTTCGTCGTTTCGGCCTGGTAGAAGATGTAGTCGGCGGACGACGTCGCGATCCAGCAGCCGAACGGGCCCGGCACTTCGAGCGGGTACGCCAGCAGCCGGATCGGCTTCCCGCGCCGCTCGCCCAGCCGCGCGCACAGCACCTCGACGTCCAGCGGCGGCTCGATGTCCAGCTCCTTGAGCAGCTTCCGGCAGCGCCGGCGCAGCTCGCGCTCCTTCATCGGGCCGTGCTTCCCGGGTCCCGGCCCGCGCTGTCTTCCGGGTTCCGGCCCTCTCGTTCGGCCCGCTCGTAGCGCTCGACGAGCTCCAGCAGGTCCATCACCTGACGGCGGCCCTGCGGGGACAGCTCCTGGGCGCGCATGGCCATCAGCTGCGCCTCACCGGCGGGTGCCGCGGCCGCCTCTTCGTCGAAGAAGTACGTCACCGGCACCCCGAACAGCTTCGCCAGCGCCTCGACGTAGTGGATCTTCGGGTTGACCCGCTTGCCCGTCGCGAGCTGCTGCAGGTAGGCGGGCGACATGGCCGGGCCGCCCGCTCGCTCGACGGCGGCCGAGATCTCCCGGTAGCTGTGCGGTGCGCGCCCGTCGACCCGGGCGGCCTCGATCAGGGCGCTCAGGCGCTCCGCGAAGGTGCGTTCCGGTGCCATCTCCACCCCCTGGGAATCCAGCCGCGGAAATTCTAGCCGGAAACCACTGTACGCACATGTTGACAGCTGTCGTATGCAGTGGTTTACAGTTGGCTCGCCTCTCGCCTGGTCCTCCGTGCCCTGGGGGTGCACGGAACGGCTCAGGCGAGAGGTTGTCGCGCCTTCGACTCGTCATGATCGGTCCTGTGTAGTACGCTTCACAGGACCAAGGTTGATCGCCCTCGGGCGAACCCTTGGTCACGGCCTGTTGCCGGAGGTCGACCCCCAGGGCTTCCGGTGACAGGCCCCTTTAATTTCCGGACATCAGGGTCGCGGCCAGCGTCGCACCCAATTCGGTGCACGCTTCCAGGGTGGTTTTGCCCGGATCGCCCGTCGTGACGACGGGTTCCGCCACTTTGGTCCAGGACAGGCCCGTCGTGATGGCCAGCAGTTGCCGTTCAGTGCCCGAAGTGTCGCTGTTGCCGTGAATCCAGTACCCGAACGGGCGACCGCGCGTCTCGTCCAGGCACGGGTAGTAGATCGTGTCGAAGAAGTGCTTGAGCCCGCCGCTCATGCTGCCGAGGTTCGCCGGCGTGCCCAGCAGGTAGCCGTCCGCCTCGAGGACGTCGGGGACCGTGGCCGCCAGCGCCGCGCGGCGGACCACCTCCACCCCTTCGATGTCCGGGTGCGCAGCCCCGGCCACGACCGCTTCGAACAGCGCCTGCGTCGCCGGGGACGGCGTGTGGTGGACGATCAGCAGCCTCGGCATCAGGCGAGCAGTTCCTCGACGTCCGCGCGCAGCGCCGTCAGCTGCTCCTGTGCCGCGTCGCGGGCGTCGGCCAGTTCGTCCGTCACCGGCGCCACCACCTGCAGGTACGCCTTCAGCTTCGGTTCGGTCCCGGACGGCCGCACGACCACGCGGACGCCGTCGCCGGTCAGCCGCACCACGTCGGCGTCCGGCAGCAGGTCTTCGAGGCCGGCTTCGACGCCGCCGAGCCGGGACGGCGGCGTCTCCCGCACCTTCGCCATCAGCCGGCCGCGGACCGCGAGATCGGTGACCCGGAGCGAAACCTGGTCGGTCAGGTGGACGCCGTGGCGCCGCGCCAGCTCGTCGAGCACGTCCAGCGGCGTGCGGCCCTGCGCCTTCAGCCGCGCGGCGAGCCCGGCCGCCAGCGTCGCGGCGGCGATGCCGTCCTTGTCGCGCACGAAGCCCGGGTTCACGCACAGCCCGAGCGCCTCTTCGTAGGCGAACACCAGGCCCTCGCCGGCCCGGACCAGCCATTTGAAGCCGGTCAGCGTCTCGGCGTAGCGGGCGCCTTCGGCCTTGGCGATCTCGCCGAGCATCGACGACGACACGATCGTGGTCGCCACCAGCGGGTCCGGCAGGACCGTGCGGTCCACTGTGGACAAGACGTACGAGCCGAGCAGCACGCCGGTCTCGTCGCCGCGCAGCATGCGCCACCGCCCGTCGCGCTCGCGCACGCCGAGCGCGCACCGGTCGGCGTCCGGGTCGAGCGCGACGGCCAGGTCGGCGTCCACATCGGACGCCAGCGCCAGCAGCAGGTCCGTCGCGCCCGGCTCTTCGGGGTTCGGGAACGACACGGTCGGGAAGTCCGGGTCCGGCGCGGCCTGGGCGCCGACCAGGTGCAGGTCGGTGAACCCGGCCCGCTCGAACGCCGCGCGCAGCGTGTCGGCGCCGACGCCGTGCAACGCCGTCGCGGCGACCCGCACCGCGCGTTCGTGGCCCAGCGGCAGCGTCGCGACCTCGTCGAGGTAGCGGTCCAGCAGGTCGGCGACCTCGGCGCCGGACGCCCGCGGCACGTCGGCGGCGGCCGGCGCGGCCTCGATGGCGCGCTCGATCTCGCCGTCGGACGGCGGGACGATCTGGCCGCCGGTCGCGTCGTAGAGCTTGTACCCGTTGTCCGCCGGGGGATTGTGCGACGCGGTGATCTGGATCCCGGCCACCGCGCCGAGCCGGCCGACGGCGAACGCGAGCACCGGCGTCGGCAGCGGGCGGGGGAACACCTTGACGTCGAAGCCGGCCGCGGTCAGCACGTCGGCGGCGGCCGTCGCGAAGGCTTCCGAGCCGTGGCGCGCGTCGCGGCCCACGACGACGAGCGCGCCGGCGTGCCCGTGCGCCTTCAGCCACTCCGCGACCCCGGCCGTCGTCCGGGTGACGACGGCGACGTTCATCCCGTTCGGCCCGGCGCGCACCGGGCCGCGCAGGCCGGCCGTGCCGAACTCCAGCGGGCCGGCCAGCCGGTCGGCCAGGTCTTCGGCGGCACCGGGTTCGCCGCCGTCCGCCCGGGCCAGCACGGCCTCGAGTTCGGCACGGGTGGCGGGGTCCGGATCGGCGGCGATCCAGCGGGAAGCGGCGTCACGCAGGGTGGAATCCGATGTCACCGCGCCAGCCTACGGGCTATGGTCGGGTAGGTGCGCTTACTGTTCACCTCACTGGGGTCCTTCGGTCACACCTTCCCGCTCGTCCCGCTGGCGGTCGCCGCGCGCGACGCGGGCCACGACGTCGTCTTCGCCACCTCGGAAGACTTCCTGCCACAGCTGACGAAAGCCGGGCTCGAGACGGCGGCCGCCGGGCTCGCCATCAAGGACGCGTTCGGGCAGGCGTTCGGCGAAACCTTCGGCGAAGCGGGGCCGCCCGGCCCGCCGGGGGACATCCCGCGGGAGGTGTTGTTCCCGGTCGTCGCGAAGGTCTTCGGCGAGCTGATGCCGAAGCGGTTCTTCGCCGATCTGCTGCCGCTGTTCGAGCACGTCCGGCCCGACCTGGTGGTCAGCGAGGTGGGCAATTCGGGCGGGGCGTTCGCCGCGCTGAAGGCCGGGCTCCCGGTGGTGGCGCACGGTTTCGGCCGCGTGTCGACCGGCGACCCGATGACCACGAAGATCCGGGACGCGATCCTCGAGCACGGCGCCGAGCTGGGCATCGAGATCGGCGAGGACCTGGCCTTCGGCGGCCCGTTCGTCGACATCTGCCCGGAGTCGGTGCAGGACCCCGGTTTCCTGGCGCGCACCCACCGGGTGCCGCTGCGCCCGGTCGGCTGGAGCGAGCCGGGCGAGCTGCCGCCGGGCGTGCTGGACAAGCGGCGTCCGCTGGTCTACCTGACGCTGGGCACGGCGATGGGGCACGCGGGCGTGCTCACCGAGGCGATCGCCGGACTGTCCGGTTTGGACGTCGACGTGCTGGTCGCCACCGGCCCGTCGCTGCCCGAGAACGCGCTGGGCGAAGTCCCGGCGAACGTCCGGCTCGAGGCGTGGGTCCCGCAGGCGGCGCTGCTCCCGCACGTCGACCTGGTGGTCCACCACGGTGGCAGCGGCACGACGCTCGGCGTGTTCGGCGCGGGCCTGCCCCAGCTGCTGCTGCCGCAGGGCGCGGACCAGTTCACCAACGCGGAGGCGGTGCTGGCGGCCGGCGTGGGCGACCGCCTGCTCGGCGCCGAGGTCACCGCCGAAGCCGTGGCGGCGAAAGCGCGTCACCTGCTCACGGACTCCGCGGTCCGCGACGCGGCCCGGACCCTGGCCGCGGAGGTCGCGGCCATGCCGTCCCCGGCCGAGGTCGCCGCCGAGCTCCCGACCCTGGTCTGACATCGTGTCGACCCTCTGATCACGCGTGTCGACCTCCTGATCACGCGTGTCGGCGGTTTCCGCACACCGCTCCGGTGCACGAAGGGTCGACACGCGTGATTGACGAGTCGACACGCGTGATTGAGGGGACGACACGAGGTCAGGCGCGGGTGAGCAGTTCCCGCAGGAGCGAGCCCATCTTGGTCGCGGCCGCGCGACCGGCCTCCAGGACTTCTTCGTGGTTCAGCGGCTCGCCGGTCATGCCCGCGGCCAGGTTCGTCACCAGGGACAGGCCGAAGACCTCGACGCCGGCCGCGCGGGCGGCGATCGCCTCCAGCACCGTCGACATGCCGACCAGGTCCGCGCCGAGGGTGCGCAGCATCCGGATTTCCGCCGGCGTCTCGAAGTGCGGCCCGGTCAGGCCCGCGTAGACGCCTTCTTCGAGCGACGGGTCGATCTCGCGGGCGATGTCCCGCAGCCGCTTCGAGTACAGGTCCGTCAGGTCGACGAAGTTCGCGCCGACGATCGGCGAGCGCGCGGTCAGGTTCAAGTGGTCGGAAATCAGCACCGGCTGACCCACCTGGAAGCCCTCGCGCAGGCCGCCCGCCGCGTTCGTCAGCAGCACCGACCGGACGCCGGCCGCCGCCGCGGTGCGCACGTTGTGCACCACCGGGTCGATGCCCTTGCCCTCGTAGAAGTGCGTCCGGCCCAGCATTACCAGGACGTTCTTGCCGCCGACCCGCAGCGAGCGGATGGTGCCGCCGTGGCCCACCGCGCCGGGCGTGGTGAAACCGGGCAGTTCGGCGAACGGGATCTCCGTCTCGCACTCCCCGATGACGTCCGCCGCCGGGCGCCAGCCCGAGCCCAGGACCACCGCGATGTCGTGCGCGTCCACGCCGGTGCGCTTGGCGATGGCGCTCGCGGCTTCTTGTTCAGTCATGCGAGCGAGCGTATCCGGACGGCCCGCACCACGAGGAACACGACCAGGCCGAACGGCGAGAGGAAGATCGTCAGCACCAGGATCGGGCTGACGAGCCACGGCGAGATCTCCCGGTCGCGCGCCTCGAAGTACATCCAGCGGGCGATGAACAGGTCGAACGCGATGAGGTGCGCCCAGACGAGCCCGGCGCCCCACGGCGTGGCCAGCAGCGTCTGCAGGACGCCGAGGTCGGGCTGCAGCATCGCCCGCCCCCACGCGCCGAAGTGCGGCAGCACCAGCCCGAAGTAGCACACCAGCGGCAGCAGCGGCACCCACGGTGACGCCATGATCCGCGCCGTCCACCGCCACTTCGGGGCCAGGATCAGCAGCGCCCAGAACGGCGCCGCCAGGGGGAACGCCCAGGTGAACAGCGTCATCGAACCGCCTTCCGTCCCGGCGCGCGGACGACGGCCAGTGCACTCAGCCCGACCGCCGCGACCAGCAGCGCGAAGGCCCCCAGTGTCGTCGCGTCCGGGTGCACGATCGACTGCGCCCGCAGCGCCTGCCACGTGAGCAGCGCGACCAGCCCCGCGTACCCGGCCGCGCCGACCAGGACGAGCCGGGCGCGGACGACGTCGTCGCGCAGCCGCGGGAACCGCCCGGCCAGCGCCGCCAGCGCGATGGCGAGCAGCGGCAGGGCCTGCAGCGCGTGCATCCCGGCGAAGTGCGGGATCCGCAGGTCGCCCGCCACCGTGCTCCAGCCGAGGATCGGCAGGCCGGGGCCGCCGTCTTCGAGTCCGACGGTGTGCGCGCCCACCATGTCCGGCCGTCCGTGGGCCTTCCACTGCGCGAGCTGCCGCGCGGTCGGACTCGTCATCAGGATGCCCAGCGAGATCCCCACCAGGGAGAGCACGGCGCCGGCGCGCACGGCCAGGGAGCTCGCCCGGTCGGGCACCTTCGTGAACATCACCAGGACCGTCAGCGCGAGCGTGGCGGCCCAGAGTCCCATGATCATCTTGCCCATGACGTCGTAGATCAGCGCGTCCTGCGGTGTCGCGTTGTTGAAGTGGCTCGCGCGGCCGCGGGCCGCCTGGAACACCAGCAGGACGTACTCGGCGGCGAAGATGAGGACCAGGAGGTTCGTCAGCCAGGCCGCCGTGCGCCGGAACCGCGGCAGCAGCGAGACGAGCCAGCTCCAGGTGGCGAAGTAGAGCGCGCCGGACACCGCGAACTTGAACGGCTTCGCCCAGATCGGCGCACCCGCCAGCGTCCGCTGGTCGAGGAGCATGGCGGCGACGCACAGCACCGCGACCACCCCCAGTGCGGCGGCCGCGAGCGCGGACGGCCGGTGCCACGTGTGCGTTCTGCTCCGGAGATCGGCAAGGATGGTCATGGTTCCTCCCAGAACGGATAGTCAAACTCTCCGTTTTGGAAAGTTAAACTATCCATACTGAGAAGTCTTCAGGGTTGTCCCCGAGACGGACCCCGGGATCGGAGCGGAAACGCATGCGGATGGCCGAGCTGAGCGCCGAGTCCGGGGTGCCGGTCGCGACCGTCAAGTTCTACCTGCGCGAGGGCCTGCTCCCGCCCGGTGAGCGCACCAGCCCGAACCAGGCGCGGTACTCCGCGGCGCACGTCCGGCGGCTGCGGCTGATCAAGGCGCTCACCGAAGTCGGCGGGCTGTCGCTGGCCTCGGTCGGCGTCGTGCTGAGCGCGATCGACGGCGACCGGACCCCGCACCGGACCATGGGCGTCGTCCAGGAGGAGCTGGCCGGGCCCGCGCCCCAGGTGTCCGAGGAGGCCGCCGAGTGGGCGGCCGGCCTGCTGGCGGGCCTCATGGACCGCCGCGGCTGGAAGGTGCACTCCCCTGAGCACCGCGCGATGGCCAACCTCGTCGCCGCGCTGGCCACGGCCAAGGAGCTCGGGCAGGCGAAGCTGATCGAACGGCTCGAGGAGTACGCCGTCCTGGCGATGCGCGTCGCGGAACTCGACGTCGAGGTGGTGAACGGCCTGACGTCGTTCGACGAGATCATCGAGGCCGGCCTGGTCGCGACCGTGCTCGGCGACCGGATCTTCGCCGGCCTGCGCCACCTCGCCCAGGAACAGGTGTCCCGCAAGGTCCTCGGCGGTTAGTCCGAGACGCTGAGGGTGGGGGCGACGCGGTTGAAGACGTCCTCGCGGCCCGAGTTCTCCTGTTCGGCCGGCACGGTGACCGAGAGGATCCACAGGCTCGTGCCCGCCTGGATCAGGTTCATGAACGTCACCCGGGTGCCGCCGGCCCCGTCGCGGTCGGGGAGGTTGCCGCCCTCGGTCACGCGGTACGTCAGCGTCGTGCCCTTTTTGTCCGCCAACGGCGACGGGTTGAAGAGCTGGAACCCGTTGCCCTGGTAGGACGTCTTCAGCCAGTTGATGTATTCGACGTCGTCGGGGAACTGGGTGAAGTACTTCACCAGCCGCTCGACCCGCAGCGACCGGCGGCCGTCGGGGGAGACGTACTGGACCGCCGTGCTCGCCCCGAACTTCGTCGTCGTGTGCGGGGCGACGAACTTCTGCCAGCCCTCCGGCACCTGGAGGCCGAACTGCCCGCCGTTGCCGGTCGCGAAGCTCGCGTCGCCGGACTGCTGGACCAGCGTCGGCGGCGGCACGTCGGTCGGGCCGTTCGACGGGCTCCGCGGCGCGGCGGCCGGAGGCAGCAGCGACTGGCCGCCGACCGTCCTGGCCAGCGCGAACCCGCCACCCGCGGCGAGCAGGAAGAGCAGGATCGCCACCGCGACGAGCACCGCGGTGGCCGTGGAGCTGCGCCGCGCCGGCCGCGGCGGAGGCGGTGCGACGAACATCGTCGGCGCACCCGAGGTGGGGCCCGCCGACGGCGCGGGGGCGGGCGGGCGCAGGAACGGCAGCGGGCCGGGGTCGGCGGCGAGCTCGCTGCTCGACGCCTCGGCCTTCTTCTCCGCCTTGGCCTTCTCGGGCAGGACGGTCTTGATCACCTGCGTGTCGGTCGCGTCCGGCTGCGCGGAGGTCTTCTTGCCGTCCGGGGTGTGGAACAGCTCGGGCCCGAACAGGTCGAGCGGCGTCTTCGTCTGCAGCGGGTACAGCCGGTGCCGGACGTCCCGCAGCGTGATCCGCCGCCCCGGCTCCTTCGTCATGAGGGCGCTGATGACGTCGGCGAGCGGGCCGGCCTTCGGCTTCGGCACCTTCCCGTTGACGACCTTGCCGACCGTCTCCAGCGGGTCGCCGTCGGCGTCGTACGGCGGCGCGCCTTCGACCGCGGCGAACAGCGTCGCGCCGAGGCCCCAGAGGTCCGCGGCCGGCGTGACGGCGCCGCCGGAGGCCACTTCCGGCGCGATGTAGGCGGGCGAGCCGAGCATGATCCCGGTGCGGGTCATGGTCGCCTCGGAGACGTTGCGGGCGATGCCGAAGTCGGTCAGCTTGATCCGGCCGTCGCTGGCCACCAGGACGTTGCCCGGCTTGACGTCACGGTGGGTGATCCCGGCGGCGTGCGCGGCCTCCAGCGCGGACGCGACGGCGATGCCGACCGCGGCGGCCTGCCCGACGGTCAGCGGCCCGTGGTCGCGCAGGATGTGCGCCAGGCTGCGCGACGGCAGCAGCTCCATCACCACGAACGGCTGGTCGTCCTCGCGGGCGACGTCGTGCAGGATGATCACGTTCGGGTGGGAGAGGACGGCGATGGCGCGGGCTTCACGCAGCGTGCGCTCCCGCAGCTCGTCCGCTTGCGCCGCCGGGATGCCCGGCGGCACCTTCATCTCCTTGACGGCCACCTGCCGGTGCAGGAACTCGTCGTAGGCCGACCACACGGTGCCCATCGACCCGGAGCCGAGCACCGAACGCAGCCGGTAGCGACCGGCGACCACTCGTGTCTCTTCGCTGGAGGGGGGCACCCGCCAATTGTGGCGTACGGGACCGGCAGTCCCTGCAGGCTGGCCCCCAACCCGGCCGCGGCCCGCCCCCTAGCGCGACCAGACTCACAGGTCGGGCGCGCCGAGTGCCTCTACCATCACAGGTTATGACTGATGTGGCCGGTCCGGAGTCAGTGCCGATCTCCGAACTCGACCTCGCGGCCGAGTTCCCCCAGGCGACGCGCGAGCAGTGGCAAGAGCTGGTCGCCGGCGTGCTGCGCAAGAGCGGGAAGCTGCCGGAGGACTTCGCGGGTGCCCCGGAGAGCAAGCTCGTCACGCGGACCTACGACGGGATCGAGATCCAGCCGCTGTACACGGCCGAGGACGTCCCCGGCGACATCGGCTTCCCCGGCTTGCCGCCCTACGTGCGCGGCGCCCGGCCGGACGGTCAGGTCAGCACCGGCTGGGACGTCCGCGCCCGGTTCACCGGCGACGACGCCCGCGCGGTCAACCAGGCGATCCTCGCCGACCTCGAAGGCGGCGTGACGTCGATCTGGCTCTCGGTGCCGCCCGCGTCCCTCGCTGACGCCCTGAACGAGGTCTACCTCGACCTGGCGCCCGTCGTCCTGGACGCGGGGACCTCGTATGAAGCGGCCGCCGAAGCCCTGTTCGAGCTCTTCGACGAGCGCGAGATCCCGGCGAGCGAAGCCACCGCCGTGCTGGGCGCCGACCCGATTGGGCTGGCGGCCCGCTCCGGTTCCGCCATGGCGCTCGAACCGGCCGCCGCGCTTGCCGCGCGTGTCGCCGGGAAGTACCCGAAAGTGCGGACGATCGTCGCCGACGGCCTCCCGTTCCACGAAGCGGGCGGGTCGGACGCGCAGGAGCTCGGCGCGCTCGTCGCCGCCGGCGTCACCTACCTGCGTTCTTTGACGGACGCGGGTCTGGACGTCGAGGCCGCCGCCGGGCAGCTCGAGTTCCGGCTCGCCGCGACCGCCGACCAGTTCTCCACCATCGCGAAGCTGCGCGCAGCACGCCGCCTGTGGGCGCGCGTCGCCGAGGTCTGCGGCTTCGCCTCGCCCATGCGCCAGCACGCCGTGACGTCGCCGGCCATGCTGACCAGGCGCGATCCCTGGGTGAACATGCTGCGCACGACCGTGGCCTGCTTCGGCGCGGGCGCCGGCGGCGCCGACGCGGTCACCGTGCTGCCGTTCGACGCGGCGATCGGCCGTCCCGACAGTTTCTCCGCGCGGATCGCCCGCAACACCCACGCCGTGCTGCTGGAGGAGGCCAAGCTGGCCGGCGTGGCCGACCCGGCCGGCGGCTCCTGGTACGTCGAGAAGCTCACCGACGACCTCGCGCACGCGGCCTGGGCCGAGTTCACCGCCATCGAAGGCGCGGGCGGCCTGGTCGCCGAGCTCGCCTCCGGCGCGCTGGCCGGGCGGCTGGCTTCGACGTGGGAGAAGCGCTCGAAGCGGATCGCCACCCGGCGCGACCCGCTCACCGGCGTCAGCGAGTTCCCGAACCTGGCCGAGAAACCGGTGGTCAGGACCCGCCTCGAGTCCCCTGTGGACGGTGGGCTGCCGCGGCACCGGTACGCCGAAGGCTTCGAAGCCCTGCGGGACGCTTCGGACGCGTACCTCGCTTCGCACGGCGAGCGGCCGAAGGTCTTCCTGGCCACCCTCGGCCCGGTCGCCGCGCACACCGCGCGGGCCGGCTTCGCCGCCAACCTGTTCCAGGCGGGCGGGATCGAAGCCGTCAACCCGGGCGCGACCGACGACCTGCCCGGCGCGTTCCGCGCGTCCGGCGCGAAGATCGCCTGCCTCTGCGGCACCGACGACGCCTACGCGGCACAGGCGGCCGAGGTCGCCGAGTCGCTCGGCGCCGAATACGTACTACTGGCGGGGAAGGGGTCCTACGACGGCGTGGACGCCAACGTCTTCGCCGGCTGCGACGCCCTGGAAGTCCTCGACGGCCTGCACGCCAAGCTGGGAGTTGCGCGATGACCATCCCGAACTTCGCCGGTCTCGACCTCGGCACGCCGTCGCCGGGCGACCGCGACGCGTGGGCGCGCGCGGTGGAGAACGCCACCGGCAAGGGCCCCGACGCCCTGGCCTGGGAGACACCCGAGGGCATCGGCGTCAAGCCCGTCTACACCGCCGCCGACCTGTCCGATGTGGACTTCCTCGGCACGTACCCCGGCATCGCGCCCTTCCTGCGCGGGCCGTACCCGACGATGTACGTCAACCAGCCGTGGACCATCCGCCAGTACGCCGGGTTCTCCACCGCCGAGGAGTCCAACGCCTTCTACCGGCGCAACCTCGCCGCCGGGCAGAAGGGCCTCTCGGTCGCCTTCGACCTGGCCACCCACCGCGGCTACGACTCCGACCACCCGCGCGTGTCGGGCGACGTCGGCATGGCGGGCGTGGCGATCGACTCCATCTACGACATGCGGCAGCTCTTCGACGGCATCCCGCTCGACAAGATGTCGGTGTCCATGACGATGAACGGCGCGGTGCTGCCGGTGCTCGCGCTCTACGTCGTCGCGGCCGAGGAGCAGGGCGTCAAACCCGAGCAGCTCGCGGGGACCATCCAGAACGACATCCTCAAGGAGTTCATGGTCCGCAACACCTACATCTACCCGCCGCAGCCGTCGATGCGGATCATCTCCGACATCTTCGCCTTCACTTCGCAGCACATGCCGAAGTACAACTCGATCTCCATCTCCGGCTACCACATGCAGGAAGCCGGCGCGACGGCCGACCTGGAGCTGGCCTACACCCTCGCCGACGGCGTCGAGTACCTCCGCTCGGGCGTCGACGCGGGGCTGAGTGTCGACAAGTTCGCGCCGCGGCTGTCGTTCTTCTGGGCGATCGGCATGAACTTCTTCATGGAGGTCGCGAAGCTGCGCGCGGCCCGGCTGCTGTGGGCGAAGCTGGTGAAGGGCTTCGACCCTTCGTCTTCGAAGTCGCTTTCGCTGCGTACGCACTCCCAGACGTCGGGCTGGTCGCTGACCGCGCAGGACGTCTACAACAACGTCGTCCGGACGTGCGTCGAGGCGATGGCGGCAACCCAGGGGCACACGCAGTCGCTGCACACCAACGCCCTCGACGAGGCCCTCGCGCTGCCGACGGACTTCTCCGCGCGGATCGCCCGCAACACCCAGCTGCTGCTGCAGCAGGAGTCCGGCACCACGCGCGTGATCGACCCGTGGGGCGGCAGCGCCTTCGTCGAGAAGCTGACCTACGACCTCGCGCGCAAGGCGTGGGGACACATCACCGAGGTCGAGCGGGCCGGCGGCATGGCCAAGGCGATCGACGCGGGCATCCCGAAGCTGCGCATCGAGGAAGCCGCCGCGCGCACCCAGGCGCGCATCGACTCCGGCCGGCAGCCGGTGATCGGCGTCAACAAGTACCAGGTCACCGACGACGAAGAGATCGACGTCCTCAAGGTCGACAACGCCGGCGTCCGGGCCCAGCAGCTGGAGAAGCTGCGGCGGCTGCGGTCCGAACGCGACTCCGCCGCCACCGAAGACGCGCTGCGGCGGCTCACCGAAGGTGCCGGCAACGGGGGAAACCTCCTGGAACTGGCCATCGACGCGGCCCGCGCGAAGGCCACGGTCGGCGAGATCTCCGACGCGCTCGAGAAGATCTGGGGACGGCACTCCGGCCAGATCCGGACCATCTCGGGGGTGTACCGCGAGGAGGTGGGGAAGACGCAGAACGTCGAGAAGGCCCGTCAGCTGGTCGACGAGTTCGCCGCGGAGGAGGGCCGGCGGCCGCGGATCCTCGTCGCCAAGATGGGCCAGGACGGCCACGACCGCGGCCAGAAGGTGATCGCCACCGGCTTCGCCGACCTCGGCTTCGACGTCGACGTCGGCCCGCTGTTCTCCACCCCGGCCGAGGTCGCCCGCCAGGCGATCGAGGCGGACGTGCACGTCGTCGGCGTTTCGTCGCTGGCCGCCGGGCACCTCTCGCTGGTGCCCGCGCTGCGCCACGAGCTCGCCGAGCTGGGCCGCGAGGACATCATGGTCGTGGTCGGCGGCGTCATCCCGCCGCAGGACTACCCGGCGCTGCGCGAGGCCGGTGCGGCGGCGATCTTCGGCCCCGGCACGGTGCTCGCGGACGCGGCCATCGACCTGCTCGGCCAGCTGTCGGCGCAGGAGTCCTGACCGTTGCCGCGCAAGATCGACGTCACCGCCTACGCCAAGGGGGTGCTCGCGGGTGACCGCGGGACGCTGTCGAAGGCGATCACGCTGGTCGAGTCGCAGCGGGAGGACCACCGGGCGCTGGCGCAGGAGCTGCTGGTCGAGCTGCTGCCCGCGGCCGGCGGCGCCCGGCGCGTCGGCATCACCGGCGTCCCCGGAGTCGGCAAGTCGACGTTCATCGACCAGCTGGGCACCGACCTGACCGCGGCCGGGCACCGGGTGGCCGTGCTGGCCGTCGACCCGTCGTCGACCCGGACCGGCGGGTCGATCCTCGGCGACAAGACCCGGATGGCGCGGCTGGCGGTGGACGAACGCGCGTTCATCCGGCCGTCGCCGACGTCCGGGACGCTCGGCGGCGTCGCGCGGGCGACCCGCGAGACGATCGTGCTGATGGAGGCGGCCGGCTACGACATCGTCCTGGTCGAGACGGTCGGCGTCGGGCAGTCCGAGGTGACCGTGGCGAACATGGTCGACTGCTTCCTGTTCCTGACCCTGGCCCGCACCGGTGACCAGCTCCAGGGCATCAAGAAGGGCGTCCTGGAGCTCGCCGACGTCATCGCGGTCAACAAGGCCGACGGCGACCACGAGCGGGACGCCCGGCGCGCGGCGCGGGAGCTGGCGGGCGCGCTGCGGATGATCTACGGGCCCGAAGCGTCGTGGACGCCCCCGGTGCTGACCTGCAGCGGCCTGCACAACCTGCGTCTCGACGAGGTCTGGGGCGCGATCGAGCAGCACCGCGACACGCTGACGGCGTCCGGCGAGCTCGACGCCCGGCGGCGGCAGCAGCAGGTCGACTGGACGTGGGCGATGGTCCGCGAACAGCTGCTGGGTCGGTTGGCGGCGCATCCGGAGGTGCGAACGGTCGTTCCCGACGTCGAACGGGCGGTGCGGGACGGTGAACTGACGGCTACCCTCGGTGCACAGCGGATCCTCGACGCGTTCGGTGGCTGACGTGCGGGAAGTTCGTGGGCAGAATGCCTGGTCGCGGCGAAGGGATGACATGGCGAAACTGCGGGGTCTGGTCCTGGTCGGGCTGCTGGGAGCGGTGCTGTTCACCGCGTCGCCGGCGCTGGCCGAGCCGGTGCGTCCGGCCGCCGTCACGATGAGCGTGGCGCACGCGGCCGCGGTGCCGGCCCCGGCGCAGACGCAACCCCCCGGCCCGGTCCTCGACCCGGCCCAGACGGACAAGGCCAACACCGAAAAGACCAAGAACAAGCTGATCGCGGGCCTGCTCGCGGTGGTCCTGCTCGGCATCGTGATCTGGGGGCGCAAGATCCGTTCGAAGCGGGCCAAGAAGTCCTGAGGTTTTCGGCTTTGCCGAAGTGGTGCACGCCGTTCAACGCAGATCCGGTACCGGCCGTCTAGGACGGCCGTTTTCGAGGCGCGGCTTGCCGCCTGCATGGTGCACGATCGTCTGCAAATGCGTACGACAGATCGATCGGCACGACGCGTGACCCCAGCCGCTGCGCGGGTTGCCCGTGTTGCGGGAGGAGGTGCGGCGTGACGGTGTTGGACTCACGGCCGGACGTTCCAGGCGACCCCCAAGGGCGCATCATCAACCCCATGGAGGGGTCCGAGGCGCTGATTTCCGAGGCCGGCGTAAGCATGGCTCCCGTGGAGGACCTTGGTGCGGGCCGCGGCCCGTTCTGGCTGGACGATTGGCTGCGCGCCAACGCGACCGACGTGCTCGCCTGGCGGCGGCACATCCACGCGCACCCGGAGCTGTCGCGGCACGAGTTCGCGACCACGGAACTGGTCGTCACGCTGCTGCGCTCGGTCGGGCTCAAGCCGTGGGTGCTGCCGGGCGGCACCGGCGTCGTGTGCGACATCGGCAGTGGTGAGCGGTGCGTGGCGCTGCGTGCGGACATGGACGCGTTGCCGCTGACGGAGGCGACCGGCCTGCCGTACGCGTCGACGACCGAGGGCGCGGCCCACATGTGCGGCCACGACGCCCACACGGCGATCCTGCTCGGCGCGGCCCGCGCCCTGGCCGGCGCGCCGGAGCTGCCCGGCCGGGTGCGGCTGATCTTCCAGCCGGCCGAGGAGGTCATGCCCGGCGGCGCGCTGGACATGATCGCGGCGGGCGCGCTGGACGGCGTCGAGCGCATCTACGGCCTGCACGTGGACCCGCGGCTCGAGGTGGGTTCCGTCGGGATGCGCGTCGGCGCCTTGACGTCGGCCGCCGACCTGATCGAGCTGCGCCTGACGTCCCCGGGCGGCCACACGTCCCGGCCGCACCTGACGGCCGACCTGGTGCACGCGCTGGGCACGGTGATCACGTCCCTGCCCGCGGTGCTCTCCCGCCGCGTCGACCCGCGTTCCGGGACGGTCCTCGTCTGGGGAGCGGTCCACGCGGGCCAGGCGGCCAACGCGGTCCCGCAGGACGGCGTCCTGCGCGGCACGCTGCGCACGGCCGACCACGAGGTCTGGACGGCCCTGGAGCCGCTGGTGGCGGCGTCGGTGGAGTCGCTCTTGGCGCCCACCGGTGTCGGCTTCCACCTGGACTACCGCCGCGGAGTCCCGCCGGTGGTCTCGGACCCCGAGTCGACGGCCCTGATGCGCGCGGGCACCGAAGCGGCCCTCGGCGAGGGCGCGGTGGCCGCGACAGAGCAGTCCTCGGGCGGCGAGGACTTCGGCTGGTACCTGGAGCACGTCCAGGGAGCCTTCGCCCGCCTGGGCGTCTGGCCCGGCCCCCCGGCCCCCCAATCGGACATCCACCGCCCCACGTTCGTCCTCGACGAGCGAGCCCTCCTCTGCGGAGTCCGAACCCTGGTCCACACCGCCCTAACCACCCTCGCCTAACTCGTGTCGTCCGCCTACGTACGCGTGTCGTCCATCCAGGTGCGCGTGTCGTCCGTCTGTGCACAGGAGTTGTCCCCAGGGTTATCCACAGGCGGGTAGTTATCCACAGCTGGTGAATCAGGCTCTTCCGGAGATCACGGAAGAGCCTGATTCTTGATGCTGTGACCGGGTGGGGAGGACGGCATGGCGCGGCTTCGCGTCAACGTGCCGTGGAAGAAATGGGGCAGCGCGCTGTGCGTGAGGCGTTGGCCAGCGGGTTGCTGATGCAACCGTGGCGAGGCGTCGTCATGCGCTCGAGCGATGCACTGAAACTGAAGACGAGGGCTGAGGGAGCCCTGTTGGCCGTTGGGCGGCCTGCAGTGTTGTCCGGCCCGACATCACTTGCCCTGCATGGGATTTCGGCATCAGCATGCGCGAACATTCACATCACGGTGCCCTACGAACGCCGGATCAAGTCAAAGCCCGGCCTCGTCGTTCACCAGGGGTACTACCGGCCGACGGACGTGATCGAACTCGACGGGCTTGCCACGTTTCCGGTAGACCTCGCACTGGCGGAGTTCCTTTGTGACGGTGATCGGCGAACGGCGTTCGCCGCTTTGGACGAGTGGCTCCGAGCCTTGCCACCGGACCACGACGGGAAGCTCCGGGAGAACATTCGGGACCGCCTCGAAGACCGCCGGGACCGTCGAGGTATCCACAGGGCGCTGACCCTCTTGGAACTTGCCACCGGCAAGGCCGAGTCGCCCCCGGAGAGCATCTTGAGGCTGATCGTCGTCGAGGCGGGGTTTCCCGTACCGGAGCCGCAGTACGAGCTGACAGCCATCGACGGTCGACTGCTCTACCGGCTGGACATGGCCTGGCCATCCCGGCGTATCGCCCTGGAGTACGACGGGTACGCCGCACACGAAGATCGAGCTACCTACGACGCCGAGCGAAATGCACGTATGGCGGCGCGTGGCTGGATCACCATTCGCGCCGTTGCGGCGGATCTTCGCGACTCGAGTCAGCTGCTGAAGGACCTCGACGAGGCGTTCCGGCTCCGCTCCACCTAGACGGTCGTACCCGACCGGACGACACGCGTACTCAGATGGACGACACGCGTACCTGGGCGGACGACACGAGTTAGCCGGTTATGCCGGAGCAGGGGCGGGTTCGGAGGTCGTCGACGTAGTCGGCTGGGGCGCCGGCGGCCTCGGCGGCGTCGGCCAGGACGCCGAGGTAGCGGGCCGATGGGAGGCCGCCTTCGTAGGCGTCCAGGACGTACAGCCAGGCCAGGACCGAGCCGTCCATGGTCTGGACGCGGAGGCGGATCTTCGAGTGGATCCCCAGCTCACCGCCTTCCCAGCGGTCCAGCCCGGTCTCGTCGAGCGGGGTCACGTCGTAGAGGACGACGAACACCCGTGACCCCGGGTCCTCGACGATCGTGGCCAGGGCACCTTCCCAGCCGAGGTCCTCGCCGCCGAAGGTCAGGCGCCACCCCTCCAGCCAGCCGGTGCCGGCCATCGGAGAGTGCGGCGCGCGCTCCAGCATCTGGGCGGGCTCCATGTTCGATCCGTACGCGGCATACAACGGCACGCCGACAGCGTAGCGACACCTCTCGCACCCGAGTGGACGCACTCGCCGTGTTCGCCCACTTCAGTGTCCGGTCACCTTCGCCGCGTACGGTGTGAGCACCGCACGGACTGCCAGAGGAGGACCCAGGTGACCAGGATCGTGATCATGGGCGGGGGCCCGGCCGGCTACGAAGCCGCGCTGGTCGCAGCCCAGCACGGGGCCGACGTCACGATCGTCGAGCGGGACGGCCTGGGTGGCGCCTGCGTCCTCTACGACTGCGTTCCCTCGAAGACGTTCATCGCGAGCTCCGGCGCCCTGGCGAAGATGCACGACCTCGGCGAGCTCGGCATCAACACCGACATGGCCGACACCCGCATCGACCTCCCGACCGTCCACGGCCGGGTGAAGGGCCTCGCGCTCGCCCAGTCCGCCGACATCCGTGCCCGCGTCCAGCGCGAAGGCGTCCGCGTCATCGCCGGCGAGGCCCGCTTCTGCGACGAAGAGCCCGGCCTGGCGACGCACAAGGTCGCCGTCACGACGAAGGACGGCACCGAAAAGCTGCCCGCCGACGTCGTCCTCATCGCCACCGGCGCCACCCCGCGCGTCCTGCCCGGCGCCGTGCCGGACGGTGAGCGCATCCTCGACTGGCGCCAGCTCTACGAGCTCCAGGAGCTGCCGGAGCACCTCGCCGTGATCGGCTCGGGCGTCACCGGCGCCGAGTTCGCGTCCGCCTACACCGAGATGGGCGTCAAGGTCACCGTCGTCTCCAGCCGTGACCGCGTCCTCCCGCACGAAGACGCCGACGCCGCCGCGGTGCTCGAAGAGGTCTTCTCGCAGCGCGGCACGACCGTCGCGAAGCAGGCGCGCGCCGATCGCGTCGAGCGCACCGAAAAGGGCGTCGAGATCTTCCTCGCCGACGGCCGCGTGATCGAAGCCAGCCACGCGCTGATGACCGTCGGTTCGGTGCCGAACACCAAGGACATCGGCCTCGACAAGGTCGGCATCTCGCCCGGCCCCGGCGGGTTCATCACCGTCGACCGCGTTTCGCGCACCTCCGTTCCCGGGATCTACGCCGCCGGCGACTGCACCGGCGTGCTCATGCTCGCCTCGGTGGCGAGCATGCAGGGCCGCATCGCGATGTGGCACGCGCTGGGCGAAGGCGTCGCGCCGATCAAGCTCAAGACCGTCGCCGCCAACGTGTTCACCCACCCGGAGATCGCCACCGTCGGCATCAGCCAGCAGGCGATCGACTCCGGCGAGGTGCCCGCGCGCACCATCATGCTGCCCCTGGCCACCAACGCGCGCGCGAAGATGGAAGGCCTCCGCCGAGGCTTCGTGAAGCTGTTCTGCCGCCCCGCCACCGGCGTGGTCGTCGGTGGTGTCGTCGTGGCGCCGCAGGCGAGCGAACTCATCCTTCCCATCGCGCTCGCCGTCCAGAACCAGCTCACAGTGGACCACCTGGCACTGACATTTTCGGTGTACCCGTCGCTGTCGGGCTCGATCACCGAGGCCGGGCGGCAGCTCATGCGCCACGACGATCTCGACTGATCCGGCACGCAACCCGGGCGCACCCGTCGCGTCTTGTCGGTTGTCAGGCTGAAGGACGCGAAGGGTGCGAACGTGCGCAAGACGGTGGTTTTCGTTGCGGCAGCGGTGATCGGCGCGACGACGCTGACGGGATCGGCGATGGCGCAGAGCACCGGTCCGGCGCCGAGCACGAGCCCGGCCCGGAGTGCCACCGCGGGCATGGTGCAGCTCAACGTGAACACCGCGATCAACCAGACGCTGGTGGACAAGTACGTCCGCGACGCGCCGAACGTCGCGCTCGCGAAGTGCGAAGGCCCTTCGCCGGCGTTCTCCTCGCCGGCGCTGACCTTCACCAACTACACCCCCGGCCCGTTCATGGGCGCCGACGCGAACATCAGCGCCGACGCCGAGCTCAAGCCCGGCACCGCGGCGGGGACGTACCCGCTGACCGTGACCTGCGGCGGCCAGACCTACACCACGCAGTTCACGGTGCCGGCCACGCAGGTCGCGAAGGTGCCCTCCGGCGCCGCGAAGGCGGGCGACGGCAGCATGGCCGGCTGATTTCGAAAACGCCCACGACCACCCTGGAGCCGCGCTCCGGGGTGGTTTTTTCTGGGCCCGAGGCAACCTCTCCGCAGGTAGAGCGTCTTTTGAAGCAGAGCTCCCGGGGGAGTTTTTCCAAGGGGAAAAGGGGACGGAAATGAAAAAGGTGCTGGCGGTCGCCGCTGTTTCGGGCGGATTGCTGCTCTCGGCTCCGGCGGCCTTCGCCGCCACGCCGGCCGGGCACGCCGGAAATCCGAAGGCCTACTTGCGCGTCATGCCGACCGCTGCCCGGGCGGGCGCGAAGGTGCAGATCCGGCTCGGCTGCGAAGCCTCGAGCACGAGCGACCTGGCCTCCCCGGTTCTGAAGATCGGCGCGTTGCGGCGCGTCGGCCCGCAGAACGACCCGGCCAAGGCACCCGCCGCGGCCGCGTCGGCGACCGTGCAGGCCGCCGCACCCGGCGTCTACAAGGTGTCGTTCTCCTGCGGCGGCGCGGAACTGACCACGAAGTTCACCGTTCTGGGTGAACGTCGTCAGGTGGCCAAGGTGCCGTCGGGAGCACCGCAGACCGGCGGGGGACCCGGCGATCACGGTTCGCTCGCCGCCGCGGGTGCCATGGGCGTGCTGGCCCTCGGCGGCGGCGGTCTCGTACTGGCCCGGCGGTCGTGGCGCCGCTGAGCGCCGCGGGGGCGTCTCGAGGTTCGCGGGAGGTACCGTCGGGCTCGACCATCGGACCACCCGGACGTGTGAACTCGCCGACGCCAGTGAGGGGGAGAGCATGACCAGCAGGATCACGAACCGACGGGGTGTCCTGATCGCCCTCGTCGTGGCGGTGCTGGCCGCGCTGGCGGTGCTGGCGCTGACGTTCGGTGGTGGCCCAGGCTCGGACACCGCGCAGCCGCCGCCCGCCCAGCCGGTCGCGGTGGTTCCGGCGCCCCAGGCGGGCGGTCAGGACGCCGCTGCGGCGCTGCCCAAGTCGGAACCCGTCTCGATCGACATCCCGAAGATCGGCGCGCACTCGTCGCTGGTCCCGCTCGGCCTCAACCCGGACAACACCGTCCAGGTGCCGCCGGTGACCACGCCGTTGCAGGCCGGCTGGTACACCTACGCGCCGACGCCGGGCGAGACCGGCCCGGCCGTCGTACTGGGGCACGTCGACGGCAACCACCAGAAGGGCATCTTCTTCCGGCTCAAGGAGCTGGCTCCCGGTGACCGGGTCTCGATCGCCCGCAAGGACGGCACCACGGTGGTGTTCGAGGTGACGAAGGTGCACCAGGTGCCGAAGAAGGACTTCGAAGCCGAAGGCGTCTACGACGACACGGCCGGTCCCGAGCTGCGGCTGATCACCTGCGGGGGTGTCTTCGACCGGAACGCGCACAACTACGTCGACAACATCGTCGTCTACGCCCGCCTGGTCCAGGCCTGATTTTCGGTTTTTGTCGGTGCCCGGTGCCAGACTGTCCGGGTCGTCACCAGCGGCGGCACAGACGAGGGTTGGGAGTCGGCATGGTGTTCCGGGACGAAAGATGGCCCGACGGTACGCCCGGCTGGGTGGACCTGATGGTGCCCGATCAGGCGAAGGCGATCGCCTTCTACAGCGGCCTGTTCGGTTGGGACGTGCATCGGGGTGGTGAGGAGACCGGCTTCTACGGCATGGCGGAGCTGCGGGGACGCCCGGTCGCCGGCATCGGCCAGACCCCACCGGGGCAGGACATCCCCGCGGCCTGGACGACGTACCTCGCGGTGTCCGATGTGGACCGCACGGCCGCGGCCATCACCGAGGCGGGCGGGCAGATCGTCATGCCGGTGATGGAGGTGATGAAGGAGGGCCGGATGGCCGTCGCGGCCGATCCGGCGGGCGCGGTCTTCGGCCTCTGGGAGGCCGGGAACCACATCGGTACGCAGGTCACGTCGGCCCCGGGCACCCTGGCCTGGAACGACTGCATGAGCCGGGACTATCCGGCGGCGAAGCCGTTCTACGAAGAGATCTTCGGCTTCGGCTTCCAGGACATCTCGGGCGACGACTTCACGTACGCGGTGGTGCTCATCGACGGGCGCCCGGTCGGCGGCCTCGGCGCGATCCCCGCCTCGGTACCCCCGGAGGTGCCGTCGTACTGGGCGGCGTACTTCTGGGTGGCGGACGCCGACGCGAGCGCGGCCAAGGTGGTCGAGCTCGGCGGCACGGTCGACGGGAAACCGTGGGACTCGCCGTACGGGCGGCAGGTGAAGGTCATCGACGACCAGGGCGTGCCGTTCACGGTCATCGCCCCGAACGAGCAGTCGGGCGAGCCGGAAGGCTGGGAGGTCTGAAGGGACGGGCCGGGAGCGCCACGAGGCGGCACCCCCGGCCCTCGCCGGTCAGTCCTCTTCGGAGACCCAGTCGAAGGTCTTGGTGACGGCCTTCTTCCAGTTGCGGTACTCGCGCTCGCGGCGGGCGTCGTCCATCCCCGGGTCCCACTGCTTGTCCTGGGCCCAGTTGGTGCGGATGTCGTCCTCGGACTTCCAGAACCCGACGGCGAGGCCGGCGGCGTACGCGGCACCCAGCGCGGTGGTCTCGTTGACCACCGGGCGGATCACCGGCACGCCGAGGATGTCGGCCTGGAACTGCATGAGCAGCTCGTTGACGACCATGCCGCCGTCGACCTTGAGCGACTTCAGCGGGACTCCGGAGTCGGCGTTCATGGCGTCGATGACCTCGCGCGACTGGAAGGCGGTCGCCTCCAGCACCGCGCGGGCGAGGTGGCCCTTGTTGACGAACCGGGTGAGCCCGACGATCGCGCCGCGAGCGTCGGATCGCCAGTAAGGAGCGAACAGGCCCGAGAACGCCGGGACGAAGTACGCGCCGCCGTTGTCCTCGACGCTGCGCGCGTGCTCCTCGATCTCGGCCGCGGTCGCGATCATGCCGAGGTTGTCGCGCAGCCACTGCACCAGCGAACCGGTGACGGCGATGGAGCCTTCCAGCGCGTAGATCGTGTCGTTCGAGCCGATCTTGTAGCAGACCGTGGTGAGCAGCCCGTTCTGCGACATCACCTTTTCGGTACCGGTGTTGAGCAGCATGAAGTTGCCGGTGCCGTAGGTGTTCTTGGCCTCGCCGGGCGAGAGGCAGGCCTGGCCGAACGTCGCGGCCTGCTGGTCGCCCAGGATGCCCGCGATCGGGACGCCGGCCAGCGCGCCCTTCTCGCGGACCTTGCCGTACTCCTCGGACGAGGAGCGGATCTCCGGCAGCATCGAAAGGGGGATGCCCATCTCGCCGGCGATCCCGTCGTCCCACTGCAGGGTGTCGAGATCCATCAGCATGGTGCGGGAGGCGTTGGTCGGGTCGGTGACGTGCACGCCGCCGTCGGTGCCGCCGGTCATGTTCCACAGCACCCAGGTGTCCATGTTGCCGAAGATCAAGTCACCGGCCTCGGCCTTCTCGCGCGCGCCCTCGACGTTGTCCAGGATCCACTTGATCTTGGGTCCGGAGAAGTAGGTCGCGAGCGGGAGGCCGACCTTGTCGCGGTAGCGCTCCTGGCCGCCGCCGAGGTTGCCGAGCTCGGTGACGATCTTGTCGGTGCGGGTGTCCTGCCAGACGATCGCGTTGTACACCGGCCGGCCGGTCGTCTTGTCCCAGACGAGCGCGGTTTCGCGCTGGTTGGTGATGCCGACGGCGGCGATGTCCTTGGCGGTGAGGTCGGCCTTGGCCAGCGCGCCCGCGGCGACCCGGCGGGTGTTCTCCCAGATCTCTTCCGCGTTGTGCTCGACCCAGCCGGCGCGGGGGAAGATCTGCTCGTGCTCGCGCTGGTCGACCGAGACGACCCGGCCCTCGTGGTTGAAGATCATGCACCGCGTGGAAGTCGTGCCCTGGTCGATCGCGGCTACGTACGAAGTCATGTGTGCTCCCGGAAATCGGCGTCGGAGGAGGCGATCAGGTCAGGTTGTGGACGACGAGGTAGAGCAGGGCGGCGAGGGCGCCGCCGGCCAGCGGGCCGACGACGGGGATCCACGAGTAGCCCCAGTTGGCGTTCGCCTTGTTGCGGATCGGCATCAGGAACGCGTACGCGATCCGGGGGCCGAGGTCACGCGCCGGGTTGATGGCGTACCCCGTCGGGCCACCGAGGGAGGTGCCGATCACGAGGACGACGAAGGAGACACCCGCGTAGCCCAGCGCGGAGTTGCCGAAGTTCGGCGTCCCGCCGTCACCGGCGGCGTAGGTCGGGCTGAGCAGGATCCACGCGACCAGGACGAAGGTGCCGATGATCTCGGTGACGAGGTTCCACACGGTGTTCGGGATCTGCGGGCCGGTGGAGAAGATGCCGAGGGTGTTCTCGGGCTCGGGGTGGTCGTCGAACTGCAGCTTGTAGGTGGCCCAGCAGAGCATGGCGCCGATGATGGCGCCGGCGAACTGGCCGATGAAGTAGAACGGGACGTTGGCCCATGGGGTCTTGTCGGCGATGGCGAGGCCCAGCGTCACCGCCGGGTTGAGGTGCGCGCCGCTGGGCGCGGCGATGCTGGCGCCGGTGAAGACGGCGAACGCCCAGCCGAAGTTGATGAAGAGCATGCCGCCGTTGTTGCCGTTGGTTTTCCGGAGGACGTGGTTCGCGACCACACCGTTGCCGAGCAGGATCAGGGCCGCCGTACCCAGTAGTTCCCAGACGATTATTGCCCCTGCACTCACCGCTGCACCTCCACACTGGACACTCTGCGCAGGGTCGATCACGGCGTGCCACGGCACCGTTGCCGACCCACGTCCGCGCGACGTTACCGGGGCGTAGAAGCTACTTCCAAGCACCTGGAAGGCGAATCTTTTCAAGATCGTGGTGAAGTGCCCGGTCAAGATCGCGGAGGGTTACGCCACAAGTGTCATCCGTGGACGGGCGGATGATCACCGGGTCGTGCGATGCTGGAAGCCTCGCCGGCACGAGGAGGACTGTCACGTGGCGCAGCACGCAGCGGAGACGAACCCGGCTCGACTGGGTCCGGTCAAGCGGGAAGAGACTTGGCAGCGGCTCGGCAAGGAGACGTTCGACCTCGTCGTCATCGGCGGCGGCGTGGTCGGGGCGGGCACGGCGCTGGACGCCGCGACGCGCGGCCTGCGGGTCGCGCTCGTCGAGGCCCGCGACCTCGCGTCCGGGACGTCGAGCCGGTCGAGCAAGCTCTTCCACGGCGGCCTGCGGTACCTGGAGCAGCTCGAGTTCGGGCTGGTCAGGGAGGCGCTGCGCGAGCGTGAGCTGATGCTGACGACCATCGCGCCCCACCTGGTGAAGCCGGTCAGCTTCCTGTACCCGCTGACGCACCGCGTGTGGGAACGCCCGTACACCGCGGCGGGCCTGCTGATGTACGACACGATGGGCGGCGCCCGCAGCGTCCCGGGGCAGAAGCACCTGACCCGCGCGGGCGCGCTGCGGATGGTGCCGGCGCTCAAGCGGTCGGCGCTGATCGGCGGGATCCGCTACTACGACGCGCAGTCCGACGACGCCCGCCACACGATGACGGTGGCGCGGACCGCGGCGCACTACGGCGCGGTCGTGCGGACGTCGACCCAGGTCGTCGGGTTCCTGCGCGAAGCCGACCGGGTGTCGGGCGTGCGCGTGCGCGACGTCGAGGACGGCCGCGAAACGGAGATCTCGGCGGCCGCGGTGATCAACTGCACCGGCGTCTGGACCGACGAGCTGCAGCGCCTGTCGGGTGGCCGCGGCCGGTTCCGGGTGCGCGCGAGCAAGGGCGTGCACATCGTCGTCCCGCGCGACCGGATCGTCTCGGAGTCGGGGATGATCCTGCGCACCGAGAAGTCGGTGCTGTTCGTCATCCCGTGGCGCAACCACTGGATCGTCGGGACGACGGACACCGACTGGGAGCTCGACCTGGCCCACCCGGCGGCGACGAAGCACGACATCGACTACATCCTCGAGCACGTCAACACGGTCCTGGCGACCCCGCTGACCCACGACGACATCGAAGGCGTGTACGCGGGCCTTCGCCCGCTGCTGGCGGGGGAGAGCGAAGAGACGTCGAAGCTGTCGCGCGAGCACGCGGTGGCGAGGGTGGCCCCGGGCCTGGTGGCGATCGCGGGCGGCAAGTACACGACGTACCGGGTGATGGCGGCGGACGCCGTCGACGCGGCGGCGGTGGACCTGCCGGGCCGGTCCCAGCCCTCGATCACGGACAAGGTCCCCCTGCTGGGTGCGGACGGCTACCACGCGCTGGTCAACCAGGCCGACCACTTGGCGGCGGAACACGGTCTGCACCCCTACCGGGTGAGGCACCTCCTGGACCGCTACGGCTCACTGGTCCACGAGGTCCTGGCCTCGGCGGAGGGCCGCCCGGAGCTGCTGAAGCCGATCGAGCACGCCCCGGACTACCTGGGCGTCGAAGTGGTGTACGCGGCTTCACACGAAGGGGCGCTGCACCTTGAGGACGTCCTGGCCCGCCGGACGCGCATCTCGATCGAGTACGCGCACCGGGGAGTGGACTGCGCCGAGCAGGTGGCCGCCCTGGTGGGCGAAGTCCTGGGCTGGTCGCCCGAAACGGTGAAGCACGAGATCGAGGTCTACCGGGCCCGGGTGGAGGCGGAGCGCGAGTCCCAGTCCCAGCCGAGCGACGAGGCGGCGGACGCGTTGCGGTCAGCGGCCCCGGAGGCCCGCGCGGGCATCGTGGAGCCGGTGAGCTGAGGTCCTGCGCGAGTTGATCCCGTGGGAGAACCCCGTCAGCGCGGGAGCTTCGCCGACGCCGTAGCGGTCAAGCTCAGCAGTTCGCGCAGCACCTCCGCGGCGATGTCGGCGAACGACCGCTGCTCGTCCTCGCGGATCCACTGGGTGAACGCGATCGCGAACACGGTGGCGCCCGACTCCGCGGCCAGGGTCGCGGTCATGTCCTCGACGCCTCGCCGGCGCAGGGCGTCGGCGACCGTGGTGGCGATGCTGGCGAGCTTGTGCCGCTCGCGTTCCTGCAGTGCCGGGTTCTGGTCGATGATCGATTGCCGGAGCCGGGAGTGGGCGCGGCGCTCGGCCGGGAAGAAGGTCGTCGCGGAGTGCAGCGCGGAGGCGGCGATCTCCATCGGGGACGCGTCCGGTGGCGCCGCGTCGACCCCGGCGAGGAACGCGTCCACCAGCAGCTGCTGCCCGTGGAAGAGGACCTCGCGCTTGTCGCTGAAGTGGCGGAAGAAGGTGCGTTCGGTCAGGCCGACGGACTCGGCGATCTCCATCGCGGTCGTCTGCTCGAAACCGCGCGTGGCGAACAGCTCGAGAGCGGCTTTCTGAAGCCGCTCGGCAGCTCCCGGTTCCCAGCGCACCATGCGATCGAGTGTAGTGATGACAGCGGCTGACTTGAAGAGTACGGTGATGTCTGTGGCTGACGTCAGTCGCAGACATCACCCGCTTCGCCTCGTCGCGGAGCCGTCGGAGGAGATCACTCATGCACGTGTTCGTCACCGGAGCATCCGGCTGGATCGGCTCGGCCGTCGTCGCCGACCTGCTCGGCGCGGGCCACGAAGTCACCGGACTGGCCAGGTCCGACGCGTCCGCCGCCGCGGTGGCGGCGAAGGGCGCCCACGTTCGCCGCGGTGACCTGGACGACCTGGACGGCCTCCGCGCCGGCGCCAAGGACGCCGACGCCGTCATCCACCTCGCGAACAAGCACGACTTCGCCAACCCGGCCATCTCGAACGCGGCCGAGCGCGCCGCCGTCCAGACCATCGGCGACACGCTCGTGGGCACCGGCCGCCCGTTCCTGCTCGCCTCCGGCATCGCTGCCCTCGTCCAGGGCCGGCCCGCGACCGAGGACGACGCGTCCCCGTTCCACGGCGCCGGCTCGCCGCGCGGCGGGAGCGAGAACCTCGCGCTCGAGTTCGTCGACCAGGGGGTGCGCAGCGTGAGCCTGCGCTTCGCGCCGAGCGTCCACGGCACCGGCGACCACGGGTTCATCGCCGTTCTCGCCGCGATCGCCCGCGAAAAGGGCGTCTCCGGCTACCCCGGCGACGGCACCAACCGCTGGGCCGCCGTGCACCGCACCGACGCCGCCCGGATGGTCACCCTCGGCCTCGAACAGGCGCCGGCGGGCACCCGCCTGCACGCCGTCGCCGAAGAAGGCGTGCCGACCCGCGAAATCGCGCAGGCGATCGGCCGCGCGTTCGACCTGCCCGTCGCCTCGATCCCCGCCGACGACGTCCCGGCCCACTTCGGCTGGATCGGCGCGTTTTTCGGCATGGACCTCGCCGCGACCAGCACGGCGACGCAGAAGCTGCTCGGCTGGACGCCGGGCGGGCCGACTCTCCTCGACGACCTCGCCGCCGGGGCGTACTCGGCGTAGGCGCCGGAACCCGGAGGCCGGCACGGTGGGCAGCCGGCCGGCCGGGGTCAGGACGTTCGGTGCCAGCGGATCAGGCGCTCGCCCGTCGGAGCCAGGTCCGCCTCCGGGCCCACGAGCGTGAACCCGCAGCGCTGCGCCACGATCGCCGACGCCGCGTTGCTCTCCTCGTACCGGTAACTCACCTCGGTCAGCCCCAAGCCGCCGAAACCGAATCGAAGAGCCGCGTTCAACGCCGTCGTCGCGATGCCCTTGCCGCGCTCCGTGGGGTGGACCCAGACCGTCGCCTCCGCGTACGACGCGTCCAGGTTCAGCTCGCGCAGCCCCACTTCGCCCAGGAGCCTGCCCGAGGTCGGCTCCGCGATCGCCCAGGAACAGCGCTCGTCTCCCGCCCACTGGGCCGCCCGCAGGGCCACGTACTCCGTGGCCTCGTCCAGCGTGCGCAACCGGTAGTTCAAGACGTACTTGCGGTGCGTCGGGTCGGCGAACGCTTCCATCAGCAACGGGCGGTCGTCGATGTGCCGGTCGGCACGCAGCTGACGCAGGTAGTACGTGCCCGCGTTGATCTCCACCGGTTCCACTCCACCCAGCCTAGCCAGGCCGGGAGCACGCCGCCCCCGGCCTGGCGATCAAGGCAGGCTCACGGGGTGAAGCGCCAGATCACCGGCACTCCGCCCTCGTCGAGCGGGCCGTTCGACGCCCACCCCGCGAACACTCCGTCGTCGGTGACGTGGCCTGCTGCGTAGCCCGTGTACGTGCCCGGCTGCTTCAGCTCGCCGGCCTGGGTCGTTCCGCGCCACGCCGTCGGCTTGCCGTACAACGAACCCGGGAACGGGGCCGCGCCGACCGTCAGGCCGCGCACGTTCAGGTCGCCCGCGTAGTCGCCGCCGGTCAGCGCGACCGGTGTCTCCGGCGTCGTCCAGCGGATCGCCTGCGACGCGTTTCCGTTCGACGCGAACCCGACCACGACGCCGTTGCGGATCGCCGATCCGTGCGGGTACGAGAAGCCCGGGATGTCGGCCAGCGGCCTGCTCACTCCGTCCTTCAAGACGATGTCGCGGTCGAACCCGCCGAACAGGATCGCGCCGTCGTCGTCGATGTCGGTCACGGAGTCCGCGCCTGCCGGGTAGGCCAGGACCGTGGGGGCAGCCGCCCCAGCGGGCCAGACGGCCGGCACGTACGTCGCCGGGGTACCGGTGGGCAGGGTGCCCAGTGCGTCGCCGCGCCGGTTGACCGCACGGAGCCCGAAGTCGCCATAGCCCGGCGGGGGCGCCCACAGGTGGAAGCCGGTGGCGTCGAGGGTGAAGGTCCGGTTGACGTCGGTGTCGTAGTCGAGCGCCTCGCCGTAGATCCGCCCCGCTCTGTCCTCCCCGGCGACCCTCGCCCACTCGAAGCCCGCCGGCGTCCCGCGCAGCACCGGCTTGCCGTCGCGCCAGCTCACCACCTGCAGCTTGTCGCCTACGATGAACGACCCCGCGTACTCGCCGTGGCCGTCCGAGGCGTTCAGAAATCCGCGCCCCGCCGGGTCGGCTCCAGCGGGCAACGGCAGCAGCGTCGGCTGCCAGCCCAGTCGGCCCGTCGCGGCCTGCGCCGGCCCCGCTGCCAAAGCCGCGACGGCGATCGCCACGGTGGCGAGCACCCCCGATCGCGCCCATGTCCTGTTCATGGATTCCTCCCTTTCCCCAACCTGCGTGAGCAACCACGTCGGAACGCGGGAGCGGGTTGCCCGGCGAAAGGAGTAATCAAGAACGGCGACGGCGGGCCCCGGCGATCATCGCGACGACCAGCGGCAGCGCGACCGAAATGATCAGCAGCCGCCCGCGGGAAAGGATCAGCACCGCGAGCGCGAGGACGATCGCGATCGGCACCGCGCCCGCGGTCAGGAAGCGGACCAGCGCGCTGTCGTCCGAGGACGCCACCGGCACCCGGGGCGCAGAGGCGCCGTTGAGCAGCGCGCTCGGGCGAGGCGACGGGAGGTCGTCGAACAGCGGGACGAGCTCGCTGACCCGCTTGGCCGCGGTCACCTTCGCCGTGCGGGTCCCGTACTCGTCGATGTCCAGGCGCCCGGTGCGGACGTGCTCCTCGAGGACGTCCAGGGCGTCCTGGCGTTCGGCGTCGCTCAACCGCATGTCGCCCACGGCGGGATCAGCGGTCCAGCCCGCGCCGGCGATCGCGGTAGGAGTCGCGCAGCTCGCGCCGCCGGTCCCGGTCGCGCAGGTGCCGGTCGCGGCGGTCGTGGTTCGGGTTCCAATCGTGGCCCCACATGGACTTGCCGAAGACGGTGAGCCCGATCGGCACGAAGATGACCGGCCACAGGGCCCCGCTGACGGCGGCGATCAGCGCGATCGCGGCGATCCAGGTCAACGGCACGATCGCGGCGACGAACCGCTGCGGTGGCGACCACTGGTCGGGCGTCCGCGGGTGCGCCGGCACGGGTGCGGCGGCGGGCTCGGGAGCGGCGACGGCCTGGGGAACGCCGTCGTACTTCGGGTGCGGGGCCGGCAGGTCTTCGAAGATCTCGCCGAGCTCGCCGCGGGTCTTGGCCGCGGTGATCCGGGCGGAGCGCTCGCCGTACTCGTCGATGTCGATCCGCCCCGCGGTCATGTGCTCACCGAGCGCGGACAGCGCGGACTCGCGGTTCTGGTCGCTGATCCGCAGCTGCGGAGACGGGACTTCGGTCACGGTGTCGATGGTAGGCCGCCCCGGGGGCGGCCCACCACGACATCTGTAACGAACTGCGCTACTTGATCTCGAGAAGCTGCGTGCCCTGCGTCACGGCGGCGCCGACCTCGACCGAAAGCCCGGTGACGGTGCCCGCTTTGTGTGCGGTGACCGGGTTTTCCATCTTCATCGCCTCGAGGACGACGATCAGCTCACCGGCTTCCACCGTCTGGCCCTCTTCGACGGCCACCTTCACGATCGTGCCCTGCATCGGCGCCGTGACGGCGTCGCCGCTCACCGCGGCCTTGGTGCCGCCGGCGCGCTTGCGGGGCTTCGCCTTGACAGTGACCCCGCCACCGCGACCGCCGCCACCTTCGAGCGCGAACCCGCCCGGCAGCGACACCTCGAGCCGCCGGCCGCCGACCTCGACCACGACGTTCTGCCGCGGCTCTTCCTCGGTGGCCTCGATGTCGGGCGCCACGAACGGCTCGATCTTGTTGTCGAACTCCGTCTCGATCCAGCGCGTGTGCACGCTGAAGCCGTTCTCGTCGCCGATGAACGCCGGGTCGTCGACGATCACGCGGTCGAACGGCAGCACCGTGGCCATGCCTTCGACGACCATCTCGGCCAGGGCGCGGCGGCTGCGTTCGAGGGCGTTGTTCCGGTCCGAGCCGGTGACGATCAGCTTGGCCAGCATCGAGTCGAACTGCCCGCCGATGACGCTGCCGGATTCGACGCCGGAGTCGACGCGCACGCCCGGGCCGCTCGGCGCGACGAACTTCGTCACCGTGCCCGGCGCGGGCAGGAAGCCGCGGCCGGCGTCCTCGCCGTTGATGCGGAACTCGATCGAGTGGCCGCGCGGCTCGGGATCCTCGGTGATCCGCAGCTTCTCGCCACGGGCGATCCGGAACATCTCCCGGACGAGGTCGAGACCGGTCGTCTCTTCCGACACCGGGTGCTCGACCTGCAGCCGCGTGTTGACCTCGAGGAAGGAGATCGTGCCGTCGGTGGCGACGAGGTACTCGACCGTGCCGGCGCCGTAGTAGCCGGCTTCCTTGCAGATCGCCTTCGCGGACTCGTGGATGCGCTTGCGCTGCTCGTCGTTCAGGAACGGCGCGGGCGCCTCTTCGACGAGCTTCTGGTGCCGTCGCTGCAGCGAGCAGTCGCGGGTGCCGACGACGATCGCGGTGCCGTGCATGTCCGCCAGCACCTGCGCCTCGACGTGGCGCGGCTTGTCCAGGTAGCGCTCGACGAAGCACTCGCCGCGGCCGAACGCGGCGACCGCCTCGCGCGTGGCCGACTCGAACAGCTCGGGGATCTCTTCGCGGGTGCGCGCGACCTTGAGGCCGCGGCCACCACCGCCGAACGCGGCCTTGATGGCCACCGGCAGCCCGTGCTCGTCGGCGAACGCGACGATTTCGGAGGCGTCCTTGACCGGCTCCTTGGTGCCCGGCACCAGCGGCGCGCCCGCGCGCATGGCGATGTGGCGGGCGGTGACCTTGTCGCCGAGGTCGCGGATGGCCTGCGGGCTCGGCCCGATCCAGGTCAGCCCGGCGTCGAGGACGGCTTGGGCGAAGTCCGCATTCTCGGAGAGGAAGCCGTAACCCGGGTGCACCGAGTCGGCGCCCGAGCGCTTGGCGGCGTCCAGGAGCTTGTCGAAGTTCAGGTAGCTTTCGGCCGCCGTCGTGCCGCCCAGCGCGAAGGCTTCGTCGGCCAGCCGGACGTGTGGCGCGTCGCGATCCGGGTCGGCGTACACCGCGACACTGGCCAGGCCAGCGTCCTTCGCGGCTCTGATGACGCGTACCGCGATTTCGCCACGGTTGGCGACCAGGATCTTGGTCACCGGACCACCCGTGGTTTCGCCGACCTGCTCGGCCACCCCGCACCTCCTGCGTCCGACAGCTGCATTGCTGACCGCCCACGCGGCATCAGGGAAGTCTACGGATATGACGTCGGGAGTCTCTTGAGTGAGAGGTGAACCACGCTCAGACGTGGTGGCGCAGCTCCTCGGGCAGCGGCGAATCGAGCACGATCACGTCGTACGGGTTCGCCGCGTGGACCTTCGCCAGGTGCTCGGTGTTCACCAGCGCCCACGGCTGGTGCTCCCCGCAGCAGTCGATCAGCCGGTCCAGCGCGGTGAAGGCGACCAGCGCGGTGCGGCCGTCGGGCGTGCGGCGCAGCTCGATCGACGCGCCTTCGGTCTCGGCGCCGGCCGGCCCGGTCGGCAGGTAGAGGGCGGGAGGCAGGTTCGGGTTCGTCACCCGGACAACATAGACGGACACGGTCCGCTACTCACGACCCGTCGGGCACTCACGCTTTGGGAGGTTCGTGCGGGCGGAGCCCCCGGGCGGGGTACGGGCGTTGCACCGCCGGGGGATTCAGTCACATCGCGACGGGGCGCTTCCGACACCTGGTCGCGAAGCGGCTTACGCTCTGTCTTATGCGGACTACGGCAGCGCGGACGCCCCGGTCGGCGCTGCTCACCGCGGTGCTGGCCGCGGTGGTGACCGTCGGCGCGATCGGCGCGGTCTTCCTGCTGCGGCCGCGGCCCGAGGCGGCCCCCGGGCTGGCCGAACCCGCCGCCACGCCGGTGAAACCCGTGGTGACCTGCGGCGGCGACCCGTGCCGCCAGCTCGCGGCGGTGACGGTCGGGGGCACGCCGGTGGTGCTGCTGACCGACACGGCAGGCGGTTCGGCCCGCCTGCGCGTCGGGCCCGAGCCGGGCACGGTGTTCGAGCTGTCGATCGCGCAGCTGAACGTGCGGCTGGACCAGAACTCCCTGCGCTGCATCGACGGCCCGGCCCCGGCGTGCCTGGTCCGCGGCGACGTCGGCGACGGCGGGACGGCCGCGTACGGCGAGCTGCTGGTCGGCAGCGGGGGAGTGTGGCGCGACCCGGGCAAGCCGTTCTACGCGGACGCCGGGACGCTGTCGCTCTACGACGTCACGGCCGACGCCAGCCCCGACGTGATCGTGGTCCGCCATGACTGCCCGGACGCCGCTTCCGGCACCCCGAAGTGCACGACGGCGCCGGTGCTCGGCGAGGTGTACGACCTGGCGGGCCGGTCGGTGGGCTGCACGCGGCGGGTGACGTCGCCGTCGGACCTGCGCGGCTGGCCGGACATCCGGCTCACCCGCGCCGACCTCCGCACCTGCCCATCCTGAGTCTCGAACGCCCCAATGTGGCCTTGGTTGCGTTGAACGCACCGAAGGCCACATTGGGTGCGTTGAACGCACCGAAGGCCACATTGGGGCGCTCGGGTCAGGCGGGGGCGGGTTCCGTGTGCCGGGCCGTCGAGCCGTCGTCGGTGTGCAGCGGGTTGTCGGTCGGGGCGTTGAGGACCTCGTCGTCGAGGAGGCCTTCGCTGCGGGCCACGATCGTCGGCACCACGATCTGGCCGGCCACGTTCGTCGCCGTCCGCATCATGTCCATGATCGGGTTGACCGAGTAGATCAGCGCCAAGCCCAGCGCCACCTGCTTGGCGTCGAGGCCGATGAACGACGTCGTCAGGGTGAAGGCCGTCAGCCAGCCCGTGGTCCCGGCGGTCGCCAGTGCGCCGACCACGGCGACCACGACGATGCCCACGTACTGCCAGAAGTTCAGCGACACCCCGGCCAGGTTGGCGACGAAGATCGCCGCGATCGCCGGGAACACCGCCGCGCAGCCGTCCATCTTCGTCGCGCTGCCCAGCGGAGTCGCGAAAGCCGCGTACGCCGGCTGGACGCCGAGGTTCACCGCGGACTGGCGGGTCAGTGGCAGCGTCGCGGCCGAGGACTGCGAAGCGAAGGCGAACTGGATCGCCGTGCCCGCCTTCGCGAAGAACTTCAGCGGGCTGACCTTCGCCACGAACTGCAGCAGGATCGGGTAGACGACGAACAGCACGAGCAGGCAGCCCACGTACACCGCGAGCGTGGTGGAGAACAGCGGCCGGAACAGCGCGTCGCCGTAGTTGGACACCGCCGCGCCGATCAGGCCGATGATGCCGATCGGGGCGAGCCGGACGATCCAGCCGAGGTAGCGCTGGATGATCTCGAACACGCTCGTCGTGAAGTCCACGAACGGCTTCGCCTTGTCACCCAGGCTGTAGGCGGCGGCGCCGATGACCAGCGCGAGGAACAGCACCTGCAGCGTCTCGCCGTCGGAGAACGCTTTCACGAAGTTCTCCGGCAGCAGGCCCTTGACGAAGGCGTCCCACGAGCCCCAGTGGTCGACGCTCTTCGCGGCTTTGTCGGCGTTCTTGGCCGTGGCCGCGACGCCGCCGAGCCCGCCGGCGCCGGGGTTGAAGATCCGGCCGATCGCGATGCCGATCAGCGACGCGATGAACGACGTGATCGCGAACCACAGCACCGTCTTGCCGCCGAGGCGCGCGGCGGTGCGGCCGCCGCCGAGGCCGCGGAGGCTGTTGATGCCGACCACGATCGCCGTGAAGACCAGCGGGATCACCGCGATCTGCAGCAGCGTGGTGAAGATGGTGCCGATCTGGTCGAGGAGATCGGTCAGCCAGCCGGCCTCGGTCTGCCGTGCGACGACGCCGAGCAGGGCGCCGACGACGAGCGAGCCGAGAACCGCGGCCGCGAACACCCGCGGCTTGGTGTATGTCCGTACAAAAGACACGGGGCGACTCCGGTGCTCGAAAGTTTCTTGTCTTGCCTCGTGAAGAGAACGTTAGGCAAGGGAGGACTCTTCCGGATCACCCGTTCGTGTGGCGCCCTTCTCAGGATGCGGGAGGCCGCCAGAGATCCACGACACTCACGCCGACCTCGGCCAGCAGCCGGCGCGTCAGCGGCAGGCTGATCCCGATGACGCTGGTGTGGCCGCCGTCGAGTCCTTCGACGAACCAGCCGCCCAGGCCGTCGATCGTGAAGCCGCCGGCGACGTTGAGCGGCTCCCCGCTGGCGACGTAGGCGTCGATCTCCGCCGGGCTCGGCGTGCCGAACCGGACGGTGGTCGACTCCCAGCCCGCGGTCTCCTTCGTGCGCGTCCCGCCCTCGAGCCGGACGACCGCGTGGCCGGTGAGGAGTTCACCGGATGTTCCCGCCATCGCGGCCCAGCGGCGGCGGGCGATGTCCGGCGACCCCGGCTTGCCGACCATCTGCCCGCCGATGTTCAGCATCGAGTCGCAGGCGACCACGACGGCGTCCGGATGGGCGGCGGCGACCTGGTCGAGAACCGCCTCGGCCTTGGCTGCGGCGAGGGCCGTGACCAGCTCGGACGGCGACGGATCGGGCAGGGAAGCGGCGACCGCGTCCTCGTCGACGCCGGAGACGAACACGGCGGGATCGAGGCCCGCGGAACGCAGGAGGGCGAGGCGGGCGGGGGACTGGGAGGCGAGGACGAACTGCACGACTGAAACTTACTTGACCAGGCGGTCGTGACCGAATTGTGACCGTCGTCACCCTGGAGGAGAGCTAGTTTGTTGTGGCTCGCAACTTATAGATCGACGGATCGTCACGGAGAGAACAATGCCGCTCCTCCGCACCACGAGATCGCTGCGAACCGCTGTCCTGGCCGGCCTGCTCCTTTCGGGCACCGCCCTCGTCCCGGCGGCCTCCGCCGCCACGACGCCGCTCTACCGGAACCCGCATGCTCCGGTTTCCCAGCGCGTCAAGGATCTGATGGCCCGGATGACCCTGGACGACAAGGTCGGGCAGATGACCGAGGGCGAGCGCGGAGCCGCGACCCCCGCCCAGTCCGCCGCCGCCCGCCTCGGCTCCATCCTCTCCGGCGGCGGTTCGACGCCGACACCGAACACGCCCGCCGCGTGGGCGGACATGATCGACGCCTACCAGAAGGCGGCGACGTCGACCGGCCTCGGCATCCCGATCATCTACGGCGCCGACACCGTGCACGGCCACAACAACGTCTACGGCGCCACGGTCTTCCCGCACAACATCGGCCTGGGGGCCGCGAACGACCCGCAGCTGGTCGAGAAGATCGGCGCGATCACCGCCGACGAGGCCGCCGCCACCGGCGTCAAGTGGGGCTTCTCGCCCTGCCTGTGCGTCGCCCGCGACGACCGCTGGGGCCGCACGTACGAGTCCTTCGGCGAAATCCCCCGCAACGCCGTCGAGAACTCCGTGATCATCGAGGGCCTGCAGGGCCGCTCGCTCGAAGCCCCGACGTCGATCATGGCCACCGCCAAGCACTTCATCGGCGACGGCGGCACCACCGGCGGCGTCGACCAGGGCAACACCCAGATCAGCCTGGACGAGCTGCGGCGCATCCACCTGCCGCCGTTCCAGGCCGCGGTGAACCACGGCGTCGGCTCGGTGATGATCAGCTTCAACAGCTGGAACGGCGTCAAGGACCACGGCAACAAGTTCCTCATCACCGACCTGCTCAAGGGCGAACTGCACTTCTCCGGCTACGTGATCTCCGACTGGAACGGCATCGACCAGATCGACGGCCAGGAAGGCTTCACCCCGGCCGAGGTCAGCCAGTCCGTCAACGCGGGGATCGACATGGTCATGGTCCCCAACGACTACCTGAAGTTCGTCAGCACGCTCAAGGCCGAAGTCCTCAACGGACACGTCCCGATGTCCCGCATCGACGACGCCAACCGGCGGATCCTCACCAAGAAGTTCGAGCTCGGCTTGTTCGAGCACCCCTACACCGACCGCTCGCTGCAGAAGGACTTCGGCAGCGCGGCACACCACGCCGTGGCGCGGCAGGCGGTGCGCGAATCGCAGGTGCTGCTGAAGAACGACGGCGTGCTGCCGCTGGCGAAGCAGGACAACAAGATTTTCGTGGCCGGGAAGAACGCCGACGACATGGGCAACCAGGCGGGTGGCTGGACGCTGACCTGGCAGGGCCAGAGCGGCGCGCGGGTCATCCCGGGCACGACGATCCTCGACGGCATCAAGGCCGATGCCGGGAAGGGCACGGTGGTCACCTATGACCGTGCGGGTGGTGGAATCGACTCCAGCTACAAGGTCGCGGTCGCCGTGGTGGGCGAAACGCCGTACGCCGAAGGGCGGGGAGACCGGCCGGACGGACTCGGCCTCGACGCCGAGGACCTCGCCCTCATCGCCAAGCTGAAGGCTTCGGGCGTGCCCACGGTCCTGGTGACCGTCTCCGGACGGCCGCTGGACATCGCGGCGCAGCTGCCGTCGGTCAAGGGACTGGTGGCGGCCTGGCTGCCGGGCTCGGAAGGCGCCGGCGTCGCGGACGTGCTCTACGGCGACTACAACCCGACCGGGAAGCTGAGCTTCACCTGGCCGAAGAGCTCTTCTCAAGAACCGATCAACGCCGGTGACGGCAAGCAGGGCCTGTTCCCGTACGGGTACGGCCTGTCCTACCGCCGTCACCACCACTAGGCCACCGCTCCCGCGGTCCGTGCAGGCCCCCGATCCGGTCCCGACAACCGGATCCGGGGGCCTGCGCGGGTTTCAGGCCGCGGCCGTTTCGGGCGCCGGCGCCGGGGCCTCCCAGCGCGGCTTGACCCGCTGCATCACCGCCGCCGAGATCACCCCGAGCAGGAGCACGCCCATCGGCAGCAGCATCGTCACCCGGGCCGCGTCGGTCAGTCCACTGTGGACCGCCTCGGTCGCCAGCTTCCCGGCCTGCGCGGCGATCTCCGCGGGCAGCCCCGGCATCGGCGACGGGCCGCCGGCCGAGCCGAACTCCCCGGTGCTCGCCGCCGCGTGCGCGATCCCTTCGGCGAACGGCGCCCGGTACTGCGCCGGCAGCTGCGAAGCCGCCTTCGTGGCCTCGTCCGCGATGGACGCGCTGATCCGTGCCTGCAGCAGCACGCCGATCGCCGCGCTGCCGAGCACGCCACCCACCTGCCGCGCGGTGTTGAAGATGCCGGACGCGGTCCCGGCGAGCCGCGGCTCGACCGAGCCCATCGTCAGGTTGCTCATCGGCGAGAAGATGCAGCCGATGCCGAGCCCGCACACCAGCAGCGCCGGCACGAACGTCCACGCGTTGCTGTCCGGCGTCGCCTGCAGAGCGATGATCCCGAGCCCGGCCGCGAGCGCCGCCAGGCCGAACATCACCAGGTACTTGCCGTTGACCTTGTCCGACGCGCGCCCGACGAACGGCGCGACGATCCCGGACAGCAGCGACATCGGCGCGGTGAGCAGCCCGCCCATGGTCGGGCTCAGCCCGAGCACCGACTGGATGTAGATGACCAGCGGCAGGAACATGCCGGTCATCGCGAAGCCGACGGTCGCCGCGGTGAGCGTCCCGGCCGAGAAGTTCCGGTTCGAGAACACCTGCAGCGGCAGCAGTGGCTCCCGTTGGTTGAAGCGCTGCCACACCACGAACGCGATCAGCAGCACCACACCGGCGGCGATGATCTCGAAGACGGTGATCCCGCCGAAGACCGTGCCCCAGTCGTACTGCTGGCCGTTCTGCACCCCGAACACGATGCACAGCAGCGCGGCACTCGAGAGCACGATCCCCAGCAGGTCGAACGAGTGCGAGTGCTTCGGCTGCCAGTCCGGCACCAGGACGAGGGTGAGCACGACGGCGATCACACCGATCGGCACGTTGACGAAGAAGATCCACTCCCAGCCGAAGTGGTCGACCAGCACCCCGCCGAGCAGCGGGCCCGCGATCGTCGCCAGCCCGGCGACGCCACCCCACATGCCCATCGCCGGGCCGCGCTTGGCCGGCGGGAACAGGTGCGTGATGAACGCCAGCGTCTGCGGCGTCATCAGCGCGGCGCCCAGACCCTGCACGGCCCGCGCGGCGATGAGCATCTCGACGTTGCCGGACAGGCCGCACCACAGCGACGCGCCGGTGAACACGAGCAGGCCGGCGAGGAACACGCGCTTCGGGCCGAAGCGGTCACCGAGCCGGCTGGTGAACAGCATCGGCACGGCGTAGGTGAGCAGGTAGACGCTGATCACCCAGACGATCGAGTTCAGCCCGGCGCCCAGCTCGCGCAGCATGGTCGGGATCGCGATCGACACGATCGTCGTGTCGAGCAGGATCATGAAGAAGCCGAGGCACAGCGCGCCCAGCGCGGCCCACGGGTTAGCTTGTCTTGCGTTCATCGTCGTCTTCCCTGGTGATGAGCGTGAGCTTGGGTTGTCCGTCGTCCTGGAACGGGATCCGTCCGGACCGCAGGTCGTCGTGGAGCCGCTCGGTCCACCCGAGCTCGAACTTCCGGTGGTCGCACTGGTAGCGCCAGTCCAGCCAGTAGATCGGCGGCGTCCCGTCTTCGGTCAGCCGCTGCAGCACCGCCTCGTCGGCGGCGACCGCGGCGCGCAGCCGCAAGATGCGGTGTTCGAGCTCGGCGAGCGAGCCTTCCTTCCCCAGTTCGTCGATCACGGCGAGCCCGGAGAGGAAGGCGGGGAACTCCACGGCGAGGTCACCGAGCAGTTCGCGGCCGCGCTGGTTGAACTCGTCCAGCCCGGTCTGCGTCATGCCGTAGACGGTCCGTTCGGGCCGTCGGCCGTCACGCTGCGTGTCGACGATCTCGATGAAACCGCCGCGGTGCAGGCGTTCCACGGTGTGGTAGAGCGAGCCCGCCTTCACGTTGACCCGCGTGTGGACGTACCGCTCGCGCATGAGCTGGGTCATCTCGTACGGGTGCATGGGCTTCTCGTGGAGCAGCTCCAGCACGGCGATGCCGAGTGGCGTCAGCTTGGCCGCGGCCATGACGTGATCCCTCCATGTCGGTTATTCCACGTGGACTATACGACCTGGATTAGTGCGCGGTCCACGGTCATTCCTGTGACGGTCCGTACACAGCGTGAAGGCCCCCATGATCTCGTCATGGGGGCCTTCACGGCGTCTTCAGAACGGCCAATCGGCCTTCTTGCCTCGCTCGAGCAGCGGGATCATCCGGAAGCCCTGGTCGGTCAGGCCGCCGAACGTGTGCCGGTGCCCGCTGCCGGACGGCGCGTGGCCGGCCCGGTAGCCCGCGAGGTTCCAGGTGTACAGCGGCACGTGCGCGGGCAGCGCGTGCCCGACGTCGCCGTGCGCGGCCTGCTCGTCGGTGAGGATCACGACGCGGTCGTGCTTCGCGAAGTGCTTCTTCACCGCCCCCGCCGTGTCGGTGCCGCCGCCGAGGAAGAAGCCGCCGGACTTCCACCGCTCGACGTCGCTCAGCAGTGACCCGCCCCGGCGGAGCTTGAACACCTTGGTGCCCCGGCCCCAGTAGCCGTCCGAGAACGAGACGACGTCGGCCTGCGCGCAGCGCCGGGCGAGCGCCAGGCCGAAGACCGCGGCCGCGTCCCAGCGCAACAGGCTGCCGTCCTTGCCGAAGCGGTCGTTCATCGACGCCGACGTGTCGACGAGGACCAGCGTCCGCCCGGCCAGCTCCGGCACGTTCGCCAGCGCGTGCGCGATCGCCTGCTCCAGCGCCCACGCCCACCGCAGCGACGGCGCCGCGCGGTAGGCCGACAGGAACCGCATGGGCAGCTGCCGCGACTTCGCGACCTGCGCCGGATCGGCGAGCCGCTCGGCGACCTGCCGGGCGACGGTGTCCGAGACGCCGGCCTCGTCGAAATTGCGAAGGTTCCGCAACTGAGCCATGAAGCTCATCGACGGGATCAGCGCCTCCCAGACGCGCGCGTCCAGGGGACCCTGCAGCCACCCGGCGACCGACTCCCACGTCATGCCCGCCGCGCGCAGCACGTCCGCCGCGTCAGGCCGGGTGAACAGTTCGCGTCGCCGGCCGACGTCCCAGCTCATGAGCTCGGCGCGGGCCCGCAGCGTCTTCAGGACCTCCGGGATCGCGTTGCCACGGCTGTGCCGCTCGTCGAGGATGTGCCCGAACAGGGCGCCCTGGGCGTCGTCGCGCTTCACCGGGTGGGTCAGCTCGAGGACGTCGGCGAACCGGAACGCTCGCGCGGCGGAATCCCACTTGGCGAAGGACCGCTCGTCGTAGAGCTTCGCCGCCGCGTCGGCGACGCCGCGCTTGACCGGCTTCGGCACGGCCCGGCCGTGCACGGAAGTCCAGTACGCGAGCAGCTCGCCGGGCTCGTCGGCCCGCTGCAGCACGTCGGCGACGACCTGACGGCTCAGCCCGTCGAGACCGGCGTCCCGCCGCGCCTTGGCGAACTCGGCCGCACCGACGAGCGACGCCGTCCGCAGGTTCGCGTCCGTCCGCAGCCAGCGCAGGAATCGGGCGGTCCACTCCGGATCGTCCAGTGTGGACTGACGGACGAGCTCGGCGAAGCGCGTGTCGCGCGTGTCCGCGGACTCGTAGAAGGCGTGCTCGCCGACCATGTTGGTGACGGCGAGCAGGAACAGTTCGGACTTGCTGTCGCGTGCGTAGCCGGCGCCACCCTCGTGCGTGACGGTGGACGGCGTGGCCTCGCCGCGGACCGGAGAGGTCGCGGTGGGTGCTCGTGCGGTGTTGAACTTGCTCATTTCTTCCCCCTCTTGCGGAGGGAGCCACGGCCACAGCGATGCCCGAGATCGAATTCGGTGAAGGTACATAGCTGTTCTGCCACTGAACTACCGGACCGTGTGGTCCGGGAGGGATTCGAACCCCCGACCTGCCCACTGAGCGGAAGTAACCCTCGCCTGCGCACCGGGCATCGCTGTGGCCGTGGCTCCCGAGATCGGTGACGCACCGGGAACGCGGATGAAGTCGGTGCCCGAGGTCTCGGTCGGCGAAGGTGTCGACCGGCCACCGTGAAGCGGCCGGTTTTGGATTCGAACCAAGGGATTCCGGAAGTAACCTTCCCCGTCGCACCGGGCGGAACCCAAGGTAGCAAGCGATCGCCCGCGGCTCGACTGGTTTTCCGGTGGGCCGGGCCGGCGGCGTCGGTCGACTTAGTTCGTACTAGGAACTACCTATGATATGTTCGTAGTACGAACTAACTGGGAGGAATCATGGCGCACTTCGGTATCGGCGTGTCCACAGCGGTCACCGCCGTCCCCGACACCCTGAAGCTGGCCGTCCAGGCCGACCGTGGCGGGCTCGACCTCATCACCGTCTCCGATCACCCCTACTACCCCGACCGGCTCGACGCGTACGCCGAACTCGGTGTCCTACTGGGCAAGACCGAACGGGTCTCCGGCCTGGTCAGCGTCACCAACCTGCCCACCCGGCCCGCGGCGATGCTCGCCCGCACCATCACGAGCCTGTCCGCCCTGACCGGCGGCCGGATCGTGCTCGGCATGGGCGTCGGCGGGCTGTGGGACGACATCGCGCGGCTCGGCTTCACCAAACTGACGCCCGGGCAGGCCGTGCGCGCCTTCGAAGAGGGCATCCGGCTCGTGAAGCTACTGGGCGGGGGCGGTGATCCGGTCAGCTTCGACGGCGAGTTCTACCAGGTCACCGAGCTCGTGCCGGCGGAAGAGACGATGCCGCCGGTGTGGACCGGGTCAGTGGGGCCGAAGTCGCTCGCCGTCACCGGACGCGTCGCCGATGGGTGGATGCCCGGGCGCGCCGCCGACTGGCTCAGCGAGCGCTACCGCACCTCGCGTCCGGTGATCGACGAGGCCGCCGTGGCCGCCGGCCGGGACCCCGGCGAGATCGCCACCGTGTACAACTTTCCCGGGCGCATCACCGCGGAGCCGCTCGCGCAGACCCGCGCCGAGGACGGCCGCTGGATCGGCGGCTCGTCCGCGCAGTGGGTCGAGGAGCTGACCGGTGCGGTGCTGGAGCACGGCGCCGCCGGGTTCGTGCTCTTCGGGCCGGATCGCAGCACGCCCGACGAGGTCGCCGCCGCGCGGTGGGCCGGGGAGATCGTGCCCGCCGTGCGCGAGGCCGTCGCGAAGTAGGCTGACCGGATGGGGAAGAGCGGGGCGGACCTCGGTGTGGTGGCCGGGCTCGTGCGGGCGTCGTTCCTGGTGAACGCCGTCTACGCCGAGTCCGCCCGCGAATACGGGCTCACCGTGCAGCAGGGGCAGCTGCTGTGCGTGCTGATGGCCCGGCCGTACGGCATGGGCGACCTGGGCGCCACGCTCGGCCTCGAAAAATCCAGCCTCACCGGCCTGGTCGACCGCGCGGTCCGGCGCGGGCTCGTCCGCCGCGAACCCGACCCGGACGACCGCCGGGCCGTGCACGTCGTCCTGACCGGGGAAGGCCACGAGCTCGCGGAGGACTTCTACGCGGCGACGTGCCGCCGCGTCGACGAGCTGGCCGCGGGCCTGAGCACGCCGGACCGCGACCGGCTCGCGGCGCTGCTGGGGACGGTCGTGCGGGAAAACCAAGCCCCGACGGTCTTCCTCGACGCCCTTCAGCCCTGAGGCAGACCCGAAGCGCGCCAAGCACCTTCGCCGGGGTGAAGCGGCCGACGCAGCGAAGCAGCGTGATCGCCCCACCACGACGTACGCGGCTTCGGCTTCTCCGGCGCCTTCGCGGCCGACGCCGCGGCGACGACCGCCGTCAGCGCCGCCAGCTCGGCGTCGCTCGGGTTTCCGCGGACCACCCGCAGCAGGGGACGGCTCTCTTCCTCGCTCACAGCGGGATGTTCCCGTGCTTCTTGGGCGGCAGCGACTCGCGCTTGTTCCGCAGCAGCGACAGCGCCCGCGCGACGTGGCCGCGGGTGTGCGCCGGCACGATCACCGAGTCGACGTACCCCCGCTCCGCCGCCGCGTACGGGTTCAGCAGCGTGTCCTCGTACTCCTGGATCAGCTCGGCGCGCAGCGCGTCGACGTCCCGGCCCTCGTTGTCCGCGTTCGCCAGGGTCTTGCGGTGCACGATGTTCGCCGCGCCCTGGGCCCCCATCACCGCGACCTGCGCGGTCGGCCACGCCAGGTTGATGTCCGCGCCGAGGTGCTTCGACCCCATGACGTCGTACGCGCCGCCGTAGGCCTTGCGCGTGATGACCGTGACCAGGGGGACGGTGGCCTCCGCGTAGGCGTAGATCAGCTTCGCGCCGCGGCGGATGATGCCGTTCCACTCCTGGTCGGTGCCCGGGAGGAAGCCCGGGACGTCGACGAAGGTGAGCACTGGGATGTTGAACGCGTCGCAGGTGCGGACGAACCGCGCGGCCTTCTCGGACGCGTCGATGTCGAGGCAGCCGGCGAACTGCGTCGGCTGGTTCGCCACCACGCCGACGCTCTGGCCGTCGACGCGGCCGAAGCCGACGATGATGTTCGGCGCGAACAGCTCGTGGACCTCGAGGAACTCGCCGTCGTCGACGACGCGGTTGATCACCTCGTGCATGTCGTACGGGGTGTTCGGCGAGTCCGGGATGATCGTGTCGAGCTCGCGGTCGGCGTCGGTGACGTCCTCGAAGAAGCCGGCCGGGCTGTCCGACGGTTCGAACACCGGCGCGTCGGAGAGGTTGTTCTGCGGCAGGTAGGAGAGCAGTTCCTTGACGTAGGCGATCGCGTCCTCGTCGTCGGAGCCCAGGTAGTGCGCGACGCCGGACTTCGTGTTGTGGGTGCGGCCGCCGCCGAGCTCCTCGAAGGTGACGTCCTCGCCGGTGACCGTCTTGACGACGTCCGGGCCGGTGATGAACATCTGCGACGTCTCGTCGACCATCACGACGAAGTCGGTCAGCGCGGGGGAGTAGACGTGCCCGCCCGCGTTCGCGCCCATGATCAGCGAGATCTGCGGGATGACGCCGGAGGCCTGCACGTTGCGGCGGAAGATCTCGCCGTAGAGGCCGAGCGAGACGACGCCCTCCTGGATGCGCGCGCCGCCGCCCTCGTTGATGCCGATGATCGGGCGGCCGGTCTTGATCGCCAGGTCCATCACCTTGACGATCTTCTCGCCGTAGACCTCGCCGAGGCTGCCGCCGAAGACGGTGACGTCCTGGCTGAACACGCACACGGGCCGGCCGTCGACCGTGCCGTAGCCGGTGACGACGCCGTCGCCGTAGGGGCGGTTCTTCTCCTGGCCGAAGTTGGTCGAGCGGTGCCGGGCCAGTTCGTCGAGCTCGACGAACGAGTTCTCGTCGAGCAGCAGCTCGATCCGCTCGCGCGCGGTCTTCTTGCCCTTGGCGTGCTGCTTCTCCACCGCACGGGCCGAGCCGGCGTGCACCGCCTCGTCGTACCGGCGGTAGAGGTCGGCCAGCTTGCCGGCCGTGGTGTGGATGTCCGGTTCATCCTCGGGCGGCGTCCCGAGCGGCTCCGTCGCACTGCTCATGCCACGGGAGCTTAACTACTTGTCGGTCACTTGGCGTGTGGCGTAGGCAACGTCCATGGACTTCCCGCCGATCCGGACCCTCGCCGCCGCCGACCTGCCCGCGTGCTCCGACCTGGCCGAATCCCGCTCGTGGCCGCGCGAGCCGCGCAAGTGGACACTGCTGCACGACGTCGGCCGGGTCTTCGGGGTGACCGCGCCGGACGGCGACGGCCTGGCGGCGGCCGCCGTCCTGATGCGCTTCGGCTCGGTGGCGTCGATCTCGATGGTGCTGGTCGCGGCCCGGTACGAGCGCCGCGGCCTGGGCCGGGCGATCACCGCGCACGCCCTGTCGGCGGCCGGCGACCGGGTGGTCTGGCTCCACGCGTCGAAGTTCGGCCTGCCGCTGTACGAGTCGATGGGATTCGTGGCCGACGGCGGCTGCCAGGGCCACCTCGGCACGTTCGCCGACGACGGCGGGCCGGGGGCGCGGCCGGCGACGGACTTCGAGGAGATCGTGAGCCTGGACGAAACCGCCCACGGCGTGAACCGGCGGCCGCTGCTGGAACGGCTGGGTGCGGCCTACGCGGTCGACGGCGGCTTCGCGTTCGGGACGGACATCGGCCACGTGACGGTGATCGGCCCGGTCGTCGCGGAGTCGGAGGAGCAGGCGCGGGCGCTGATCCGCGGGGCGGCCCGGTCGGCGCCGGGCGAGGTGCGGGTGGATCCGGACTTCCGGTTCCCGGCCCTGACCGCGTGGGTCCGGGAGCGGGACCTGGTCCCCACGGCACCCGCACCGCGCCTGGTCTTCGGCGGACGCGCGCTCCCCGGCGATCCCCGCCGGCGCTTCGCGCCGTTCACGCGGGCGGCGTAGGCCGGACCAGTCCGGATTCGTACGCGGCGATCACCAGCTGCGCCCGGTCGCGGGCGGCGAGCTTGTGCAGCAGGCGGCCGATGTGCGTCTTCACCGTCGCGATGCCCAAGTGCAGGCGCGCCGCGATCTCGTCGTTCGACAGGCCGCGGGCGATCAGCGTCAGCACCTCCTGTTCGCGCGCGGTCACGCCGTCCAGCCGGGTCACCGGGCCCGACGGGAGCCGGGCGAACTCCGCCACCAGGCGCCGCGTCACCGACGGCGCCAGCAGCGCGTCGCCGGACGCCACGACCTCGATCGCTGCCAGGAGGTCCGCCGGGCGGGTGTCCTTCAGGAGGAACCCGCTCGCGCCCGCGCGCAGCGCCGAATAGACGTACTCGTCGAGGTCGAACGTCGTCAGCATCAGCACCCGGACGTCGGTTTCCGCGCAGATCCGGCGGGTCGCCTCGATGCCGTCCATCTCCGGCATCCGGACGTCCATGAGCACGACGTCCGGCCGCTCGAGGCGGGTCAGGGCCACCGCCTCGGCGCCGTCGGACGCCTCGCCGACCACTTCGAGGCCCGGTGCGCTGTCGACCAGCACCCGGAAGCTCCCGCGCAGCAGCGCCTGGTCGTCGGCGATCAGGACGCGGGTCATCGGGCCGCCACCGGTTCTTCATAGGGCAGCCGCGCGAAGACGCGGAACCCGGTTTCGCCGGGCGCCGCGGAGAATTCCCCCGCGTAGACCGCGACGCGTTCGCGCATCCCGATCAGCCCGTGGCCGGGGACGGCATCGCCGCCGCGGCCGTCGTCGAGCACTTCGATCGTCACCTCGCCGTCGCCGCCGGTGACGTGGATCCGGCACGTCGCCGCACCCGCGTGCTTGACCACATTGGTCAGTGCCTCCTGCACGATCCGGTACACCGACTGGCCGACCCCGCCCGGCAGTTCGGTGAGGCCGTCGACGACCAGGTCGACGGCCGGACCCGCCTGCTGCGCGCGTTCGGCGAGCGCCCGCAGGTCCTCGAGCGACGGCGCGGGCGCCAGCGCCGGGACGCCGGTGCCGTCGCGCAGCACGCCGAGCATGCGCCGCAGCTCGGCCAGGGTCTCGCGGCTGGTGTCTTCGATGACCCGCAACGCGTCCCGAGCCTGGTCGGGTTGTTCGAGGGCGACGTGGTTGCCGACCGCCGCCTTCACCGCGATCAGGCTCATGCTGTGCGCGACGACGTCGTGCATCTCCCGGGCGATCCGCAGCCGCTCCGCCGAAACCGCTTGCTGGGCATGGGTTTCCCGCTCGATCGCGGCGTGCTCGCGGCGGCCGTGGACGGCGATGCCGAGCGCGAACCCGACGATCAGCGCCGACGCGCCGAAGTTCACCGTCGTCGCCGTGCTCGGGTTCGGCACCGCGACGCCGATCACGCCGACGCCGAACAGCCCGGCCGCGAAACCGACCCGGGTCGCGCGGCTGCCGTGGGCCACCACGAAGGTGTACAGCGCACAGCCCGCCGCCACGACGGCGATCGCCAGCACCGGCCCGCCGATCGGCACCGCCGCCGCGGTCATCACCAGCGACAGGATGTAGGCGGCCCGCGGCGACCAGCGCCGCAGGACGATCGGCACGACGCTCACCACGAGGATGGCCCAGCCGAGCCAGGCGGGCAGCCACAGCGGCAGCGTCCACGCGCCGGCGGCGAGGTTGCCGCCGGCCCCCAGGGTCAGCACCAGGACGGCCAGCACGTCCAGCACGACGCGAATGCGCATGAACCGACCGTAATGCGGACCTCCCGCCCGCGCGTCAACCTTGGGGCGGATGCTCCGCGTAATGCTTCTTCACGGCTTCGACGCGCTCGGGCGGCCAGTCCGGCAGGGTGACGCCGTGGGTGGCGGCGAACAGCTTGTCGAGTTGTTCGTGGCGCCGGGCCAGCTGCGCCGGGACGTCGTCGCCCGCCGCTTCGGTGAACTCGACCCGGGTCCCCTCGCGGGGGTCCTGGAGCACGTGCCAGCCGGGCTCGTCCGGCAGCAGGGCCCGGACCTCGTCCACCGGCTTCCAGACGAGGTCGCGGCGGAAGCGGATCGTGCCGTCGTCGAGGACTTCGCCGTCGTCGAGGCCGAATTCCTCCACATAGGACGCCATCCGCCCGTGCCACTGCTGCGGTTGCGCGAAGTCCTGCCCGGCCAGGCGGGCGGCGAGCGCGTCGAGGCAGACGTCCCAGCCCGCGGCGGTGCGGCCCGCCGCGAGCTTCGCGATGGCCGGGTCGCCGCGGCCGAAGGTGTGGGTGAACTCCAGGAGGCTGCCGTCGCCGTCGGGGGAGATCAGCCAGCGCAGCGTGTCGTCGTTCCAGACGAAGGTGAACTCGCGCGGCGGGTCGACGGTGACGACCTGCCCGGTCGTCGTGCTGTCCTGGCCGGGGAAGGTGAACCGGATCGCGCCGCCGGCCCGCAGCTCGACGGCCACCTTCGCGGGGAACCAGTGCTCGAGCTCCGCCGGGTCGGTGATGGCCCGCCAGACGCGTTCGGGCGCGTACTTCAGCCGGCGCTCCAGCCGGAGCGCCGGGCGTTCGCCGTCGGTCTGCAGCTTCGCTCGTCCGGACACGCGTCCTCCCGTGGGTTGCCTGTCCCGGTATATAACCACTGAGGAATATGCGGGTCAAGCGCCACGGACGGCGGAGACGGCGGCGGCCAGCTCCGGGTCGCTCGCGGCCTTGTCGAGCGCGGTCCGCAGCACCGCGCAGTACGTCGGCTCGGTCTCGCTGTAGCGCTTGCGGCCGGCGTCGGTGATCACGGAGTAGACGCCGCGGCGGTCGTCTTCGCACAGGTCGCGGAGGGTCAGGCCGGCGTCTTCGAGGCGGGCGCACATCCGGCTGACCGAGCTCTGGTTGAGGCCGATCGCGTCGGCGAGCTCCTGCATCCGCAGGCCGCCGCGGGGGCCCGCGACGAGCTTGCCGAGCGCGCGGTACTCGGACAGGCCGAGCCCGTGGCGCCGCTGCAGGGCTTTGGCGAGTTCCTGCTCGATCCGGGCGTGCAGCACGAGAACGCGGCCCCAGGCCTGTTCGTCGACAGTCATCTTCCGGCCTCCTCTTGACGTCAGGATAGTCCAGGGACAGTATTTATATGTACATGCAAGTACATGGAGAGGGCGACATGAGCGATCGCAGCTTCCTGTTCCTGGTAGGCGCCGCGCGGGCCGGGGGCAACACCGAAATGCTGGCCCGGCTGGCGGCCAAGGAACTGCCCAAGGACGTCGAACAGCGGTGGATCCGGCTGCCGGAGGTGCCGCTGCCGCCGTTCGAGGACCGCCGCCACGGCGCCGGTTCGCATCCGGAGCCCGGCGAGAACGAACAGCTGCTGATGGACGCGACGTTCGCCGCGACGGACATCGTGATCGTGTCGCCGGTGTACTGGTACTCGGTGGCGGCGAGCGTGAAGCTCTACCTCGACTACTGGTCGGGCTGGATGCGGCTGCCGGTGGAGTTCAAGCCGCGGATGCGCGGCAAGACGCTGTGGGGCGTGAGCGTCCTGAGCGAGACGGCGCACGAGGCCAGGCCGCTGATCGGCACGCTGGAACTGTGCGCCGAGTACCTGAGCATGAACTGGGGCGGAGTCCTGCTCGGCAACGGCAGCCGCCCCGGTGACGTGCTCCTGGACGCCGACGCGACGGCGGCCGCGCGGACGTTCTTCGCCGGCGCGGACCTGGTCACCGCCTAGGTCAGGACGTCCTTCGCGATCAGGCGCAGGCCACTGGCCAGGTCGGCGCCCGATGGCGCGTGGTCCGGGTCGATCAGCCACTGGAGCATCACGCCCGACAGCAGGGCCTGGTGCACCGTGCCGGCGGCCCGGGCCTCGGCGCTCCCGTCGTCGAGGCCCTGGAAGAGGTTCGCCAGGCCGTGCCGGGCCAGTTCGACGGCGTTCGCCAGCTGGGCGCGGACCTGCTCGTCGAGGTCCGGCTGGGCGCAGGCCTCGAAGCTCACCGCCCACATCCGGCGGTGCTCGCCGAACGACTCGATCACGCGCTGCCAGATCAGCTCGAAGCGCTCGGCCGGTGACGTGTCGGGTGGCGTCTCCACCTGCAGCGTCTTCGCGAGCGTTTCGCCCCACTCCTCGTTCGCCTCGATCAGCGCGGCGTTGAGCAACGCCTCGCGCGAGCCGAAGTGGTACCCGATGGCCGCCATGCTGACGTTCGCCGCCGAGGCCAGGTCCCGCACCGTCGTGCGGGCGTAGCCCTTCTCGTACAGACAGCGCTTCGCGCCGGCCAGCAGTGACTCCTTGTTGCCCATGGCCGCAGCCTAGCACGAATGCCTTAGGCGATCGATTTAGGCGATCGCATTGCGCGATCGCCTAAATCGGGGTTACCGTGCTCGGCATGCAGAACAGACGAGTCCTCATCTCCGGCGCGAGCGTCGCCGGCCCCGCCCTGGCCTTCTGGCTCCGCCGTCACGGCTTCACGCCGACGGTCGTCGAACGCGCTCCCGAGCTGCGCGACGGCGGCTACGCGGTCGACTTCCGCGGCGCGTCCCTGCAGGTCCTCGACCGGATGGGCCTGCTGGGCGCGGTCGAAGCGGCGGCAACCCGGATGGGCGAAGTGACCTATGTGGACAGTGCGAACCGGCCGCTGGTGGTCACGCCGCCGACCTACCAGAGCGGCGAACTCGAGATCCTGCGCGGCGACCTCGCACGCATCCTGTACGACGCGACGCGGGACGGCGTCGAGTACGTCTTCGGCGATTCCGTCACCGGCATCGCCGAGCACGGCGACGGCGTCACGGTCACCTTCGCCCACGGCGAGCCGCGCGAGTTCGACCTGGTCATCGGGGCCGACGGGCTGCATTCGAACGTGCGGTCGCTGGCCTTCGGCGAGGAGTCCCGGTTCCGCCGCGACCTCGGCTACTACGTCTCGATCTTCACGGTGCCCAACCACCTCGGCCTCGACCGCGCCGGTCGGTTCTACAACGAGCCGAACCGGACCGTCGGCGTCTACAGCGCGCGGGACAACACCGAGGCCAAGGCGCTGTTCTGGTTCGGCGCCGACCAGCTGGACTACGACCCCCGCGACGCCGCGCAGCAGCGCCGGATCGTCGAGGAGAAGTTCCGTGACGTCGGCTGGGAGACCTCGACGCTGCTGGCGGCCATGCGGGAAGCGCCGGACTTCTACTTCGACTCGGCGAGCCAGATCAAGCTGGACTCCTACGCCCGCGGGCGCGTCGCGCTGGTCGGCGACGCCGCGTACTGCGCCGCGCCGCTCTCGGGGATGGGCACGAGCCTGGCGATCGTCGGCGCGTACGTGCTCGCGGGCGAGCTCGCGGCCGCGGGCGGCGACCACGCGACGGCGTTCGACGCCTACTCCCGCGAGATGCGCGGCTTCGTCGACGCCTGCCAGAAACTGGCCGAGGGCAACGGGAAGTGGTTCGTCCCGCCCACGCGCGGGTGGCTGAAGTTCCGCAACCTCAACTACCGGCTGCTGCCGTACCTGCCGTGGCGCAAGCTGATCGAAGAGCTGCCGCTCAAGGCGGGCAACGCGATCACGCTGAAGCCGTATCCGGTGGCGCCGGCGTGACGCCGCGGCGCTTCGCGATGCCGGCCATGTTCTCCTCCCCCCAGTCGCCCAGCGGCAGCAACGCCGTGTTCAGCCGCTGACCCAGCCCGGTCAGCGAGTACTCGACCTTCGGCGGGATCTCGTGGAACACCTCGCGGTGCACGATCTCGTCCGCCTCCAGTTCCCGCAGCGCCTGGATCAGCATCTTTTCGCTGATTCCCGCCACCTTCCGCTTCAGCTCGCCGAACCGCAGCGGCTCGGCGTGCAGCGCCCACAGGATCAGGGCCTTCCACCGGCCGCCGATGACGTCGACGGCCGCGTCCAATCCGCAGCGGTACGTTCGAGGCTGCATCCAGGATCCTTACGTTTTGGTGGGTACCCGACTTATTAGTCGGTACTTGTCCAGTGTAAAGCGCGCCAGCAGCATGGAATCCATGGGAGAAAGCAAGAAACACGTGGGCGTGCTCGGCCTGGGGCGGATGGGCACCGCCCTCGCCGGGGCGCTCTTGGGGGCGGGACACGACGTCTCGGTGTGGAACCGGTCGCCGCACAAGGCCGGGCCGCTGCTCGACCGCGGCGCCCGGCTCGCGGCGACCCCGGCGGAAGCGGCTTCGGCAGGCGTCGTCCTCAGTTGTCTGTCCACATACGACACTCAGTGGCCGGCGCTCGAAGCGGCGGCCTTGTCCGGCCGGACGCTGGTCAACCTCACGTCCGGGACGCCGGAGCAGGCACGGGATGTCTCGAAGTGGGCGGCGTCCGAAGGCGTCGGCTACGTGGACGGCGTGATCATGGCCGTGCCGCAGGGCATCGGGACGCCGGCCGCGCAGATCCTCTACAGCGGCTCGGAACCGACGTTCGCGGCGCAGCGCGAGGTATTGGAGGTATTGGGGGCGCCGGTGTTCCTCGGCGAGGACGCCGGGCTGGCGGCGCTGTACGACCTGGCGCTGCTCGGCATGATGTGGTCGACCATGGCCGGCTACCTGCACGCGCTGGCGCTGGTCGGCACCGAGGGTGTCACGCCCGAGCAGTTCGAGCCGTTGGCGTCGGCGTGGCATTCGGCCGTCGGCGGGTTCCTGCCGGGCATCGGCTCGCAGGTCGCCAGCGGTGACTACGCCACCGAAGTGTCCTCTTTGGACATCAACGCGGCGGGACTCGGCCTGCTGGTCGAGACCAGCCGTGCGCAGGGGATCGGCACGGCGGTGCCCGCCGTGCTGCGGGAGTTGTTCGACCGAGCGGTCGCGGCCGGCCACGGCTCGCACGCGATCGCCAGCGTCATCGAGGAGATCCGGTGAGGTACCAGGGGAAGAAGGCCGTCGTCACCGGCGGCACGCACGGAATGGGGCTCGCGGTGGTGCGCGCCCTGCTCGACGGCGGCGCGGAGGTGCTGCTGACCGGCCGGGACGTGTCGCCGCTGACGGGAACGCTGCCCGGCAAGGCGCACCTGTTGTCCTCGGACGCGGCGCGTTTGGCCGACGTCGCCGAGCTGGGTGCGGTGGCCGCCGACACGCTCGGCGAGCTGGACCTGGTGTTCATCAACGTCGGGTTCTCGACACTGACCCCGTACGAGGACGCGACGCCCGAGCTCTACGACCGGACGTTCGACATCAACACCAAGGGCGCATACTTCACGGCCCGGCGGCTGGCACCGCTGGTCAAGTCCGGCGGCTCGTTCGTCTTCACGACGTCGGTCGCGGCCGAGGCGGGGATCGCCGGGATGGGCCTCTATTCGGCGGCGAAGGCGGCGGTGCGCTCGTTCGCCCGCACGTACGCGGCCGAGCTCGCGCCGCGCGGGATCCGGGTGAACGTGGTCAGCCCCGGCTACACCGACACGCCGACGATGGGCGTCACCGGCGTCCCGGAGCCGGTGTTGGCGAAGTTCAAGGAGATCGGCGACGAGGTGACGCCGTTGAAGCGCCACGCCACCCCGGAGGAGATCGCGGCGGCGGTGCTGTTCTTGGCGTTCGAAGCGACGTTCACCACCGGCGCCGACCTCCCCGTGGACGGCGGTCTGGGGCAGCGCTTGACGTTGCCCGCGTGAGGTCGGCGCCCCGCGCCCCGGGCGCGCGGGGGCCAGGCGGCGCCTCGCCCCGCGCGGGCCAGGCGGCGCCTCGCCCCGCGCGGCCCGTGGACGGCTCGCGGGCACGCGATCGCGTGGCCCGGAGGCCACCGTGTGCAAGAATCGGGCCATGGCCGAATTCGTGCACCCGAACCGCCACCACGTCGCCGTGCTCGTTCGCCACGGCATGCTGGTGATGGAGCTGGGCATCGTCCACCGCCTGTTCGGGCAGGCCCGCTCGGCGGCGGGGGAGCCGCTGTACGAGGTCGTGACCTGCACGCTCGAGCCCGGCCCGGTGCGCACCGACGGGGACGTCGCCATCCCGGTCGACCGCGGCCCCGAGGTGCTGGCGGAGGCGGACACGGTGATCGTCCCGGCGTCCCTGGCCGAGTACGAGCCGCTGGCGCGCGTGCTGACCCCGCCGCTCAAGGCCGCTCTCGACCGCATCCCGCCGGCCGCGCGCATCGCCTCCATCTGCACCGGCGCGTTCGTGCTCGCCGCGGCCGGCCTGCTCGACGGCCGCCGGGCCACCACTCACTGGCGTTCCGCGGAGGAACTGCAGGACCGGTTCCCCGCGGTCGACGTCGACCCGTGCGTGCTCTACACCGACGACGGCGACGTGCTGACCTCGGCGGGCGTCGCCGCCGGGATCGACCTGGTGCTGCACATGATCCGCCGCGACCACGGCACCGCGGTGGCCAACGAAGTCGCCCGCGGCACGGTCGTGTCCCCGCACCGCGAAGGCGGCCAGGCCCAGTTCGTCCGGCGGCCGGTACCCGAGCCCCGCACATCGTCGACGAAGGCAGCACGGGCGTGGGCGCTGGAGAACCTGCACCGGCCGCTGACCCTGCGCGAGCTCGCCGCCCGCGAGGCGATGAGCACGCGCACGTTCACCCGCCGTTTCCGGGAGGAGGTCGGCATTTCGGCCCTGCAGTGGCTGACCCAGCAACGGGTCGAGCGCGCCCGCCAGCTCCTCGAGGAGACGGACCTGCCGGTCGACCGCGTCGCCACCGAGGCCGGCTTCGGCACCGCGGCCTCGCTGCGCCAGCACTTCCAGGCGGCGCTCGCGGTGTCGCCCAGCGCGTACCGGTCGACGTTCCGCGGAGAATTGGCTGTTCAAGCCGGCTGAAATCCGGATAGCGTCGGCCGCCATGGACGACTTCTACGTCAGCCACAGCCGGTTCAGCGACCCCGGCCCGCACGCGGACTGGCTCGACGCCACGCCGGCCGACCTCGCCGTCCTGCGTGAAGCGGCGTCCCAGCTGGTGTTCCACTACTGGGGTTCCGGCGCGATCACCGAACACGGGTTTCCGGCCGCCCGCAACGACGAGATCACCCTGCGGTACGCCGCGGAAATGTGGGCGCGCCTGCGCGAGCTCGACCCGGCTCCACCCGGCGAGCCTCGGCCGCCGCTGCACCGGATCGTCGGCTGCTGCCGAGACTTCACACTGCTGTTCGTCTCGATGGCCCGCCACCACGGCATCCCGGCCCGCGCCCGCGTCGGCTTCGCGAGCTACCTGATGCCCGGCTGGTACCTCGACCACGTCGTCGCCGAGGTCCGCACCGCCGACGGCTGGTGTCTGGTCGAGCCCCAGCTGGCACCCGGCTTCCGCGACCCGGTGGACGACGTCGGGTTCGACCTCCTCGACGTCCCCCGCGACCGGTTCCTGACCGGCCCCGACGCGTGGACCGCCGCCCGCTCCGGCGAGCTCGACCCGGCCCTGCTGGTCGTTTCGCCGGACCTGGACGTGCCGTTCCTGCGCGGGCTCCCGTACGCGTGGCACAACCTCGTGCTGGACCTCGCCGCGCTCAACAAGCACGAGATGCTCCAGTGGGACATCTGGGGCGCACTCGACGATTCCGCCGCGCTCGCCCCAGCCACCCTCGCCCGCGCCGACGAGCTGGCCGAGCTGCCGGCCGACGCGGACGTCGAACAGCTGCGGGTGGCCTTCGAGGCCGACGACGTCCGGGTGCCCCCGGTGATCCACACGGTCACCCCGCCGGGACGGCTCCTGGCCGAGGTAGTGCTTCGCTGACCTCGGCGGCGGTCCGCACGAACCGCGGGATCCGCGGATCCCGCGCCCCGGCCGGCCAGGCGAGGGCCAGCGAGTACGGCGTCGCGTCGACAACCGGCCGGTAGACGACATCGTCCCGCGAGCGCAGCTCGGCGACCGACGCCGGCAGCAGCGCGACCGCCTGCCCGAGCGCGACCGTCTCCAGCAGCTGGGCGCTGTCGTGCACGATCGGTCCCGGCGTCACCGGCCCGCCGGTCACGTCCTGCCCGGACCAGTACGCCCGGTCCGCGGCCGAGGAGAGCGGCCAGCACGGCGTCGGCCGCCCCGCGAAGTCGGCGCAGGTCAGCACGGACCGGCCGGCGAGCTCGTGGTCCGACGGCAGCGCGGCCACCCGCGGCTCGCTGAACAGCACCTCGACGTCCAGGCCGTGGTACGTGCCGCCCTGGCAGCCGAGCACGGCCACGTCGGCCCGGCCGTCCCGCAGCAACTCCGTCTGTTCGCCGAACCCGCTGACCCGGACGTCGACCGGATCCGGGTGCACATCGGCGATCCGCCGCAGCAGATCGGTCGCGACCCCGGGCTTCGCGGTGACGACCAGCGCCGGCGTCCGCTGCGCCGCCCGCCGCGTGCGCCGGACCGCCGCGGTGACGGCGTCCAGTGCCTTCGCCGACTCGGTGAAGAGGACGGCGCCGGCCGGCGTCAGCGAGACGTGCCGGCTGGTGCGTTCGAAGAGCTGCACACCGAGCCGCCGCTCCAGCAGCCGGATCGCGCGGGACAGCGGTGGCTGCGCCATCCCGAGCCGCTCGGCGGCGCGGGAGAAGTTCAGCTCTTCGGCGACCGCGCGGAAATACCGCAGCTCACGGACCTCGACATCGTCCATACCGGGAGAGTATCGCGGCAGAGTCCACAGGTCTTTCCCTTTCTCTTTCGCGCATGGTGGGCTTGGTGTCGATAACTCCACAAAGGACTGACACTGATGACGGAATCGCAACGCAACAAGGAAGTGGTTTTGGCCTTCCTCCGGTTGGCCTTCACCGAAAGACGCCCGGCCGACGCCTTCGCCGAGCACGTCGGTGAAAGCTACATCCAGCACAACCCCCACGCCCCGGCGAGCGCGGAAGCCTCGGCTCGCTACCTGGCCGGGTTCGTGGCCCGGTTCCCGCAGCTCACCCTGGACGTCCACCGGGTGATCGCCGAGGACGACCTCGTCTGCACGCACAGCCTGCTCCGCCTGACGCCCGGCTCGCGTGGCAGCGCGATCGCGGACGTGATGCGGGTGCGCGACGGCCGCATCATCGAGCACTGGGACGTGGTGCAGGAGATCCCGGAGACGACGGCGAGCGGCAACCCGATGATCTGAGCGAGTTGCCCCGAGGGATACCGCCTGCCGGGACGACGCTCGTGAGCGACGGCGGCCGGTGTCCCGCCACGCGGGACATCAGCCCTCGGCGACCGCGGCCGGCTTGGCCGGCCGGGGCATCACGTCTCGGCGACCGGGCCTGGCTCGTCGTCCGCCGGTTCGATCTCCCTCGGCGCGATGCCGTGCAGGGCGGCGCTCACCACCGAGTTCACCGGTGGCGGGTCGAGGGGTGCCGTGTGCGGGAAGACCGTCGTCAGCACCGAGGCGTGGCAGTAGCCGACCAGCATGGCCGCCGTTGCGTCCACTTCGGACTCCGGGCGCAGGCGGCCCAGTGCCCGTTCCGCCTCGAGGTAGGCCACCAGCCGGTCGCGCCAGTGGCCGGACCGCTCGCTGATCTCCGCGAACCGCTCCAGCACCTTGGGCTGGGTGACCAGGCCGCTGAACGCCGGCACGACCGCCTTGTGCAGCGCCAGGCCGAACTCCACGTGGCGGCGGAGGTTCCCGAAGAGGACGCCTTCGCCGGGCACGGGCAGTTCGCCCAGCTCCGCCTCCGTCGTGCGCACGTGCTCCAGCAAGGCCCGGGCCACCAGCTCCTCCTTGTCGGAGAAGTGGTTGTAGAGCACGCCGTCGGCGACGCCCGCCATGCGCGCGATCTCGCGCACGGTCATCCCGGTCGTGCCGTGCGTGGCGATCATCTTCTGCGCGGTCTCGAGCAGCAGGTCGTGCAGGGACTGCCCGTCCTGCTGGGCGGCGGCTTTCCTCGGTGACATCACCGCCATCGTACGGGCGCCCCGCTACGGCCTCCTTCCCGTGACCAGCCACGCGGTGCCGCGCAGCCGGACCGCCTCCGGGCCCGCGAACGGCTCGAGCGCCTCGGTGAGGGCTTCGGTCGCCTTGGCCGCCGTCGCGCCGTCGAGCAGGCCCAGGTGGTGGCGGACCGGGCCCCAGTCCGCGATGAACCGGGCCGCGTCGGGGACGTCACGGCCCCAGACCTGGTCGGCCTCGACGGGGGTGCACACCACGTCTTCGAAGCCGGCTTCGGTCAGCACCGCCCTGGTCCGGTCCGGGTCCGCGAAGGACGTCGGCCCGCTGCCGTCCGGCCCGGTCGGCTGCGGCAGGTAGGCCGCCATCGCCCCGAACAGCCGGCCGAGATCGGTGCCCGACAGCGCCGTCATGCAGAGGAACGCGAGCCGCCCGCCGGCGGACAGCGCGCGCCGGACGTTGCCGAACGCCGCCACCGGATCGGCGAAGAACATCACCCCGAACCGGCTGACCGCCAGGTCGAAGCTGCCTTCGACGAACGGGTGGACCTGGACGTCACCCTGCTCGAACGTCACGTTCGACACCTCCGCCGCCCGTGCCCGCGCGGTCGCGAGCATCGGCCCGGACAGGTCGACGCCGAGCGCGGACCGGGCCCGCGCCGCGGCGAGCCGGGTCAGCTGGCCGTTGCCGCAGCCGATGTCGAGCACGCGATCGCCCGGACTCACCCGCTCGAGCAGGAAATCGTTGAAGCCGCTGTTCACGGCGTCGTAGCGGTCGGCGTGCGTCGCCCAGTGCTCTCCTTCGTAGCCGTTCCATGCCTCGGCTTGTGCGGTGTTGACGATCCCGGTCATCCCCATCCCCTCCGTTGTGAACACACGTTCATGAACACGTGTTCATGCTGCCGCCGCGGCCACCCGCTGTCAAGGCATCGGCCACCCGCCGCCGGATGTCGGCCAGGTGGCAGATCTTCCCGGCGGGCGAACGCGCAAGACTTCTCGTCATCGGGGCAAACCGCCCCTGACCAGTGAAAAGGAGTTCGAAATGGCCGACGTCATCGCCAACATGTCCATGTCCCTCGACGGCTTCGTGGCCGACCCGGAAGACCGCATCGATCACCTGTTCGAGTGGTTCGGCAACGGCGACGTCCAGACCTCCACCGCCGTCGACTGGGCCACCTTCAAGACCTCCGAAGCCAGCGCGAAGATGCTGCGCGCGGCGATGGAGAACGTCGGCGCGCTGCTCACCGGCCGCCGCCTGTTCAACCTCACCCAGGGCTGGGGCGGCACGCACCCGATGGGCGTGCCGGTCTTCGTCGTCACCCACCAGGAGCCCGCGGAGTGGCCGCACCCGGACGCACCGTTCACCTTCGTCACGGACGGCCTCGAAAGCGCCGTCGAGCAGGCGAAGAAGACCGCCGGGGACAAGATCGTCGCGGTCGCCAGCACCACGATCGCCCAGCAGTGCCTCAACCTCGGGCTGCTCGACGGCGTCCAGGTCGACCTGATCCCCGTGCTGCTCGGCTCCGGCGTCCGCTTCTTCGACCACCTCGACACGACCACCGAGCTGACCGGCCCGGAGGTCGTGGAAGGCACCGGTGTGACGCACCTGTCCTACCGGGTCAAGCGCTGAGGAGCGTGACGTGCAGCGCGGCGAGGCGGGCGGGGTCGGCGATCACCTCGTACGCCGCCACCCGCTCGCCGTCGACCGTCACGGCCAAGGCGAGCACCAGCCGTCCGTGGGGTGCGACGACGACCCCGACCGAGCCGTCGATCAGGGCCGTTTCCGCGAACCGGGCCCGTTTCCCGAACACCTGGGTCTCCTCGGCCACCGCGCGGGCCCCGCGTGTCTCGAGCACCGCGCCCACCGGCAGCGCGGCGGCATCGGCGCGGCGGACGACGTCCGGGGCCAGCACGTCGAGCAGCGCGGCGAGGTCACCGCCACGGGCGGCGGCCAGGAACGCGTCGACCACCCGGCGGTGCCGGGCCAGATCGGCCGGGGGCACCGGGGAAGTGCCCCGGATCCGGTGCCGCGCGCGGCTCGCCAGCTTCTTCGCCGCCACCGGCGTGCGGTCCAGCACCGGGGCGATCCGGTCGAACGGCACCGCGAAGAGGTCGTGCAGCACGAACGCGATCCGCTCGGCGGGCCCGAGCGCGTCCAGCACGACGAGCAGCGCGCGGCCCACCGCGTCGGCGAGCGCGGCTTCGTCCGCCGGATCGGCGTCGTCCACCGGTTCCGGGAACACCTCGAACGGCTCCTCGCGGCGGACTTTCCGCGAACGCAGGACGTCGAGGCAGACGCGGGACACGACCGTGGTCAGCCAGGCCGCCAGGTTGTCGACCGAGCCGGCCCGGTTCAGCCGCAACCACGCTTCCTGCACGGCGTCGTCCGCTTCGGCCGCCGAGCCGAGCATCCGGTAGGCCAGCCCGCGCAGCCGGCCGCGTTCGGCCTCGAAGTCCGCCGCCAGGTCGTCCATCGGTCACCTTTCGCTCGGGTTCACCGTCGCCTCCTCGACGTATCCCCGCGACCGGAGGTGACCGGATGAGCTTGCTGACCCCTGCCGACCTGGGCGGCTGGCGCCTACCCAACCGCGTCGTCCTGGCGCCGACCACCCGGGCGCGTGTCCCCGGCGGGGTGCCCGGTGACCTTCAGGCCGCCTACTACGCGCAGCGCGCCGGCGCCGGGCTCATCGTCGCCGAAGGCACCTGGGTGAGCGAACGGGCCATCGGCTTCTCGGACGTCCCGGGGATCTACACCGAAGCGCAGGTGGCCGGGTGGCGGCGGGTCACGGACGTCGTGCACGCGCTCGGTGGCCGGATCGTGCTGCAGCTGTGGCACACCGGAGCCGTTTCGCACCCGGACTTCCTCGGCGGGCAGCCGGCGGGGCCGTCGGCCGTGAACCCGGACGAGCCCGTGTACCCGACTTCCGGACAACGCCGCACGGTCACCCCGCGCGAGATGAGCGTGGCCGAGATCCGGGCCACGGTCCGGGATTACGGCGCGGCGGCCGAGAAGGCGCACCGCGCCGGGTTCGACGGTGTCGAGGTCGCGGCCAACGGCGTGTACCTGCTCGCGCAGTTCCTGCACCCGCGGCTCAACCACCGAACCGACGCCTACGGCGGCTCGCCGGCCGCGCGTCGCAGGTTCCTCACCGAGGTCGTCGACGCGGCCGCCGCGCACGGCCGGGTCGGTGTCCGGCTTTCGCCGTGGTGGACCGGCGGACTGTTCACTGTGGACGAAGCACTCCGCGCCGAGTACGACGAACTGGTCGCCGGCCTCGCCGTGGACTACCTGCACCTCCGGGGTCCCGACACCGGGCAGGACTTCGCCGCCTTCGCCCGCTACCGGACACTGTTCGACGGCCCGATGGTCGTCAACAACGGCTTCGACCGCAAGACGGGCAACGCGGTGATCGAGGCCGGCATCGCCGACGCGGTTTCGTTCGCCCGGCACTTCATCGCGAATCCGGACCTGGTGACGCGGTTCGCGCTCGGCCTGCCGATCGCGCCGGCCGACCCCGCGACGTACTACGGCGGCGGGGCCGCCGGTTACGTCGAGCAGACGGCCGCGATGGCGGCGCTGTCCCAGTAGAACGGGCGGGCTTCGATGATGCGGCCGCCGGCCACGGTGATCGTCTGGAGGATCGGGAATTCGAGCTCGCGGCCGGTGGCGCGGGCCCGGGCGCGCACGTTCGTCAGCACGACGAGCGGGGACGTCGTGGCCGCGCCAGACACCGCCGTAGGGCAGGCCATCGGCCTGGTGCAGCACGAAGTCCGGGGCGAAGAGGCGGCCAGGCCACCGGCGGAAACCGGACGCCGCGCTAGGCGTCCGGGCACCACACGGCCAGCTCGCTCCCACCGGGCTCGCGGAAGTGGAAGCGGCGGCCGCCCGGGAAGGCGAACGGTTCCTTCGTCACCACGCCGCCCGCGGCCGCCACCGCCTCGCGGGCCGCCGCCAGGTCGTCCGTGCGGATCGTGAGCAGCGGTGCGCTCGTCTGTTCGTCCGCCGCCGATTGGAACCCCAAGGTGAGGCCGGCGCCCCGGACGTCGGTGTAGTCCGGGCCGTACGGTGTCACCGCCCAGCCGAACGCGCGCTCGAAGAACTGCCCGGACGCCGCGGCGGACGTGGAGGGGAACTCGGCGAAGTCGATTTCGTACATGCCCCGGACGCTAGCGGCGACCACCGACAAAACCGCGCGAGCGGGCCATCGCCAGGCCGCCGAGGACCAGGGCGACCCCGCCGATCACCAGGTCCACGTAGCCTCCGACGATCCCGTAGCCGGTGCCGGGCCCACCCTTCGCGGCGGCCACCACCCAGCCGCCGATGACGACGGCGGCCAGGCCGCCGGCCAGGGCCACGACGGCTCCCCGGCCGCGGGCCAGTGCCCGCCCGCCCGCGACGACCCCCGCCACTCCGAGCACGACGGCGATCAAGGACCAGAGCCGTCCCGGGGTGAGGTCGTAGGAACTGGCCGCGGCGAGGACAAGCATGAGGTGCTCCTTCGGCTCGGATCGGACACCGGAAGCATGTCCGCCGGACTCGCCGCCCGTCGTGGTGCGCGAGCAGACACTTCGCGCTGCCGCGGACGCCGCAGGAACCGGCGGGCTACCGCAGGTGCAGTAGCCCGGAAATGCGCTTCGCGCAGGACTTCGCCGCGCGGTCGCCCGGTTAGGGTTCGGAGGTGAGCCGCGCGCAGATCGTCGACGGGGTGATCGCCGCCGGCGTGGCGGTGGCCCTGGTGGTCGCCGGGGTGTCCGGCACGCACCGGAGCCCGGACCTCGACGTCCTGGGGTACGCGGCGCTGGCCGCCGGCGGGCTGGCGCTGGCCGCGCGCCGCCGGGCGCCGATCGCCGTGCTGGCGGTGACCGCGGTCTGCGCGCTCGCGTACCAGGTCGCCGGCTTCGAAGTGCCCGTCGTCGCTTACCTCTTCGCCGTGTACGCCGCCGTCCGGGCGGGACACCGGATCGCCGCGGTGGTCGCTTCGGTGCTCATGCTGGCCGCGATTCCGCTCGCGCTCCTGGCTTCGGGCGTGGCCGGCACCGGCGCCGCGTTCACGCAGGCTCGGGACGTCCTCCAGCTGGCGTGGCTGATCGCCGCCGGGGCGGCCGGGGAGGCGTTGCGCCAGGCCGAGCGCCGGGCCGACGAAGCCGAGCGCACCCGCGAGGAAACTGCGCGGCGGCGCGCGGACGGGGAACGGCTGCACATCGCGCGGGAGCTGCACGATTCGCTCACCCACCAGATCTCGGTCATCAAGGTGCAGGCCGAAGTCGCCGTCCACCTGGCCGGCAAGCGCGGCGAAGACGTGCCCGACGCGCTGCTGGCGATCCGCGACGCCGGGCGCGAGGCGGCGCGGGAGCTGCGGGCGACCCTGGAGGCGTTGCGCGACGACGACAAGGACCCGCCGCGTGGGCTCGACGACGTCCCCGACCTCGTGCGCCGCGTCCGGACCACCGGCCTCGACGCGCAGCTGACGGTCGAAGGCCGGTGCGACGCCGTGCCGGCCGCGGTCGGCCGGACCGCCTACCGGATCGTCCAGGAGTCGCTGACCAACGTCGCCCGGCACGCCGCCGCGGCCACCGCGTCGGTCCGGATCGACCACCGGCCCGGCACGCTGGTCATCCGGGTGGACGACGACGGCCAGGCCACCGTGGACAGTGCGCCGGGCGTCGGCCTGACCGGGATGCGCGAGCGCGTCACGGCGCTGGGCGGCCGGCTCCAGGCCGGGCCTCGCCGCGAAGGCGGCTTCAGCGTCCAGGCCGAACTGCCGGTGGACCCCGCGTGATCCGGGTGCTGCTGGCCGACGACCAGCCGCTCATCCGCAGCGGATTCCGTGCGCTCCTCGACGTCGAGGACGACATCGAGGTGGTGGCCGAAGCGGGCGACGGCGGCGAGGCGGTGCGGCTCGCGCTGGAGCACCTGCCGGACATCGCGCTCGTCGACGTCCAGATGCCCGGCGTCGACGGCATCGAGGCGACCCGGCGCATCGCCGCGCACCCGGCGCTGGCCGCGGTGCACGTGGTGATCCTGACCAACTACGGCCTGGACGAGTACGTCTTCGAGGCGCTGCGCGCGGGTGCGGCGGGGTTCCTGGTCAAGGACATCCAGCCGGAGGACTTCCTGCACGCGGTACGCGTCGCGGCTCGCGGTGACGCGCTGCTGGCGCCGTCGATCACCCGCAAGCTGATCGACCGGTACGTGACCCAGCCGCTCGTCCCCGGCGCGGGGCTGGCGGAGCTGACGAACCGGGAACGCGAAGCCGTCTCGCTCGTGGCGAGGGGGTTGTCGAACGAGGAGATCGCCGGGCGGATGGTGATCAGCCCGCTGACCGCGAAGACGCACGTCAACCGGGCCATGATGAAGCTGCACGCGCGTGACCGGGCGCAGCTGGTGGTGTTCGCCTACGAATCGGGGCTGGTGGCGCCGCGCCCGACCTGAGCTCAGGCCGGGCGGCCCGCGCCCGCGTAGTCGTCGCCCTTCGAGTGGTACGTGTGGATCTGGATCGCCTGGCCCTCGGTCGGTGCGTTGATCATCAGGCCGTTGCCGAGGTACAGGCCGACGTGGTGGATGCGCGTGGCCGGGCTGCCGTAGAACACCAGGTCGCCCAGGCGGGGTTCCTGGGTGGCCGGCACCGGCGGGAGCGCGCGGAACTGGCTGTCCGCCGTCCGCGGGAGGGCGACGCCCGCGCTGTCGTACGACGCCTTCGTCAGGCCGGAGCAGTCGAAGCCCGCCGCGCCCGCGTCCGGGCCGTTGCCGCCCCAGACGTACGGGAGGCCGAGCTGGCCCAGCGCGAAGCGGGTCGCGCGGACCCGCGGCGAGTCCGCCGATGCCGGGTCGAGGGACAGCGTGGCGTACAGCTGGGCCATGCCGAGCACGCGCTGGCGGAACAGCTCGGTGTCGCTGCCCGGGTGGTAGGCCGCGACGGCCTTCCACCAGCCGGGGCCGGCGCCGAGGTCGGTGCCGCCCGCGCACAGCGCCCGGCCGGCCGCCACCGGTGCGTCGGAGCCGTACTTCTTGGCCTGCGCCGCCGAGAGGCCCAGCAGGTTGCCGCCGCCGCGGCCGTGGTTGGACGCCGCCGCGCCGACGCCCGCGAGCGTGACCCACGAGAGGTGGCACGACGGGTCTTCGCCGCGCAGCGCCAGCTCGCCGTTCGCGTAGCCGATCAGCGCGTCCGCGGGGATGTCGAGGGGGCCGGCCAGCTGGTCCGCCCACTGCTGCAACGGGCTCTTGCCGCCCTGTCCGGACGCGCCCTGGCCCGGCTCCTGCGCCTTCACCGGTGCGCTGACTTCGAGGACCGACGGACCCGACACCGCGTCGCGCACCACCGGCGGGGGCGCCGGGACGGCCGCGGGTTCCGGCGACCGGTCGGCCAGCAGCCAGCCCGCTGTGACCAGACCCGCGACGAGCGGCAGCGCCACCAGGCCGCGCAGCGCAGCGCCGCGGGCCCACGAAGTCTGCTTCGTCGTCACAGGTTCCAACTTAGAAGAGCGCACCTGTTAGTGAACGAGCGAGTAGCTTGCACGTTAGGGGGACTCCCATATGGTGGGCACATGTCTGTGATCGACGCTGCCCGGCTCACCTCCGCGCTCCACGGTCGGTACGCAAAGATCGACGTCGTCGAGCGCACCGGCTCCACCAACGCCGACCTGCGGAAAGCCCTCGAAACCGGCGCCGCCGACCGGACCGTCCTGCTCGCCGAAGAGCAGACCGCGGGCGTCGGCAGGCGGGCTCGTTCGTGGAGCTCGCCGAAGGGCGCCGGGCTGTACCTGAGCGTCGCGCTCCGGCCGGGCGTCCCCTTCGCGGTGCTCGGCTCCCTGTCCGTCGTCGCCGGGCTCGCCGTCCGGGCGGCCGCCGCGTCCGTCGGGGTGGACGCCGTGCTCAAGTGGCCCAACGACGTCCTGGTCGACGGCGCCAAGTGTGCCGGCATCCTCGCCGAGGCCGTCGCCGGGGACGACCCGTCGATCGTGCTCGGCATCGGCCTCAACGTCCTGCCCCTCGGCGACGTCCAGCCGGGCCCGGGCGGGCTCCCCGCGACGTCGCTGGCCGAGCGGGGCGCCACGAACACCGACCGCACCGATGTCGCCATCGCGCTGCTCACCGGGTTCGACGACCTCGAGCGGCGCTGGCGCCTGGCCGGCGGCGACCTCACCGAGGCCGGCCTGCTCGGCGACTACCGCGCCCACTGCGCGACCCTCGGCCAGGACGTCGAGGTGCAGCTGCCGGACGGGACTTCGCTGACCGGGCGAGCCGCCGACATCGACGCCGCCGGGCAGTTGCAGGTCGACGTGGCGGGCGGGCAGCGGCACACCGTCTTCGCGGGTGACGTGGTCCACGTGCGTCCGGCCTGATTCTTCGGGGCGTTGCCCCCACCGCGTCCTCGCTCGCCGGTACGGTGAGACGACACCGCCGCACCGACCTTGGGAGCGTCCGCCGTGGCTTATCCGGACGATTTGCTCAGCGAGCAAGAGCACGTCGTGGTGCACAGTCACCCGCACTTCAAGATGCTGATCTTCCCGACGCTCGCGCTGCTGGTCACCGTGGGCGCGGGCACCTGGCTCGCGATCCTCGCGAAGGACGCCGGCTCGCCGTGGAACACGGTCGGGCTGATCGCCATCGGTGTCGTCGCGCTCGTGCTGGTCGTGTGGCTGTTCCTGGCGCCGCTCGTGCGCTGGCGGACCACCCACTTCATCGTGACGACGGACCGGCTGATCGCCCGCGAGGGCGTCCTCAAGCGCACCGGCATCGACATCCCGATGGGCCGGATCAACAGCGTCCAGTTCGAGCACGGCCTGCTGGACCGGGTCTTCGGCTGCGGCACGCTCATCATCGAGTCGGCGTCGGACGAGCCGCTGCGCTTCGAGGACATCCCGCACGTCGAGAAGGTGCACACGGTCATCTACCGCGAGGTCAACGACAACCCGTACGACGACTACCGGCCGGGTGCCCCGCAACAGCCCCAGCAGACCACGCCCCTGCCGCCCCAGGGCGGCGGCCGGCCGCCGCGTGGCGAGAGACGCCGCTGATGGGCACGCGCGCACTGGGACTGCCCGAGCGGGTCCCCTCGGCGGGGGAGCTGCCGGACTCCGTCACGATCTGGGAGGTCGGCCCGCGCGACGGGCTGCAGAACGAGAAGACGATCGTCCCGGTCGAGGTCAAGCTGGAATTTCTCGACCGGCTCGCGGGCGCCGGGCTCACCACGCTGGAGGCGACCAGCTTCGTCCACCCGAAGTGGGTGCCGCAGCTGGCCGACGCCGAGCAGCTGCTGGCCCGGCTCGACCGCCGCGAAGGCGTCCGGTACCCGGTGCTGGTCCCGAACGAAAAGGGCCTCGACCGGGCCCTCGAAGCCGGTGTCGAGCACATCGCGATCTTCGCCAGCGCGACGGAGACGTTCGCGCGCAAGAACCTCAACTCCTCGCTCGACGAGCAGTTCGCCATGTTCGAGCCGGTCGTCACGCGGGCCCGGGAAGCGGGCTTGGCCGTGCGCGGCTACCTCTCGATGTGCTTCGGTGACCCCTGGGAAGGCGTCGTACCGGCGAAGCAGGTCGCCGACGCCGGCCGTCGCCTGCTGGACATGGGGTGCTCGCAGCTTTCCCTGGGCGACACCATCGGCGTCGCCACGGCCGGGCAGGTCGAAACGCTCATCGGGCTGTTCGGCGATGTCGGTACTTTGGCCGTGCACTTCCACGACACCTACGGTCAGGCTCTCGCCAACACGCTCGCGGCGCTCCGATGTGGAGTGTCGACTGTGGACTCTTCGGCGGGCGGGCTCGGCGGCTGCCCCTACGCCGAATCGGCCACTGGGAACCTGGCGACCGAAGATCTGGTGTGGATGCTGGAGGGTCTCGGGGTGGCCACCGGTGTCAACCTGGACGCGCTGGTGGCGGCCAGCGTGTGGATGGCGGGACAGCTCGGCCGCCCGAGCCCGTCCCGCGTGGTCGCCGCACTGTGACATCCGGGGCTCCGCCCCGGGCCGGGGGCTCCGCCACCCGGAGCCCCCGAAAGGAAGCTGTGACATCCGGGGCTCCGCCCCGGGCCGGGGGCTCCGCCACCCGGAGCCCCCGAAGGAGAAAGTGACCTCGCCGCGCCCGCGGGGAAGGGGTGCGGTATCAAGGGGGACCGGCAGCGCCGCGGCCGCGTCGAACAGCGTGTGCCCCCGGGCACCGACCGAGCCGGAGGATGGGTGTGACCGAGCCTTCCGAGGCGGGCTCCGAACCGGTCGAGGCCGACCTCGACACCGGGCCGGTGCAGCTGCCCGGGTACGGCCTGGCGGATTCGGGCGCCTTCGAAGAGGCCCCGACCCCGCCCTCGGGCAACCCCGCGGCCTGGCCGCACGCGGTGTCGCCGCTGCTGCCGCCGTTCCCGCTGCCCCCGGCCCCACCGGCCCCGCCGACGCCGGCTCCGCTGCCGCCGCCGGTGGCCGGCCCGCCACCGCCGGTGGCCGGGCCGCCGCCGAACCCGGGTTCGCCGGTGCCGTTGCCGCCGCTCGGCTCGCCGCGTATGGAACGCGAGAGCGTCGTCGCGCTGTTCCTGGTGCACATGTTCCCGATCGGGCACCTGCCGGTGGCGATGGACAAGCCGGCGCGCCAGCTGCCGCTGCCCGAAGACCCGGACGGTTTCCCGCCGAACGACCACCCGGACGCCCGGCTGATCTTCGACGACCAGGCTTTGACCAACGTCACCGCGGGCTTCCGCCGCTCGCCGACCGCGCCGTCGCGGCCGGTGCCGCGGCACCTCACCAACGGGTACGTGCCCTACGCGCGCGCGACCCAGGCGGTCTGGATCCGCCGGTTCGTCGTCGGGCACAGCGAGCTCGGCCCCGAGTACGCGTGGCCACCGGGCGAGCAGTTCCCCGAGAGCAGCGTGGACTGGCCCGAGCCGGTGATGGTCCCGGCCGACACGGTCCTCGACCGCTTCGGCCCGGCCTACGGGCGGGTGCTCTTCGCCGACGGGACGCCGTTCGCGGAACGCTCGCTGCCACCCGCGTTCCTGGACGCCGAGTACCGCCGGTACGTCGTGGTGCGCAAGGTGCCGATGTGGCGCTCGGAGACCGCGGGCTGGTTCGGGCAGGTCGGCGGCGGCACCCGGTACCGTGCCCTGCTGGCGGCCGACGAACTGGTGACCCTCGGCTACCTCGCCGAGGCCAAGGGGGAAGAGGACTGATGAACACCCAGTCGATCCAGCGGTGGCTCGGCGTGCTGGGCGTGCCCCCGGAGGTCGTCTCGCTCGGCGCCGAGGTCGACAACGCCTGGTGCCTGATGCAGGGCGAGGACGAGGCGTGGGAGGTGTTCTGGCGCGAGCAGGGCAACCGCTACGACTGGGCGCGCTTCACCAGCGAACAGGTCGCGTGCCACTACCTGTTCGGCCGGCTGGCCTGGGCCCAGGTCGCCCGCGGCGCCGTCGGCCTGCTGCCCGGGTCGTGACGGACGCACGACCCGGGCGGCCGCCTCAGCTCACCGCGTAGGTGAAGACGTGCGCCTGCCCCGCGCCGGTCGACGGGGGCAGGGTGATGCTGCGGACCTGCTTCGCCGGGTCGAGGGCGATCGGGGCCGTCGCGAACAGGTACGACGTGTACGGCCGCTGAAGCCGGAACATGTACCTCGGGAACGCCGAGTTCACGTACGGCACCTTCGCGACGACCGTGTTCCCGAACTGCGGCGTCTCCGCTCCGCCCTTAAGCAGCCATTCCGACAACCCGAGTGGTGCCTGCTGGGCCGAGCCGTCGGTGTAGGTGACCGTCACCGTGCCCTGGGCCTCGGCGCCGGTCGCCGCGCCGAGGAACGACAGCTTCGACGCGCCCGCCGGAGCATCCACCGCAAGCGTTTGCCCCGCCGCGACGACGTTGTCCGGTGACCCGGCCGGGCTCGACGGCCAGCGGAACTGCTGCCCGTTCGCGGTCACCGTCGCGCCCGGGGTGATGCCGTTCACGGCGAAGCCCTGCGCCGAGTAGGAGAACGCGAACCCGCCCGGGTAGAGGTCGGTCTCGCCGAAGTCGCCGTACTGGACGAACTTGTCGTCCGTGACGCCGACGTTCGTGCTCGCCGCGGGCAGCGTCCCCGGCTTTCCGACGGTCACCGGCAGGACCGCGGGGACCGGTTGCCCGTCGAAGGTCACCGGCACGCTCGTGTACGCGTCCGGAGTCCCGGCCGCCGCGGTGATCCGCACCTGCTGCGAGGCCGTTCCGTGCGCGCCCACAGAGAGCGTCCCGCTCGACGGCGTCACGGTGATCCCCGCCGGCGGCTTCGCCTGCCAGGACACCGTGCCCGCGCCGGTGATGCCTTCGGCGATCACCGTGGCGCCGGTGGCTCCGCCGGGCGCGACCGCGACCCGGCCCGGGCCGACCCGGCCGCGCACCGGAACTTCACCGTCGCGGAACGACGGCGGGACGTCCGAAGCGCCCGACCCCCACGACGTCGGCGACGCGCCGAGCGTGAAGTCCAGCCGGCCGCCGTTCACCGAGAACGACTCCGGCAGCCACGGTTTCGTGCTCGGCTTCCCGTTCACCTTCAGGTCCTTCACGTACTTCACCGAGCTGGACGCGCCGGGCGCGGTGATCGTGATCCGCTGCCCGGTCGCCCGGGTCAGCGTGATCTTCGGGAACATCGGGCTGGCCAGCACCATTTCGGCGCGGCCGGGCGCCTCGGGGTACATCCCGAGCGCGGCGAAGACGTACCACGCCGACGTCGCGCCGAGGTCGTCGTTGCCGGGCAGGCCGTCTTCGCCCGGCTTGAACAGCAGTTCCGCCGAGCGGCGCACGATGTCCTGGGTCTTCGACGGCGCGCCCGCGTAGGCGTACTCCCACGGCACCTCGAACGACGGTTCGTTCGACATGAACGCGTACGGCGAGCTAGCGTCGCTGTTCAGCTTCGTGAAGAAGAAGTCGAGACGCTTCTTCACGGCTTCATTGCCGCCCATCGCGTCGAAGAGACCTCGGACGTTGTAGGGCACCATCCACGTGTACTGCGCCGCGTTCCCTTCCTGGTAGCGCATTTCCTGGTACTGCGCGGGGTCGAACGGCGAGAGGAACTGGCCGTCGCGCATCCGGGTCTGCAGGTAGCCCGTGGCCGGGTTGTAGACGTTCTCCCAGTACTGGGCGCGGCTCATGAACCGGTGGTAGGTCCCGGGATCGCCGAGCCGCTGGGCGAGCTGCGCGATGCCGAAGTCCGCCGTCGTCTCCTCGAGCATGTCGGAGACGTTGTTCGGGTGGTAGCCCAGCGTCTGGTAGTCCGACAGGCCCGGGCGTTCGAGCGCCCGTTCGCCCGCCTGCTGGACGCGGGTGGCGCCGTGCACCATCGACTTCAGGGCGCTTCGGGCGTCGAAGTCCGTGGCGCCGAAGGCGTACGTGCCGGCGATGATCGAGTGGTACGGATCGCCGCCCATCACCCCCATGAAGTCGTTGTTCTGCGACCAGCGGTCCCAGATCCCGCCCGCCTGGTCGGCCTGGTTGAGCATCGACTGCGCCATGTCGGCGGCCTCGTGCGGGGCGAGCAGCGACAGCAGCTGGACCTCGTCGCGGTAGGTGTCCCAGCCGGAGAAGTTCGCGTACTGCGCGTGCCCCGGCTTGGCGTGGTGGATCGCCTTGTCGAACCCGGGGTAGCGACCGTCCACATCGGAAAAGACGTTCGGCTGCATGAGCGTGTGGTACAGCGCGGTGTAGAACGTCTTCGTGGCCGCGTCCGTGCCGCCTTCGACGGCGATCTGCCGCAGCCGGTCGTTCCACGCCCGGCGTGCGTTGCCCTTCACGGCGTCGAAGGAGTCGTGCCGCTGTTCGAGGTCGGCGTTGAGCCGCGCCCCGGCCGCGTCTACATAGGACAGACCGACCCGGACCTGGACCGGTTTCGCCGGGTCGAAGGTCAGGTAGGCGCCGGAGCCGCCCTCGGCGGTGACGACCTGCTTGTCCCACGTCGTCTTGCTCAGGTTGCCGCCGCGGGCGCTGGTGCCGCCGGGCGTCACGGTCGCGTCCTGCCAGGTCCCGGACGTGCGGAACGGCTGGTCGAAGGTGGCCTGGAAGTAGACCTTGTAGGTGTTCGGCCCGCGGCAGAAGTGGCCGCTGGAGACCCAGCCTTCGACGGTGCGCCGGATCGGGTCGACGGTCACGGCGGCGTCGTCGCTGCCCATCGCGGACTGCGCGACGTCGATCAGCAGCGTGGCGGGGGCGTCCTTCGGGAAGGTGAAGCGGCCCAGGCCGGAGCGCTGGGTCGCGGTCAGCTCGGTGGTCACGCCCGAATCGGTCGTCACCTTGTAGTAGCCGGGCGACGCCGATTCGTTCGCGTGGCTGAAGGTGGGGAAGTACTTCGTGGCGTCGACGGCGGGGGACGTCGTCAGGGCGCCGGCGACCGGCAGAAACGGGACGTCGCCCGCCGCGCCGCCGCAGCCCGCGCCGTTGAAGTGGGTGAGGCTGAAGCCGCGGAGCCGGTTCTCTTCCCAGGCGTAGCCGCCGTCGCGGTCACGGGCGTAGTAGCGGCCCTGGCCGGCGGGCGGTTTGGGCTGCAGAGGCGTGTCGGGGCTCCACTGCACCATGCCGAAGGGGACGTCGGCGCCGGGGAACGTGTCGCCGGCGTAGGTGTTGGTCTCGGGCGTGTCGCCGGCCTTCGCGCCGGCGAACGGGTTGACGTAGGCGGCGAAGTCGCGGTTCAGGGGTTCGGCGGCCGCGGGTGCGACCGCCGTGACGAGGGGGACGATCAAAGCCGCGGTGACGACTCTGCGCATGCTCTTCCTCCCGGAGGTGAGCGGATCACCCCGGTTGACAACGTTGTCAGAAGACCGGGTGACCCGGCGAGCACCGTGAGTGAACCACTGCTGGTCCAGACCGGTCAAGAAGTGCTCGCCGGGCTGCCCTCAGCGCTCGAGGACCGCCAAGGCCTCGTCGTGCAGCCGGCCGTTCGTCGACAACGCGCTTCCGTTGTCGTACCGCGCGACGCCGTCCAGGTCGCTGAACCGGCCACCCGCCTCGGTCACGATCACCTGCGCGGCCGCGACGTCCCACGGGTTGACGATGCACTCCGCCGCCACGTCCAGCGCGCCCTCGGCCACCAGCACGTGGTGCCAGAAGTCGCCGAACGCGCGGCTCTCCCAGCACGCGTCCACCAGGTCGAGGTACTTCTCGCGCGAGTGGTACTCGCGCCACGAGTTGATGTCCGTTGTGGACAGATAAGCGTCCGAAAGGGACGAAACCTTCGAAACCGCCAGCCGGCGGGTGCCGGCCGAGTCGCTCGAGAACGCCCCGGCGCCCGAAGCCGCCCACCAGCGGCGGCCCAGCAGCGGCGCGCTGATCAGGCCGACGACCGGGTCGCCGTCCTCCACCAGGGCGATGAGGGTCGCCCAAACGGGTACTCCGCGGAGGAAGTTCTTGGTGCCGTCGATCGGGTCGAGCACCCACGCGCGGCCCGTCGCGGCCGAGCCGCCGCGCTCCTCGCCGAGCACGGCGTCGTCCGGCCGCGCTTCGGCCAGCAGGGACCGGATCGCGTCCTCGACCGCGGTGTCGGCGTCGGTCACCGGGGTGCGGTCGGGCTTGCGCTCCACCGCCAGGTCCAGGGCGCGGAACCGCGCCGTCGTGATCGCGTCGGCGGCGTCGGCCAGCCGGGTGGCGAGAGCCAGATCATCTTCGTAGCCAGGCACGGTCACGATGGTTTCACGCCCGCTCACCGTAGAGTTGGCCAGGTGAGCATGGTCCTACTCGCCGAAGACGATCCGGCTATCGCCGAACCGCTCTCCCGCGCCCTCGAACGTGAGGGATACGAGATCCACGTCGTCACCGACGGCCCTTCGGTACTCGACGCGACCGCCGCCCAGCGCGTCGACCTGCTCGTGCTCGACCTCGGTCTGCCCGGAATGGACGGCTTGGAGGTCTGCCGCCGGCTGCGCGCGGCCGGCACCGAGCTGCCCGTCCTGATGCTCACCGCCCGCACCGACGAGGTCGACTTCGTCGTCGGCCTGGACGCGGGCGCCGACGACTACGTCGCCAAGCCGTTCCGGCTCGCCGAACTGCTCGCCCGGATCCGCGCGTTGCTGCGCCGTCGGGTGCCCGAGGTCCTGGAGGCCGGCGGGGTGCGGATGGACCTCGGCGCCCGGCTGGTGACGGTGGACAACCACGAAGTCCAGCTGGCGAACAAGGAGTTCGAGCTGCTGCGCGTGCTGATGAGCCGGGCCGGCCAGGTCGTCAGCCGCGACGAGATCCTCGCCGAGGTCTGGAACGACCTCGAGTCGAAGACGTCCAAGACGCTCGACATGCACATGTCGTGGCTGCGCCGGAAGCTCGCCATCGCCGCCGACGAGGCCGCCGGCCGCACCAGCAAGACCCACGACGGCGAGCGGCGGATCGCGACCGTCCGCGGCGTCGGCTTCCGCTTCAACGCCGAATAAGCCCATGCGCCGCCGCATCCTGCTGGCCATCCTGCTGGCCGTCGCCGTCACCGCGGCGGTCCTCGGCATCCCGCTGGGCATCGTGGCGAGCTGGCAGATCGAGTCGAGCTACCGCGAGACGCTCGCGGAGAACGCCCGCGCGGCGGCGGCGATCCTGGACACCGAAATCGCCAACGGCCAGGAGATCGACCTCGACCAGGTGCGCGCCGCGGTCCCGGCGAACGGGCTGCTGACCGTCCGGGCCAGCGGCCAGACCGAGAAGCGCTACGGCAGCAGCCCCGGTCCCGTCACCGTCACCGAGACGGCCGACCTCGCCCGCGACGGCAAGGTCGAGATCGCCGTCCCGGCCGGCCCGATGCACGAGCGCCAGACGACGGTGACGCTCGTCGTCGTGCTGCTGGTGCTGCTGTCGGTGGGCACCGGCGCGGTGGTGGCGATCGCGACGGCCCGACGGCTCGCGAAGCCGCTGCGGCACGTGGCCGAACGCGCGGCCCGGCTCGGCGGCGGCGACTTCCGGCCGGACCCGAGCCGCTACGGCGTCGGCGAACTCGACATGGTCGCCGAAGCGCTGGACGCGTCCGGCACCGCGCTGGCCCAGCTCGTGCAACGGGAACGCCAGCTGGTCGGGGACGTCTCGCACCAGCTGCGCAGCCGGCTGACGGCGTTGCAGCTGCGGCTGGAACCCCTCACGGTGCACCCGGACGAAGAGGTGGCCGACGAGTCGAAGGCGGCCCAGGAACAGGCGGACCGGCTCGCCGAGGCGCTGGACGAGCTGCTGGCGGCAGCCCGCGCGGCGCGCGAGGTCGGTGCGGAACCGGTGGACCTGCCGACGCAGCTGCCGGCGATGGCCCAGGAGTGGCGCGAGCTGCTCCGCTCGGAGGGCCGCAACCTCCGGACGCGCGTGGCCGACGGCCTGATGGCCCGCGCCACCCCGGGACGGCTGCGCGAGGTCATCGGCGTGCTGCTGGACAACGCGCTGCGCCACGGCTCGGGCACGGTCACGCTCATCGCCCGCCGCGGCGACGCCGAGGGCACGGTGGTGATCGAGGTGAGCGACACCGGCCCCGGCGTCCCGGACGAGCTCGCGCCGCACATCTTCGAGCGCGGTTTCTCCGGCGGCGGCTCGACGGGCGTGGGGCTGGCCTTGGCCCGGGCCCTGGTCGAGGCCGACGGCGGCCGCCTCGAGTTGTCGAACCGCCGTCCGGCGGTGTTCAGCCTGTTCCTCAAGGTGCCGCGGCCGACCGACGTCCCCGAGGTGCGCTGGCCGGCCGAGCGCGTCCCGCGTTAGGAAACGCCCGGCCGGCCGCTCAGATCAGCCCCTCCCGCAACGCGTAAGCGACCGCGTGCGACCGGTTCCGCAGCTGGAACCGGTTGGTGACGTCGTGGAGGATGCTCTTCACCGTGCGCTGCGAATAGCACAGCTCGTCGGCGATCTCCTGCGTCGAATGGCCCGCCGCGACGAGCTTGAGCACCTCCGTCTCGCGGTCGCTCATGCCGCCCAGGCGCAGGCCGCGCGGCTCGAGCACCTGGCGCTGCAGGCGCGAAACCCGGTTCAGCAACCGGCCGAGCAACTCGGGCGGCAACGCGCCTTCCCCGGCCGCGGCGGCCTTGATCAGGCGCACCAGGACCTCAGGCCCCGCGTCGGCGCGGCGGGCGACCGCGCAGACCCCGTGCTCGACGGCGTTCAGGATCTCGTTGTCGTCGACTTCGCCCGCGATCAGCACGATGCGGGTGAAGCCCTGGTGGTGCAGCCCGGCCAGCAGCCGGGTCATCGGCTCGTCGAGCCGGTCGGCGACCAGCAGGGCGACCTGCGCCGTGGCGTCGTCGACCACCCGGACGTCGTCGCGCGAACGCAGCGCCGTGCAGACGCCGTCGTGCAGGATCGGATCGGTGGCGCGGACGACCACCGGTGTCCGGTCGGATTCGAACATCGTTCCCCATTCCCCTCGAACGGTGCAGGCTGTCCAGCCTGCCCGCTCGCGTGTCCCGGGCGCATGGGACCGGCGTCCCGATGTTGCCCGGGCGCACGGTCTTTCAGGACTGGCCGAGACCGGCGTCCCTGGCCCGGACGATCGCCTCGGCCCGGTCGGCCACGTGCAGCTTGGCGAAGACGTTCGAGATGTGGTTGCGCACGGTCTTCGGGCTCAGGCACAGCGTGCTCGCGATGAGGCTGTTGCTGTGCCCGGCCGCGATCAGCGCGAGCACCTCGCGTTCGCGCCCGGTCAGTTCCGGGAACACCGGTTCGCTGACCGGTGGCTGGTTGAAGAAGGCGAGCACGCGGTTGGCGATGTCCGGGCCGAAGATCGCCTCCCGCCGGGCGACCGCCCGGACGGCGCGGATGATCTCGTCCGGCTCGGCGTCCTTGAGCAGGTAGCCCCGGGCACCGGCGCGCATCGCCGCGAAGACCGACTCGCTTTCGTCGGCCATCGTCAGCATCAGCACGCCGGTGCCCGGGTTCGCCGCCACGATGTGCCGGGTCGCCTGGATCCCGGACAGGTCGGGCAGGTGCAGGTCCATCACCACGACGTCCGGCCGCAGGGCGGTGGCGGAGGCAACCGCGTCGGCTCCTCCGGCGGCCTCGCCGACGACCTCGATCCCGGGTTCGGCGGCGAGCAGCGTGCTCACGCCGATCCGGAACAGGGGATGGTCGTCCACGACGAGGACGCGCAGGTCGCTCATCCGCCGCACCTCCCCGTGGTCACTCCTGGTGATGGTACGCGGACGCGTTCTCCCGCGCCCAGGCCGCGAACGTCAGCGGCGGCCCGCCGAGCAGCCGCTCGACGGTGTCGAAGACGACGCGTTCGTGCGGGGCCGACTCGCGCTTCAGGGCGAAGAGGCCGTCGACGGCCTTCGCGGGCCAGCCGTACCTCCGGACCAGCCGCTCCTTCGCGGCACTTTCGCTTTCTTCGACGTACTTCAGCGGCCGGCCGATCGCCTCGGACAGGATGGCGACCTGCTGCTCGGTGGTCAGGGCTTCGCCACCGGTGAGCTCGTAGGTCGCGCCTTCGTGCCCGGACGTCGTCAGCACCAGGGCCGCGACCGCGGCGATGTCCCGGGCGTGGATCAGCGCGGACGGCGGATCGGTGTCGGGCACGTACACCGCGTTCTCTTCGCGGATCGAGCCCACCCACGCAAACCGGTTGTCCATGAAGGTCCCGGGCCGCAGGATCGTCCAGGCCGGCCCGGCTTCGCGGACCGCCTGCTCGGCTTCGGCGTGGGCGAGGGTGATCGGGTCTTTCTGTCCGAAGTGGACACCGGTGGTGGACAGCTTGACCAAGTGGGTGACGCCGGCTTGGGCGGCGGCCTGGGCAGTGGCGGCTTCCCGGTCGGCGTTGTGGCCCTGGCTCAGTACGAACACGCGGTCCGCGCCGGCCAGCAGAGCGGGCAGGTCCGAGGTGCCGAGGTCGCCGCGGACCACTTCGGCACGCGGGTCGATCCGGGCTCGCGCCGGATCGCGGGTCAGCGCGCGGACGGGTGCGCCCGCGTCGAGCAAGGCGGGGACGAGGTGGCGGCCGACCTTGCCGGTGGCGCCGAGGACGAAGATCATCGTGGTTCTCCTAGCGGGAAAGCAGGACGTGGGGGAGCGCGAACGCCGTGACGAGGCCGAGCGCGAGCACGGGCAGCAGCGCGAGGAACACGCCGTGGGTGCCGGCGTGGTAGGCGAAGCCGAGCGCGACCGGGCCGAGGGCCGAGCCGAGCGCGCGGGCGAGGTTGACGCCGGCGGCGACCGCACCGCGGTCCGCGGCCGGGGCGGTGTTCTGCGTGGCCATGGCGAGCACCTGCAGGTTCAGCCCGGCCGCGAAGCCGAAGACGACCAGGCAGGCGAGGACCAGCGGCAGACCGTCCACGGTGAGCAGGCCGAGCACCGCGAGCAGGCCGAGCGCCATGCTCGACCGCGGCGCCCAGCGGTACGCGCCGGTGCGGGCGATGACCTTGCCCGCGACGACGGAGGAGACCGAAACGGCGAGCGTCATCGGCACCAGCCGCAGGCCGCCTTCGGCCGGACCGGCGTCGGCCTGCAGGAAGACCGCGAGGTAGTTGACCGAGCCGAGGAACGCGAACCCGGCGAGCACGCTGAGCAGCACGGACACGGTGAACGTCCGGTCCCGGAACAACCGCAGGGGCAGCACCGGTGCTTCGGCCCGCCGTTCGACGACCACGAACACCCCGGCCGCGACCGCGCCGAGGGCGATCGACCACGGCGTGAGCAGGGTGAACCCGGTGATCGCCGTGCCGAGCAGGAGCACGCCGGCGAAGTCGAACGGCGCTTCCCGGCGCCGCCTCGGCAGGTCGAGCGTCTTCAGGCAGGCCAGGGCGACGAGCCCGAGCGGCAGGTTGACCAGGAAGATCGACCGCCACCCGGCGAGCCCGGTGAGCAGCCCGCCGGCGACCGGACCGGCGAGCGACGCGACGGCGAAGCAGATCGAGAACCAGCCGAAGTACTTCGCGCCTTCGCGAGGCGTGAACAGCTCGCCGAGCGAAGCGCCGACGGAGACGAAGAGACCACCGGAACCGGCACCCTGCAGCACGCGCCCGGCGATCAGGAACGCGGCCGACGGCGCCAGGCCGCAGGCGAGCGAGCCCAGCAGGAAGAGGGCGAGTGCGCCCAGGAGCACGCGTTTGCGGCCGAAGACGTCACCGAGCTTGCCGTACAGGGGCGCGGTGGCGCTCCCGGCGAGCAGGTAGGCGGTGGTGACCCAGGCGTAGGCGCCGGTCCCGCCGAACTCGGCGGCGATCCGGGGCAGGGCGGTGGCGACGACCTGGGCGTCGAGCATCGCGAGGAAAACGGACAGGAACAGGCCCGTGAGGGCAGGTTTCAGGGCGCGCGGAGGCGCGATTGTGCTCACGAGAAAGTCCATGTTTCGTCAGAAGGGACGAGAGATGCGGACGCGCGGGAACGCGCGTCCCGTCGAGTCGGGAAAAGGCTCCATCGTCATCCGCGGACGGATGCGACCTCTTCGCGCTCGGAAACCACCTCGAATCGTCCCGCTCGCCCGGCCGAACCCGGACGGCGTCGTCTGCGAAGGAACACTGACGAAGAGGACAGTAGACAACTACATGTCAAAAGACAAGTACTTTGCGAACCCGGTCAGGGCAGGCGGGTGACCTGGTCGTTGTCCCGCCGCCGCTCGCCCAGCTCGTCCGGGAACACCCACTTCTTGAAGCCCCAGAAGCGGAAGAACATGGCCAGCAGCATGCCGATGATCGAGCCGCTCGCGAAGTCCGCGATCTCCTGGACCAGGAACGTCACGTGCGGGACCTCGAGGTCGAGCACGTACCGCGAGACGATCAGGGGGACCAGGTTGACGCCCACCGCGATGCCGCTGATGACGAAGAACAGGGCCGCTTCGTGGTGGCGTTCGCGTCCGCCGCGGGTCCGGAAGGACCACTCGCGGTTGAGGATGTAGGACACGATGGTCGCGACGATGATCGCGATCGCCTTCGCCGTCGTCGGCTTCGGCTCCAGCACCGTCAGCTTGAGGGTGTACCAGACGCCGTTGTCGACCAGGAACGTCGTGCCGCCCACGATCGCGAACTTCAGCAGCTCCCGGTGCTTGATCAGCACCGAACGCAGTGGTTCCGGCGTGCGCTTGAGCACGGTTTCCACAACGGTCACACCACGCAGTCTAGGAGCACCCGCGTTCACCTGTGGTTCAGGCGGCCTTGCTGCCGTGAATGTCCGGATCTTCGAGGCTTTCGGCGGGCACCGCGCGCGGGCGGCCGTCCGCGTCGGGGAACACCCACCTCTTGAAGGCCCACCACCGGAACAGCGTGCCCAGCACCGTGCCGACGATGATGCCGCTGACGAAGTCGGCCACCTCGACGCCGAACGGCGACAGCCGCGGCACCTGCAGGTCCAGCACGTACCGCGAGACCCACTGCGGCAGCGCGTTCAGGCCCAGCGCGATCCCGCTGAACAGGAAGAACAGCGCGGCCTCGTGGGCTCGCTCCCGGCCGCCGCGGGTGCGGAACGACCACTCGCGGTTGGCGACGTAGGAGAAGATCGTCGCGACGAGGACGCCGACGATCAGCGCCGTCACCGGGTGGGTCCGCAGCACGGTGAACTTCAGGCTGTAGTCGATGGACATCGTGATCACGAAGCTGATCCCGCCGACGACGGCGAAGCGGAGGAGCTCGCGATGCTTCTTCAGCAGCTCGCGCACCGCGCGGACGCTACCCCGTCAGCCAGCCGAAAACCTTCCCGGGGCTGACTGTCGGCGGCTTGGCCCCCGGGTTCCCGCCCGACCGCGGTGGTGCGCTCGTCGTGGTCGAGGAAACCGGCGGCTCGCTCGCCGGCTCGTCGGTGTCCGTCGTCGTCACCGGTGGCTTCGGCGTGGGCTTCGACGGCGTCGGCTTCGGCTTGGACGGCGTCGTCGTGGGGACCGACGGGGTCGTCGGCGTGGGCAGCGGGTCCTTGCCGCACCAGTGGCGCCAGCAGCCGAAGTCCACGGTCACCGGCGGTGCCGTCGCCCGGCCGAGCTGGGCGTTGATCGTCACCCGTCCGTCGTTGGGACGGCCCAGCAGCCGCACCCACAGGTTGACGTGCTGGCCCGGCGCCACCGCGCTCTTCGTCGTGCAGCTCGCGCTCTCGTCGGTCGTCGTGCAGGGAAAGCCGCGCAGGCTCCACCACTGCTTGAGCGGGGTGTCGAAGGTGACGGTCACCGGCTTGGTCGTCTCGCCGGTGTTGCGGACCCGGACGTAGACCAGCGGGTGGTGGTTCCAGGGGAACGCCGACAGCCCGTCGCCCTGGGCTTCCAGGACCACGGCGTCCGGCGGGAGCTTCACGGTGACCTTGACGCTCACGTGGACGGAGATCTGCACGCCGGCCGTGACCGACCCGGTCACCGTGCCACCCTCGGCGTCTTCGTCGGCCTGCAGCCGGAAGTTCAGCGTCGCGCTCTGGCCGGGTTGCAGGCCGGCGCCGGTCTTGCAGACGACCGTGCCCTGGCCGCCGGGGCAGTTCACCGAGATCGGGGTGGGGTCCTCCGCGCGGGCCTGCGGCGCGCCACCACCGCCGGTGTCGACCGCACGCACCCCGGGCGGCAGCTTCAGCGCGACGGCCACCGGCTCGGACACGCTCCCGCCGTCGTTGCGCACGGTGATCGGCAGGTTCGACGCGGCGCCCGGGCTGAGCTCGACGCCACCCGGCGGGGTCGTCGCGGACATCGACGGCGGTGCCGGCACGGGCGGGGCCGGGGCGGGCGGCGGTGCCGGAGCGGGGGGCGCGACCGGCGGCGGGGCGGGCGCGACCGACGGGGCCGCGGGCGGCGCGGGCGGCTGGGGCACCGGGGGCTGGGGTACCGGGGGTGCGGGCTGCTGCGGCGCGGGCGGGGCCGGGGGCGGCGGCTGCGGGGCCGGCGGTGCGACCTGCTGGGCCGGCGGCGGCACCGGGGCGGCGACCGGGACCTCCTGCGTCCCGCCGCCCGCGCCCCGCCGCACCCCGCGGGGGCCCGCGCCGGCGGTGGTCAGCTCCGGGTCGTCCGCCGCGCCCAGGGCGAGCGGGCCCGGCACGAACGACCCGGTGTTCACGTCG